>NZ_JBJGZH010000007.1:0-174753 GCF_054050415.1 Geodermatophilus sp. SYSU D01180 | reverse complement strand
CCGGCCGCGGGCCCCCGGCCCGCCCGGCCGGCGGGCACGGCCCCCGGCGTCCGTGCCGGTGCGGCAGAAATGGCCATTCCTGCCGCACCGGGTCACTCGGCGTCGAGGTCCTGGGCCACCAGGCCGGCGATGTGCTCGACCACCGAGGCGTCGTCGCTGGTCACGGTGACCTCGGCGCCCTTCTGGGCACCGAGCGTCATGATCATCAGCGGCGAGCCGGCGTCGACCGGGTTGCCTCCGGGGGTGGCCAGGGTGACCGGGACGCCGGCCTTGCCCACGGCCTCCGCGATGAGCGCGGCGGGGCGGGCGTGCAGGCCGACCCGGGAGCCGACGGTGACGGTCTGACTGGGCATGGGGTGGTGTCCTCGCTGCTCGGAGTGGGTGGTGGGGTCGAGCCTGCCCTGTCAGGCGCGTGCAGGCGCGCTGACGCCGGGTGCGGGGGTCGCGGCGTGGGTGTGCTCCAGGTCGACGGCGTCCTCGGGGACGTCGGCCTCGGCCTTCCTGCGGCCGATGCTCTTGGCGATGATCACCGCCACGGCGCCGACGACGGTGCCGATCGCGATGGCGAGCAGCCACATGAGCACGCCGTTGATGGCGAAGAAGACCACGATGCCCCCGTGCGGAGCCTGCGCCTGGACGCCGGCCGCCGCCACGATCGCGCCGGTGGTCGCCGAGCCGATCATGATCGACGGGATGACCCGCAGCGGGTCGGCCGCGGCGAACGGGATCGCGCCCTCGGTGATGAACGCCAGGCCCAGCAGCCACGCGGCCTTGCCCTGCTCCTGCTCGGCGGGGGTGAACAGCCTCGGCCGGATGAGGGTCGCCAGCGAGAGGGCGATCGGCGGCACCATGCCAGCGCCCATCACGGTCGCCATGATCACCAGCGGACCGGTGTTCTCGCTCGGGTTGGAGATGTAGCTGGCCAGGCCTGCCGTGGCGAAGGCGTACGCGGCCTTGTTGACCGGCCCGCCCATGTCGAACGCCATCATCAGGCCGAGCAGGATCCCCAGCAGCACCGCCGAGGTGCCCGACAGGCCGTTGAGCCAGTCCGTCAGCCCGGTGATCGCGGCGGCGAGCGGACGCCCGAGGACGAGCACCATCAGCCCGCTGGCGAACAACGTGGCCAGCAGCGGGATGATCACGACGGGCATCAGTCCGCGGACGATCCGCCCGACCTTCAGGCGGCTCAGCCACCGGGCCGCGAAGCCGGCGATCACACCGCCGATGAGGGCGCCGAGGAAGCCCGCGTTGACCTGGACGGCGACCAGGCCGGTGATGAAGCCCGGCGCCAGCCCGGGCCGGTCGGCGATGGCGTAGGCGATGTAGCCGGCCAGGGCGGGGATGAACAGCGAGAAGGCGAGGGACCCGATGAAGAACAGGGTCGCGCCGAGGTAGCCGGCGAGGCCGCCGTTCAGGTCCGCGACCGTGCTCGTGGGCAGGTCGAACAGGGAGTTGTTGAGGACCCAGTCCTTGGCCCAGGAGTTGCCGGAGTCCGGGTTGGTCAGGGCCACCGGGTATCCCGCGAGCAGGAAGCCCAGCGCGATGAGCAGACCGCCGGCCGCGACGAACGGGATCATGTAGCTGACGCCGGTGAGCAGCCAGCGGCGGACCTCTGCGCCGGCGCTCAGCTTGCCCCCGCCCCCGGACGGTGCGGCGGCCGCGGCTCCGCCACCCGGCACCTTGTGCGAGTTCGGGTCGTCCGCGGCGGCGAGCGCCTCGCGGATCATGACCTCGGGCTCGCTGATCGCCCGCTTGGTCCCCGACTGGACCACGGGCTTCCCGGCGAAGCGGTCCTGGTCCTTCACCCCGACGTCGACCGCGAAGATCACCGCCTCGGCGTCGCGGATGACCGACGCGTCCAGCGGCGTGGAGCCCGAGGACCCCTGGGTCTCGACGACGAGGTCGACGCCCTCGGCCTCCGCGGCGGCGGTGAGCTTGTCGGCGGCCATGTAGGTGTGCGCGATGCCGGTCGGGCACGCGCTGATGGCGACCAGCTTGCGCCGCGCCACCGGGGCGGCGGCTGCAGGAGCGGCCGGGGCCGGCGCCGCGGGTGCGGCGGAGGGTGCCGTGGCGGCCGCGGTGGTGGCGGGGGCCGGGACCGAGGCGGCCGCGGTCGCGCCGGCCGCCGGCTGCGGGGAGACGACCTCCTCGACCAGCCGGACGACGTCCTCCGCCGAGCCCGCGGCCCGCAGGGAGGCCACGAAGTCCGGCCGGACCAGCGCGCGGGCCAGCGCGGAGAGCAGGGTGAGGTGGTCGGCGTCGCCGGCGGCGGGCGCGGCGATGAGGAAGACCAGGTCGGCCGGGCCGTCCGCGGCGCCGAAGTCGACCCCGGGGGCGAGCCGGGCGAAGGCCAGCGACGCCTGGGTGACCGCGGCCGACCGGCAGTGCGGGATGGCGATGCCGCCGGGCAGGCCCGTGGCGGCCTGCGCCTCGCGGGCGAGCGCGTCGCCGGCGAGCGCCTCGGCGCCGGTGGCCCGGCCGGCGTCGGCCACCAGGCCGGCGAGCCGGCGGACGACCGCGGCCTTGTCGGAGCCGAGGTCGGCGTCGAGGACGACCAGCTCGGGCGTGATGAGTGCGGACATGACGGACCTTCCGGGGCGTCAGGGGACGTCGCGGCCGGCGGCCGGGACGGGCTCGGGGAGGGGAGGGGGGCCGGGCAGGCCGGGGGACACCTCGACGGCGTCCGGGTGCACCTGCTGCGGCGTGGGGACGGCGGAGCCCGGCAGCGCGGCGGCGGCCGAGCCGGTGGCGACCGCGCGGCGCAGCCGCTCGGCGGGCGGGGCGCCGGCCAGGTCGGCCAGCAGGTGGCCGGCCAGGCTCGAGTCGCCGGCGCCGACGGTGCTGCGGACGACGATCCGCGGCGCGCGCGCCGACCACACGCCGTCGGCCGTGGACAGCACCGCGCCGGCGCCGCCCAGGGTCAGCAGCACCTCGCGGACGCCGCCGGCGTGCAGGGCCCGCACCGCCGCGAGGAGGACGGCGGGGTCGGCGAGCAGCGCGGCCTCGGTCGTGCCGGCGACCTGGGCCAGCTCCTCGGCGTTGGGCTTGAGCAGGTCCGGCGCGGACGCGGGCCCGGCGGCGAGCAGCGCCCGCAGCGGCGACTCGGAGGTGTCGACGGCGACCCGCGCGCCGGTGCCGCGGACGGCGCGGACCAGCTCGGCGTACCAGTCCTCGGGCGTGCCGGGCGGCAGCGAGCCGGACAGCACCACCCAGTCGGCGCCCGCGGCGGCCGCGGCCACGGCGGCAGCGAGCGCTGCGCGCAGGCCGGCGTCGAGCGTGGTGCCGGGCTCGTTGAGCTTGGTGGTGGTGCCGTCGGGCTCGGTGAGCGAGTAGTTGGTGCGCACCGGGGCGCCCGTGGGGACGGTGACCAGTGGCAGGTGCAGCGCGTGCAGCGCGGTGACCAGCGGGTCGGTGGGGTCGGCGGGCACGACGGCGAGGACGTCGGCGCCGGCGGCGGCCAGCGCGCGGGCGACGTTGACGCCCTTGCCGCCCGGCTCGGTGGAGCTCGCGCCCAGGCGGGCGACCTCGCCGCGCGCCAGCGGGCCGGGGAGGGCCAGCGTCCGGTCCAGGCTGGGGTTCGCCGTGAGGGTGACGACCCGTCCCCCGCTCACGCGACCACGACCTCGACGCCCGCGGCGTCCAGCTCGTCGAGGGTCGCGAGGTCGGCGCCGTCGTCGGTGACCACGACGTCGACGTCGTCGAGGGAGGCGAAGCGGACCAGGTGCTCCCGGCCGAGCTTGCTGCTGTCGGCGAGCACGACCACCCGCTGCCCGGCGCGCACCATCGCCCGCTTCACCGACGCCTCGGCCTCGTCCGGGGTGGTCAGGCCGTGGCCGGGGGTGATGCCGTTGGTGCCGAGGAAGGCGACGTCGACCCGCAGCTCGGCCAGCGCCCGCACCGGCGTCTCGCCGACCGCGCACTGGGTGAGCCCGCGGACGCGGCCACCGAGCAGGTGCAGCGTCACGCCCGGCGCGTTGGCCAGCCGGGCGGCGATCGGCACCGCGTTGGTGGCCACGAACAGCGACCGGTCCAGCGGCAGCGCCTCGGCCAGCGCGGCGGTGGTGCTGCCGCCGTCGAGCAGCAGGCTGCCGCCGCGGCCGGGCAGCAGGTCCAGCGCCGCCGAGGCGATCTTCCGCTTGGCCTCGGCGCGGGTGGCGTTGCGCTCGGCCAGCGCCGTCTCCATGAGCGTCAGCGACCCGGCGGGGACGGCGCCGCCGTGCACCCGCCGCAGGACACCGGCCCGCTCGAGGACGGCGAGGTCCCGGCGCACCGTCTCGGTGGTGACCCCGAACTGCTCGGCCACCGCGGTGACCGCGATCCGCCCCTGCTCGGCGACCAGCGTGGCGATGGCCTGCTGGCGCTCCTCGGCGTACACCCGTCGACCCCCTCGGTCGTCGTCCCCGGCGTCCTCGGGAGGCCGGCGGCGGTGCCCGAACATGTGGGAACGGGCTTGTGTATCTGTGGTTGTACGTTGGTTACGTTGACAAGTCAACACGTTTTCGTGATTGTGGTCACCGACGGACGACGAGGTCCCCGACCGACATCCCTCCGACCGACGCGAGGTCCGCATGTCCACCACCGCCGCCAGCACCGTGCTCACCGGGACCCCGGTCGTCCCCGGCGTGGTCCTCGGTCCCGTGGTCCGTCCCTCCGGCGCCGTCCGGCTGCCCGCCGAGGCGTTCGACGAGCTGCCGGAGCCCGCGCGGGAGGAGGAGCGGGCGCGTTTCACCGCGGCCGCCGAGACCGTCGCGGGCCGCCTGGCCGACCGCGCCGCCGCGGCGACCGGGATGACCGCCGAGGTGCTGTCGGCGACCGCCGGCATGGCCCGCGACCGGGGGCTGCTCGGCGCGGTGGAGCAGCGGATCGGCGCCGGCGTCCCCGCCGCGGTGGCCACGGTGCAGGCCGCGCAGCAGTTCGTCGACGTCTTCACCTCGCTGGGCGGCGTGATGGCCGAGCGGGTGACCGACGTGCGCGACGTCCGCGACCGCGTCGTCGCCGAGCTCACCGGCCAGGGCGAGCCGGGCGTCCCCGCGCCGGCGCGGCCCTCGGTGCTGCTCGCCGACGACCTCGCGCCCGCCGACACCGCCGGCCTCGACCCGGCCCGCATCGTCGGGTTGGCCACCCGTCTGGGCGGGACCACCAGCCACACCGCGATCATCGCCCGGCAGCTGGGCCTGCCGCTCGTCGTCGCGGTGGAGGGGCTGGACGCCGTCCCGGCCGGCTCGACCGTGCTGCTCGACGCCGAGGAGGGCACCGTCACCGTCGACCCCGACCCGGCGGTGGCCGCCGGCCAGCTCGACGCCGCCCGCCGCGCGGCCGAGGCCCTGGCCGGCTACCAGGGGCCGGCCGCCACGCGCGACGGCGTCCCGGTCCCCGTGCTGGCCAACGTGCAGGACGGCGACGGCACCCGGGCGGCGCTGGCCGCGCACGCCGAGGGGGTCGGCCTGTTCCGCACCGAGCTGGCCTTCCTCGGCCGGGCCGCCGAGCCGACGGTGGAGGAGCAGGCGCGCGGCTACGCCGACGTCCTCGAGGCCGCGGCCGGCCGCCGGGTGGTGCTGCGCACCCTCGACGCCGGCTCGGACAAGCCGCTGGAGTTCGCGACGCCGCCCGAGGAGGCCAACCCCGCGCTGGGCGTCCGCGGCCTGCGGGTGGCCCGCCGCGACCCCGGCCTGCTCGACCGCCAGCTCGACGCCGTCGCCGAGGCCGCCCGCCGCACCGGCGCCACGCCCTGGGTGATGGCCCCGATGGTCGCCACCGAGGCCGAGGCCGCGGACTTCGCCGCCCGGGTGCGCGAGCGCGGGCTCGTGCCCGGCGTCATGGTCGAGGTGCCCTCGGCGGCGCTGCTGGCCGACCGGGTGCTCCGGCACGTCGACTTCCTGTCCATCGGCACCAACGACCTGTCCCAGTACGCGCTGGCCGCCGACCGGCTCTCCGCCGACCTGGCCGACCTCACCGACCCGTGGCAGCCGGCGCTGCTGGCGCTGGTGGAGCTGACCGCGGCCGCGGGCCGGCGGGCCGGCAAGCCGGTCGGGGTCTGCGGCGAGGCGGCGGCCGACCCGCTGCTCGCCTGCGTCCTCGTCGGTCTCGGCATCACCTCGCTGTCCTGCGCCGGCTCGGCCGTCGCCGGGGTCGGGGCGCGGCTGGCCACGGTCGACCTCGCCGCCTGCCGCGAGGCCGCGGCCGCCGCGCTGGCCGCCGACGACCCGCGGGCCGGCCGGGCCGCCGCGCGGGCGGTGCTCGCCCGCGGCTGACGCCCGCCGTGGCAGGACCGTCGGGTGGTGACCGATCCCACCCTCTCGGGTGAACGATCGTCGGGCATTCGCCGACATGCCCTGCGATCCTTCGGAATACTCGAGGCGTCACCTGCTTTACTACAGGTGCACGACGACGAGAGCACCGAAGAGGAGACACGGACATGTCCATCGGGACCACCTGGCGGCAGCGTCGGCAGGCGGCTCGCACGCGGCGGGCCATCGACCGGGCCCTCGCCCGCAGCAGCAGCCCCGCGATGCGCGACGAGCTGCTCACCATGGCCAACAGCAACTCGTTCTCCACGCGCGGGTTCTGACGAAGGACCTCCCTGCCCCCCACCGTGGAAGGACCCCGTCCTCCCCCCCCTTCGCACGCTCAGGGTGGGACCCGGGACGGGCCAGCGGCGGGGCCCTGCAGGGAGGCCGCCCCCGCAGCTCACCTGCGGCGTGACTGCACGGCCCCGGTCTGCCTCCGCAGCCCGGGGCCGACTGCTGTCCGGGGGTGCTCCCCCGCACGGGGGAGTGGCGCCCCGGACCGCACCGCCCCGCTCAACCCGGCAGCCCCGCGTGCCGATCGTCCCTGCGTGAGCGCAGCAGGACCCGCGGACGGGACCGTCCCCCCGGCGGAGGCCCGTGAGACGTCGGGTGCCACCACCGGGCTGGTCCTCGCCTTCGTCCGCCAGCACGCCGGCGACGAGGCGGTCGAGGAGGTGCTGCGCCGCGCGGACGTGCCGTTCACGGCCGCCGAGCTGTCCCGGCCCGCGACGTGGACCAGCTACGACACCCGGATCCGCCTGTTCACCGCGGCCACCGAGGTCCTCGGCGACCCCGGCGCCATGTACCGCATCGGCGCGGAGTCCCTGCGCACCGGGATGAACCCCAGCCTGGTGGTCCTCGTGCGGGCCATGGGCTCACCGCGGCAGGTGTTCGCCCGGCTGCCGCGCGCGGTCGCCAACTTCACCACCACCTCCACCATGGAGGTGCTGCGGTCCGACGCCACGTCCGCGACCCTGCGCTACCGGCTGCACGCGGGCTACCCGCACTCGCGGCTGGACTGCGACTACGCGCGCGGGCTCATCAGCATGGTGCCGACCATCTTCGGCCTGGCCCCGGCCACCGTCGTCCACGAGGAGTGCGAGTCCTCCGGCGCAGAGACCTGCGTCTACCACCTGACCTGGGAGCGCCGCGGCCGGTGGCCGCGCCGCCGCCGCGGCACGGACGCGACCGACCCCGAGCTCGTGGCGCTGCGCCAGCAGGTCCGCAGCCTGCAGTCGGCGGCCACCGACCTGGTCGAGGGCGGGGACCTCGAGACCGTCCTGCGGCGCATCGTGGACCGCGCGGCCGCCGCCGTCCTCGCCCCCGCCTACCTGCTCGCCGTCTCCTCCCCGCGCGGCGGCGCCCCGCTCGTGCACAGCTCGGGCCTGGCCCCCGGCGAGGTGCCGCGGCTGGTCGCACGGCTGCTCGCCGGTGACGACCTCGGCCCCGGCGCGGTGACCGTCGACGTCGCCTCCGCCCGCCGGACCCACGGCCGGCTGGCCGCCCTGCACCGCGCCGGCGACGGCGGCCTCGGCGACGAGCGGGCCATGCTCGCCGCCTACGCCGGCCACGCCGCGGCCGCCCTCGACCTCGTGCTGGCCCTCGAGGACAGCCGGCTGGAGGCCCGCCGGGCCGGCGCCCTCCTGGAGCTGGCGCACGGCCTGGCCCAGGCAGGCGAGGCGGCCGAGGTCTGCGCCGTCGTCGCCCGGGCGCTGACCGGCATCGTCGGCTGCGGCAGCTCCGGCGTCCTGCTCTGGGACCCGGCCGGGGGTGTCCTGCGGGCGGAGTCCTGCGCCGGGCTGTCCCCGGAGCAGGAGGAGGTCCTGCGGTCGGCGGCCCTGCGGGCCGGGGACGTGCCCGAGGTCTTCGGCATCCTCACCGACCGCGAGCCCCGGGTGGTCAGCGCGACCGGCGCCAGCGCCCCGATGCGCGACCTGCTCGCCGCCCTGCACCTCACCGACGTCGTCGCCGTGCCCCTGCTCGCGGGCACCACCTTCCTCGGCGTGGTCACCGCCAGCTGGGCCGACGGCGAGGTCAGCCAGGCCCTCGACGCCGACGTCCTCGCCCGGCTGCGCGGCGTCGGCGACCAGGCCTCCACCGCCCTGCAGAAGGCCCGGCTGCTGGAGACCGTCCGGCACCAGGCCACCCACGACGCGCTCACCGGACTGCCCAACCGGGTGCTGTTCCGCGACCGGCTGGCCGCCGCGCTGGCCGCCGTCGCCCCCTCCGGCTCCGTCGGCGTGCTCTTCTGCGACCTCGACCGGTTCAAGGCGGTCAACGACACGCTCGGCCACGCGGCCGGCGACGAGCTGCTGCGCCAGGTGTCGGCCCGGCTGCGCGCCGCGGTGCGCCCCGGCGACACCGTCGGCCGGCTCAGCGGCGACGAGTTCGCCGTCCTGCTGCCGCGGCTGGCCGCGCCCGCGGACGCCGAGGCGGTCGTCGGCCGGGTGGCGGCGGCCTTCGCCGAGCCGTTCCGTCTCGACGGCGTCCCCGCGGCGGTCGGGACGAGCACCGGCGTCGCCGTGCACACCGGCCCCGGCGGCGACGCCGAGCGGCTGCTGCGGGAGGCCGACGCGGCCATGTACCGGCACAAGCACCGCGACCGCCCGCCGGCCCCGGCCACGCGGACGGCGGACTAGCGGCGGTCCACGGGGTCCGCCAGGAGCCGCGCGCCGGACAGCCCGCTCAGGGCGTCGAGGCGGGCGGGATCACCACGCGTCCACGGCCCTCTCCACGGCCTCGAGAGGGCCGCCGACGTGTGTTGATCTCGGGAACGGCCTCAGTCGCGGAGCCTCGCGCGCAGGGCGGCCCGCTCGTCGGCGCCGAGGCCGTGCTCGTCGAGCCAGCCCAGCGGCCCGCCGTGCCGCTCGCCCAGGATCTCCAGCAGCCGGCGCATGGTCGCCGCCCGCGGTGTGTGGCTGGCGACGCTGCGGCGGGTCATGTCGTCGGCGTACGTCGGCGACTGCCGCAGCTTGGCCACCAGGGCCTCGATGACCTCGGCGGTCAGCGCGTAGTCGGCGACGATCTCCTCGTCGGGCACCCCGGCCGCGGCCAGGGCGAACATCGCGACGACGCCGGTGCGGTCCTTGCCCGCCGCGCAGTGCACGACCGCCGCGCCGTCGCCGGCCACGATCGCCCGCAGCGCCGCCAGCACGTTCTCGGGGCGGTGGTGCAGGTAGCCGAGGTAGGAGCGCACCGCCGGCGGCTCGACCTCGTCGGCCTCGGTGGTCTGCCGCGGCAGCACCGTCTCGGCCCAGTCGGCCGGCAGGTCGGGGACCTCGTCCTCCTCGACGGCGAAGACGTCGGTGTGGCGGCCCCGCTCGGGCAGCAGGCTGAAGTGCCGGTGCGTGACGTCCGCGACCGCGCGCAGCGGGCCGCGGCCCTCGAGCAGCACCTCGGCGGTGGTGCGCAGGTCGATCACCTCGCGCACGCCCAGGTCCTCCACCAGCCGCCGGACGTCGGCGTCGCTGAGGGTCTGCAGGTTGTCGCTGCGCAGCACGCGGCCGAACGCCGTCGTCCCGCCGTCGGTGGTGGGCAGGCCGCCCAGGTCGCGCGTGTTCGTCGTCCCGTCGAGCCGCAGCCAGCGGTCGGTGCGCACGTTCCCGGAGGTGGAGGTCACGCGACCGACGGTACGGCCCCGGGGTGAACGGCCCGTGCCGGTCGGGGACGTGTGCTGCGTCACCACAGCGGCGGGTGCGGCTGTAGGGGGTCGCGACATGGGCAGCCCGTGACCGTCTCCCTACGGTGTGGTCCAGCCCACGCCGGACGGGACCGTCCGGAGCAGCAACCGTGCACCGTCGCACACACCGAGGAGCTCGCCATGTCGCGTCCCCGTCAGCGGTCCCGGACCGCCGTCCTGGCCACCGGTGCCGCGCTGGCCCTGTCGGTGGCCGCCTGCGGCAGCCCCACCGCCACCTCGTCGGGCGGGAGCGGCGGGGACGGCGGCGGCGAGGGCGAGCCGATCCGCGTCGGGCTCGTCTTCTCCTCCACCGGGCCGCTGGCCACCTACGGCGAGCAGTACCTGCAGGGCTTCGAGGCCGGCCTGGACTACGCCACCGACGGCACCGGTGAGGTCGACGGCCGGCCGATCGAGGTCGTCGAGCGCGACGACGCCGGTGACCCGGCCAAGGCCGTCGCCGAGGCCACCGACCTCATCGGCCAGGGCGTGCAGGTGCTCGCCGGGTCCACCGCCTCGGGGGTGGCCACCCAGGTCGCGCCGCTGGCCGAGCAGAACGACGTGCTGTTCATCTCCGGGCCGGCCGCCACCGACGCGGTCACCGGCGTCAACGACAACACCTTCCGGTCGGGCCGGCAGACCTACCAGGACATCCTCACCGCGCAGTCGTTCATCGGCGACGCGCAGGGCAAGACCGTGCTGGTCTTCGCCCAGGACAGCGCGTTCGGCCAGGCCAACGTCGGCGCCGTCACCGCCGTCCTCGGCGAGGCCGGGGCCACCGTCACCCCGCTGCTGGTGCCGGCCAGCGCCACCGACCTCACGCCGTTCGCCTCCCAGGCCCGCGACGCCGGCGCCGACCTGGTCTTCGTCGCCTGGGCGGGGGAGACCGCGCCGGCCATGTGGCAGGCGATGGGCCAGCAGGGCGTGCTCGACTCCACCACCGTCGTCACCGGCCTGGACATCCGCGCCAGCTACGCCACCTACGGCGCCCAGGCCACGCAGATCGACTACCTGTCGCACTTCTTCGCCGAGGCGGTCGACAACGAGGTCAGCCAGGCCATGACCGAGCGGGTCGAGGAGGCCGGCGGCACGGTCGACCTCTTCACCCCGGACGGCTTCACCGCCGCCCAGATGGTCGTGCACGCGCTCCAGGAGGGCGGCGACGACGTCGGCGCCATGGTCGACGCGCTCGAGGGCTGGACCTTCGACGGCGTCAAGGGCGAGCTGACCATCCGCGAGGAGGACCACGCGCTCCTGCAGCCGATGTTCCAGGCCCGCCTGGAGCAGCAGGGCGACGAGCTGGTCCCGGTGCTCGTCGAGACCCTCGACCCGGAGGCCACCGCGCCGCCGGTCGCCACCTCCTGACCCGGACGCCGCTCCCGAGGACCGGGCAGTGACCACCTCCCTCCCCGCCCCGGCACCGGCCGCCCGCCCCGCGGGCGAGCCGGTGCTCCGGGTGGCCGGCCTGACCTGCGCGATCGGCGGCGCGGTCATCGTCTCCGACGTCTCCCTCGACGTCGCCCCCGGCGAGTTCGTCGCCGTCATCGGGCCCAACGGGGCGGGCAAGACGTCGCTGTTCAACCTGCTCTCGGGGCTGCTGCCGGTCACCGCCGGCACGATCACCCTGGACGGCGCCGACATCACCCGTGCCGCCCCGGCCGCGCGGGCCCGGCTGGGGCTGGGTCGCACCTTCCAGTCCTCGTCGGTGTTCGCGGGCCTCGGCGTCCGGGAGAACGTGCGGCTGGCGGCGCAGGCCCGGCTCGGCGGCAGCCTGCGGCCCTGGCAGCGGGTGCGCCCCTCGGACCGGGCGTTCGAGGTGGCCGAGCGGGCGTTGGCCCGGGTCGGCCTCGCCGCCCGCGGCGACGCGCTCGCCGGGTCCCTCTCCCACGGCGACAAGCGCAAGCTGGAGCTGGCGATCCTGCTGGCCACCGACCCCGCCGTGGTGCTGCTCGACGAGCCGATGGCCGGCGTGAGCACCGGGGAGGTCGCCGGCCTCACGCAGGTCATCGCCGACGTGCACCGCGAGGAGGGCCGGACGGTGCTCATGGTCGAGCACCACATGGACGTCCTGCTCGGCCTCGCCGACCGGGTCGCCGTCATGCACCACGGCTCGCTGCTCGCGCTGGACACCCCGGCGCGGGTCACCGCCGACCCCGTCGTCCAGGAGGCCTACCTGGGGGACCAGCTGTGACCGCCGACCGGCCGGTGCTGCTCCGGCTCTCCGACGTGCACGTCCGGCTCTCCGGCTCGCACATCCTGCAGGGCGTCGACCTCACCGTCCGCCGCGGCGGCGTCACCGCGCTGCTCGGCCGCAACGGCGCGGGCAAGACGACGACGGTGAAGTCGGTGCTCGGCCTGGTGCCCTCGACCGGCCGCATCGAGCTCACCGACGCCGCCGGCCGGGTGCACCGGCTGTCGGGCCGGCGCACCCACGACGTCGTCCGGCTCGGCGTCGGCTACGCCCCCGAGGACCGCGAGGTCTTCGGCGGGCTGACCGTCGCCGAGAACCTCACGCTGGCCGAGCGGCGCGACTCCGCGCACCACCACGACCGCGTGTACGAGCTGTTCCCGGAACTCGCGAAGCGCAGCCGGCAGCTCGCCGGGACCCTCTCGGGCGGCCAGCAGCAGATGGTGGCCATCGCCCGGCTGCTGCTCAACGACAACCAGCTGCTGCTCGTCGACGAGCCGACCAAGGGCCTGGCGCCGCTGCTGGTCGCCGAGGTCGCCGACGTGCTCGCCCGCGCCGCCGAGGAGGTGACGGTGCTGCTCGTCGAGCAGAACCTGTCCGTGGTGCGCCGCATGGCCACCGACGCCGTCGTCGTCGACCAGGGGCGCGCGGTGTGGAGCGGGTCCGCGCCGGAGCTGCTGGCCGACGCCGACCGCACCCGCGAGCTGCTCGGCGTGGCCACGAGCGGGGGTGCGCACGCAGTGGGCGAGCTCGCGAGCCCACCGGGGACAGAGCCACGGGTGCGCATGCACCGGACGAGCGCCAGCGAGGCCGGCGCATGAGCACGATCGTGCTGCTGACCGTCACCGGCCTCGGGCTCGCGGCGCTGTACTTCCTCGTCGCCTCCGGCCTCTCGCTGATCTTCGGGCTGATGGGCGTGCTCAACTTCGCCCACGGCGCCTTCCTCACCATCGGCGCCTACGGCACCTGGTGGGCCTCGGAGAACCTGCCCGGCGCCGGGTCCGGCGGGTGGGGCTTCGCGCTCGCCGTCGCCTTCGGGGTCGCCATCGGCACGGTCGTCGCCGCGTTGATCGAGCTGCTGCTCATCCGCCCGCTCTACGAGCGGCACATCGAGCAGGTGCTGGTCACCGTGGGGCTGAGCCTGGCGCTGGTCGCGCTGGTGCGGGCCGTCTGGGGCGCCGACCCACGGCCGTTCCCGGCGCCCGCCTGGGCCGAGGACACGACGTCGGTGCTCGGCGCCAGCGTGCCCAACGACCGGTTCCTGCTCATCGGCAGCGCCGTCGTCGTGCTGCTCGCCGTGCTGGCCTTCCTCCGCTACACCCGCTTCGGCCTGGTCATCCGCGCCGGCGTGGAGAACCGGTCGATGGTGACCGCGCTCGGCATCGACGTGCGGCGGGCGTTCACGCTGGTCTTCGCCATCGGCGGCGCGTTCGCCGCGCTGGCCGGCGCGCTCGGCGGCGTCTACCTCGGCTCCATCTCCCCGGGCCAGGGCACCTCGCTGCTGATCTTCGCCTTCATCGTCGTCGTCATCGGCGGGATGAGCTCGATCACCGGCGCCGCGGTGGCCGCGGTCCTCGTCGGGCTGGTGCAGCAGTTCGCCAACTACTACGCGGCCAGCGGGGTGGGGGACCTGTCGGTCGTCCTGCTGCTCGCCGTCGTCCTGCTGACCCGCCCCGGCGGGCTGACTGCGAGGGTGGCATGAGCCGGAAGCTGACGCGGCTGGCGCCGCTGGTCGTGCTCGTCGTCCTGGCGGTGCTGCCGTACTCGACGCTGCAGGTCCCCGGCCTGTTCGACGGCGTCCTCAACAGCCCCGGCACCCTGCAGCTGCTGGCGCTGTGCCTGGTGTTCGGCGGGGTGGCGCTGTCCTACGACCTGCTGTTCGGGTTCACCGGGCTGCTGTCGTTCGGGCACGCGCTCTACTTCGCCGCCGGCACCTACGTGGCGAACCTGGCGCTCACCGAGCTCGGCTGGGGCCTGGGCGCGGCGCTCGCGCTGACCACCGTCATCGGCATCGCGCTGCCGCTGCTGGTCGGCGGGGTGGCGCTGCGGGTGTCGGGCATCGCCTTCTCGATGGTCACGCTGGCCATGGCGCAGGTCGGGTCGATCGTCGTCCTGCGCGACCCCGGCGGCCTGACCGGCGGCGAGGAGGGCCTGGCGCTGGACCGCTCGAACGTGCCCGACGCGTTCGTCGGTGTGCTCAACACCGTCAACCTGTACTGGCTGGCGCTGGCCTACCTCGCCGTCGTCTACGTCGTCGTGGCGTGGGTGACCGGCTCGCGGGCCGGTCGCGTGTGGCAGGCGATCCGGGAGAACGAGCGCCGCGTAGAGGTGCTGGGCCTGCGCCCCTACTCGTTCAAGCTGGTCGTCTTCGTCCTCGCCGGCCTGCTCGCGGCGCTCGGCGGGGTGGTGCACCTGCTGCTGCTCGGCGGCTCCACGCCCCGGACCACGACCGCCGACTTCACCCTCGGCCTGCTGGTCATGGTGGTGCTCGGCGGCGCGGGCAGCCGGTGGGGCGCGGTGCTCGGCGGCGTCCTCTACACCTACCTCGACAGCCGGCTCACCGACCTCGCCTCCTCGCCCGCCGTGCAGGACCTGCCGGCCTGGCTGCGGGTGCCGCTGTCGGAGCCGCTGTTCCTGCTCGGCGCCCTGTTCGTGGTGGTCGTCTTCTTCGTGCCGGGCGGCATCGCGGGCCTGGTCGCCCGGCTGCGCGAGCGCCGCTCGGGCCGCCGGCCCTCGGCGCCCACCGGCGGGGAGACCCCGCCGCCGGGCCGGGTGGTCGAGCAGCTGCGCGAGACGGCGGCCCGCGGGGTCGGGGTCGGCGCGGCCGGCCCCCGCGACGGCGTCTGACGCGGGCTCCGCGGCACGCTCAGGTGACCTGATCGTGCTGCGTCCTGGCTCACCGCCGACCGTGAGCCAGGACGCGCCGCGGTGGGCTAGGACGCCAGCAGCACGTCGCAGACCTCGACCAGCCGCCGCCGCAACGGGGCGGCGCGCTCGGCGAAGCCCCGCTGTGCGGTGACGTACTCCGCCTTGCCCTCGGCCGTCTCGATCCGCACGGGGGCGTACCCGCGGTCGGCCAGGTCGTACGGCGAGGCCCGCATGTCCAGCTCGCGCACCTCGACGGCGAGCTCGAAGCAGTCGGCGACCAGCTCGCCGGGCACCGCGGGGGAGAGCTTGTAGGCCCACTTGTAGAGGTCCATCGTCGCGTGCAGGCAGCCCGGCTGCTCCATCGCGACCTGCGTCTCCCGCGTCGGCCGCAGCCGGTTGAGCCCCACGGCGGACGGCGTGAAGAACCGGAACGCGTCGAAGTGGCTGCACCGGATCGCGTGCGCCTCCACGACGGCGTCGGTGCCCGCCCGTCCCAGCCGCAGCGGGACCGCGTGCCGCCGCTCGTCCGCGCGGTGCACCATCGCCCACTCGTGCAGCCCGAAGCAGCCGGTCTGCGCCGGCCGGGACGCGGTGGCGGCGAGCAGGTCCCGCACGAAGCGGACGGTCGGCGCGCGGTCGGCCAGGTACGCCGCGACGTCGAGCCGCACCGCGCCGTCGTCGCCGGTCGCGTACCAGCGCCAGGCGGCGTGCGGCGCCGGTCCCTCCGCCGACGGCGCCAGCGCGACGCCCGCGCCCGGGTGCCAGCGGCGCAGCCGCGACGGCGTCTCCGAGTAGTAGGTGAACAGGAAGTCCAGCACCGGGTGCGCCTCGCCCCGGCGGCGGCGGTCGCGGTGCGGCGCGGTCCACCGCTCCACCCGCGCGTCGTGCGCGGCCGCCCGCGCCGTCCACTCGGCCGCCGGCAGACAGGGCAGGACGGCGGTCACCGGACCAGGGTAGGAGGGTCCTCCGGCCCACCGGCCGGGGGCGGGACGGTGCCAGCCTGGGGGTCTGCCACGAGGGAGGCGATCGCCATGGCCGGCGACGCGCGGACCACCCCGAAGCCGCTGCTCTGCCGCCTGGGGCTGCACGCCTACGTGCAGCGGCACCCCGACGACGAGCGGCTGCGCGGCCCGGACCAGAAGGTCTGCCGGCGCTGCGGCAAGCACCACGACATCGTGAACACGATCGTCCCCGGGGGCTTCGGCCCCGCCTGACCGGTCACACGCCCTCGGCGGCGGTCAGCCGGTGCAGCCGCAGCGCCAGCTGCACCTCCAGCGCCCGCTCCGGCGCCGACCAGTCGCGGCCCAGCAGCCGGCCCACCCGGTCCAGCCGCTGGGTGACCGTGTTGACGTGCACGCTGAGCACCTCGGCCGCCCGCGCGGGGGAGCCGCCGGCGTCGAACCAGGCCCGCAGCGTGGCGACCAGGTCGGTGCCGCGGCGGGCGTCGTAGTCGAGCACCGGCGCCAGCGTGGCCTGCACGAAGCCGGGCACGTCGCGGCCCTCGCCCACCAGCAGGCCGACGAAGCCCAGCTCGCCCGCGCTCGCCGACTCCCCGGTGCGGCCCAGCGCCTCCAGCGTCGAGGCGCACCGCGCGGCCTCGGCCCAGGCGCCGGCCACCGCGGCCGGGCCGAGCGCGGGCCCGGCGCCGCCGGCGGTGACCGGCCGCCCGACCGCCGCAGCGACCTCCCGGCGCACCAGCGCGGCCGCCGCCCCCGGCGCGAGGTCGGGCAGGCACAGGACGACGCGGCCGTCGCGGACCCCGGCGAGCCCGCCGCGGGTGGCGGCCAGGTGGGCGGCGGCGGCCAGCGCCCGGCCGCGGCAGCGCTCCTCCACCCGGACGACGACGACCGACGCCGGCCGGTCCAGGTCGGTGCCCAGCCGGCGGGCGCGCTCGCGCAGGCCGTCGGGGTCGCGCAGCGGCACGGTCAGCAGCTCGTCGAGCAGCTCGCCGCGCACCCGCCCCTCGGCCTCGCCGGCGGTGCGCCGGATGAGCAGCAGCAGCGCGGTCACCAGCGCGGCGCGCTCGAGGATGCGCTGGTCGGCGTCGGACAGGTCGCCCTCGCGCTGCAGCACCAGCCCGCCGAGCAGGTCGCTGCCCACGGTCACCGCCGCGGTCCACCAGTCGCCGTCGCGCACGGTGCGGCCGGTGGACCGGGCCAACGCCAGCGCCCCGGCGGGGTCGGGCGGGAGCGCGCCGCCGCCGTCGGCCGCGGGGGACGGGCGGCCCTCCTCGTCGATCACCGTGATCCGCCCGCCCAGGGCGTCGGTCACGGCCGCGGCCACGCCCTCGACGCCGCCCCCGCGGAGCACCACGTCGATGAACCGGTCGTGCGCGCCCGCGGCCCGCTCCACCGACTCGGTGTGCGCCCGCAGCTCCCGGGTGGCCGCCGACAGCTCCTCGAGGGCGGCCCGGGTCTCCTCCAGCAGCCGCGCGTTGTCCAGCGCGATCGCGGCGTGCGCGGCCAGCGAGCCGAGCAGCGCCACCTCGGACCGGTCGAAGGTCCGCTCGGCGCGGTCGGCGGCGTAGAGCACCCCGATGACCTGCGACCCGCGGATCAGCGGCACGCCGAGGATCGCGACCAGGCCCTCCTCGCGGACGCCGCCGTTGATGTCGTCGGTGTGGTGGAACCGGGCGTCGGTGAAGTAGCTCGCCGTCGCGTAGGGCGCCGCCGTCTGGGCCACCAGCCCGCCCAGCCCCTCGCCCATCGGCAGCCGCAGCGCCTGGAAGCGGGCCGACACCGAGCCGTCGGTCACCCGCATGTAGGTGTCGCCGTGGGCGTCGTCGTTGAGCGTCAGGTACGAGACGTCGCTGCCCAGCAGCTGGCGGGCGCGGCGGACGATCGCGGTGAGCACCGAGTCGACGCCGCGCAGCGTGGCGAGGTCGCTCGCGGTGTCGAACAGCGCCGACAGCTCCGACTCCCGCCGGCGGCGCGCGGCGAAGGCGGCGCGCACCTGCAGGGCCAGCAGCCGGACCTGCTCCAGCTCGGCGAGCGTGGCGGGGTCGGCGCCCGCGGCCCGGGCGCGCACCAGCGGGCCCTCGTACTCGATGGCCGCGGCGTCGTCGAGGACCATCTGCAGGTACTCGGCGGCCGCCGAGGGGACCCGGGGCGCGCGGCCGGGGCCGTCGGCGGGCAGCGCTGCGGTCCGGGCCACGACCGGCATTGTCACCGGCCGGGCCATCAGTGGGCGGTCCACCCGCCGTCCATGAGCAGCGAGGTGCCGGTGACCGAGGCCGCGGCGGGCGAGCACAGCCAGGCGACGGCGTCGGCGACCTCGGCCGGCTCGATCAGCCGCTTGAGCGCCGCCGGGGCGAGCATCACCTGCTCGACGACCTCGTCCTCGGAGATCCCGTGGCTGCGGGCCTGGTCGGCGATCTGCCCCTCGACCAGCGGTGTGCGCACGTAGGCCGGGGCCACGCAGTTGGACGTGACCCCGTGCGGGGCGCCCTCGAGCGCGACCACCTTCGACAGGCCCTCGAGCGCGTGCTTGGCGGTGACGTAGGCGGACTTGAACGGCGAGGCCCGGTGCCCGTGCACCGAGCTGACGTTGACCACCCGGCCCCAGCCGCGCCGGTACATGTGCGGCAGCGCGCCCCGGACCAGCCGGAACGGCGCCTCGACCATGAGCCGCTGGACGGTGGAGAAGACCTCGACGGGGAACTCGTGCAGCGGCGCGACGTGCTGGAAGCCGGCGTTGTTGACCAGCACGTCGACGTCGAGGTCGAGCGCGTCGACGGCGGCCAGGTCGGACAGGTCGACGGCGACCGCGCTGCCGCCCACGGTGCGGGCCACCTCCTCGGCCGCCGCGCCGTCCCGGTCGACGACGACCACCGTGGCACCGGCCTCGGCCAGCCGGGCGGCGACCGCGCGGCCGATGCCCGACCCCCCGCCGGTCACCATCGCCCGCCGCCCCTCGAGGTCCTTCGCGCTCATGGCGGCGACGCTAGGCCGCGGGTCCGGCCCCTCCCACGGCGGCGGCACACACACCTCCGGCCTCAGGGATGGGTGCCGCCCACACCGGGTGTCCCCGCCGGTCGTGGCACGGGTCGGCGTCGGGACATGTCGGCGGACCACATGACCTGGTTCACAGAACTGGCCTCCGGCACATGGGCAGGCCCCCGGGCGCTTCCTAGCGTCGATCGGGTCCGGATCCGTCCACCGAGGAGAACCGCGTGTCCGCACCCGCCCAGACCCACCAGAGACGGAGCTTCGGCCGCGTCGTCGGTGCGAGCATCATCGGCACCACCGTCGAGTGGTACGACTTCTTCCTCTACGGCTCGGCCGCCGCGCTCGTCTTCGGCCCGCTGTTCTTCCCCGACTCCTCCGACTTCGCCGCCGTGCTGCTGGCCTTCGGCACCTACGCCATCGGCTTCGCGGCCCGCCCGATCGGTGCGCTGGTCTTCGGCCACTTCGGCGACCGGGTAGGCCGCAAGAAGCTGCTGGTCGTCTCGCTGCTCATGATGGGCGGCGCCACCTTCGCCATCGGCCTGCTGCCGACCTACGCGACCGTCGGCGGGCTCGCCCCGCTGCTGCTGGTGTTCCTCCGCCTGGTGCAGGGCTTCGCCCTCGGCGGCGAGTGGGGCGGCGCCGTCCTCATCGTCTCCGAGCACGGCCGGCCCGAGAACCGCGGCTTCTGGGCCTCCTGGCCGCAGGCCGGGGCGCCCGCCGGCCAGCTCCTCTCCACCGCCGTGCTCGCGCTGCTGGCGGCGTTCCAGTCCGACGCGGCCTTCGAGTCCTGGGGCTGGCGCATCCCGTTCCTGCTGTCGGCCGTGCTCATCCTGGTCGGCCTGTGGGTGCGGCTGGCGGTCAGCGAGTCGCCGGTGTTCCTCGAGGCGCAGCGCGTCGCCGAGGCGAAGGCCCGGGAGACCGGCGCGGCCGAGCAGGCGCCGATCGCCGTCGTCCTCAAGCGCTACAAGCGCGAGGTGCTCGTCGCCATGGGCGCCCGCATCGCCGAGAACGTCGCCTTCTACATCCTCACGGCGTTCACCACGGCCTACCTCACCAAGGCGCTCGGCCTGGACGCCTCCTTCGCGCTCAACGCGCTGCTCATCGCGTCCGCGGTGCACCTGGTGACCATCCCGATGTGGGGCGCGCTGTCCGACCGCGTCGGCCGCCGGCCGGTGTACCTCCTCGGCGCCGCCGGCACCGGCATCTGGGGCTTCGCCCTGTTCGGCCTGTTCGACACCGGGAGCTTCGCCCTCGTCGTGCTGGCGCTGATCGTGGGCCTGCTCTTCCACGGCGCCATGTACGGCCCGCAGGCGGCGTTCTTCTCCGAGCTGTTCGGCACCAAGGCCCGCTACACCGGCGTCTCCATCGGCGCCCAGCTGGCCTCGCTGGTCGCCGGCGCGCCCGCCCCGCTCATCGCGGTCGCCCTGCTCGGCAGCTTCGAGGACCCGAGCCCGACGCGCGTGGCCGTCTACCTGGCCGTCTGCGCCGTCATCACGCTCGTGGCGGTCCTCGCCTACGGCGAGACCCGAGTCCGCGACCTCGCCGCGGACGACGCCGTCGAGACGGCGGACCGGTCGGCCGCCCGGGTCTGACCGCAGCGCACACGCCACGGGGCGCCTCCGATCCGGGATCGGGGGCGCCCCGCGGCGTGTGCGGTCTAGCTGGCCTCGTTGCCGCCGCGCACCACGGAGTCGTCGCGCTGGGCGTCGTCGTCGGTGGTGAGGGTCGTGTCCTGCTCACCGCCGTCGGACCGGTCCTCGCCGGTGACACCGTCGACCATGTTGCTCGCGGTCGGACCGTCGGTGGTGTCCGGGGACTCGCGGTAGCCGGTGTGGTCCGTCTCGCTCATCAGTCCGATCTCCCTCCGGAACGGGGCGTGGGTCCCGGGACCTCGCCGGACGGGCCGTCCGTCCGGGCCCGGGCGACGTCGCTGTCGGCACTGGCCGGCAGGTCGTCGCCGGAGGCGGCGTCCCGCTCGAGGGCCTCGTCGCGGGTCAGGGGGACGTCGTCGAAGCCGGTCCCGGTGCTGCTGTTGTCGCCCGAGCCCGACGCGGTCGGGACGTCCTGCTGGATGCGGTCACTGCCCTGCGGGTCGGTCATCGTGCCTCCTGTCCGACGGCGCTGTCGCGGGAGGCCATGCCCGCCGTCGTCCCCGCGAAACGGCCCGCCGTCGAGGTGCCGACACGACGACGGCCGCCGTCCCACGAGGGGACGGCGGCCGCCAGGAGGTGCGGGGTGCGCTCAGAAGGCGCCCTCGGGGACCTCCATCAGGGCGTTGTCGGTGGCCTCGACGACGGCCCGCTCGCCGGCCAGGCGCGGCAGCACCTGGGTGGCGAAGAAGCGGGTGGCGGCGAGCTTGCCCTCGTAGAACAGCCGGTCCTTCTCGCCCACCTCGCCGGCCAGGGCGGCCAGCGCCACCTCGGACTGGCGCACCAGCAGCCACGCGGTGACCAGGTCGCCGACGGCCAGCAGCAGCCGGGTGGTGTTCTGGCCGACCGCGTAGAGCTTCGTCGTGTCCTGCTGGGCGCCGGCGAGCTGCCCGAACATGGCGGTGAGCATCCCCTGGACCTCGCCGAGGGCGGTCGCGAGGTGGGCCCGCTCCTCCTTGAGCCGGCCGTTGCCGGCCTCGGCGTCGAGGGTGGCCTGGATCTGCGAGGCCAGCCAGGCCAGCGCGACGCCGCCGTCCTTGACGACCTTCCGGAAGAAGAAGTCCTGGCCCTGGATCGCCGTCGTGCCCTCGTAGAGGGTGTCGATCTTGGAGTCCCGGATGTACTGCTCGATCGGGTAGTCCTGCAGGTAGCCCGAGCCGCCGAGGGTCTGCAGCGACTCGCTGGTGAGCAGCTGGGTGGCCCGCTCGGAGCCGAAGCCCTTGACGACGGGGAGCAGCAGGTCGTTGACGCGGGCGGCGAGCCGCGCCTCCTCGCTGTCGGCGGTGCCGGCGGCCTCGGCCTCGGTGACCTGGTCGCGGAAGCTCGCCGCGTAGAGGTACAGCGCGCGCATGCCCTCGGCGTAGGACTTCTGCAGCATCAGCGAGCGGCGCACGTCGGGGTGGTGGGTGATGGTCACCCGCGGGGCGTCCTTCGACGTGGCGGTGAGGTCGGCGCCCTGCACCCGCTCCTTGGCGAACGCCAGCGCCTGCTGGTAGCCCGCCGACAGGGTGGCGATCGCCTTGGTGCCCACGAACATCCGGGCGTGCTCGATGACCTTGAACATCTGGGCGATGCCGTCGTGCACCTCGCCGACCAGCCAGCCCCGAGCCGGGACCGGGCCGTCGCCGAAGGTGAGCTCGCAGGTCGTGGAGACCTTGAGGCCCATCTTCTTCTCGACGTTGGTGACGTGGACGCCGTTGCGCTCGCCGAGCGTGCCGGTCTCGAGGTCGACGTGGAACTTGGGGACGACGAACAGGGACAGGCCCTTCGTGCCGGCCTTCGCGCCCTCGGGGCGGGCCAGCACCAGGTGGACGATGTTGTCGGACAGGTCGTGCTCGGCGGAGGTGATGAACCGCTTCACGCCGGTGATGTGCCAGGAGCCGTCCTCCTGCCGCACGGCCTTCGTGCGGCCGGCGCCGACGTCGGAGCCGGCGTCGGGCTCGGTGAGCACCATCGTGGCGCCCCACCTGTGCTCGATCATCAGCTCGGCCAGCCGCTTCTGGTCGGCGGTGCCGAGCTCGTGCAGGACGGCGGCGAAGGCGGCCCACGCGCCGTACATGAAGACGGCGGGGTTGGCGCCGAGGACCATCTCGAAGGCGCCCCAGGTCAGGGCGTGCGGGGCACCGAAGCCGCCGAGCTCCTCGGGCAGGTCCAGGCGGTACCACTCGCCGTCCTCGAGGGCGCGCACGGACCGCTTGAACGACTCGGGCAGCGTCACCGAGTGCGTGGCGGGGTCGAACACCGGCGGGTTGCGGTCGGCGTCGGTGAAGCTCTCGGCGACCGGTCCCTCGGCCAGGCGCCGGATCTCGGCGAGCACGCCGCGCGCGGTCTCGGCGTCCATCTGCGCGAACGGGCCGGTGCCGAACCGGTCCTTGGTGTCGAGGAACTCGAAGAGGTTGAACTCGAGGTCCCGCAGGTTCGCGGTGTAGTGGCTCATGCGGTCTGGCTCCGTTGCTCCTACCGGGGGGACGGCGGCAGGGGTACCTACTCGCCGGTAACGAACGTTATTACCGGCGGGTAACCAGGAGCAAGGCCGCGGCCCGGGACACGCTCGCAGGGGTCAGGCGCGTCCCGGGCCGGGAGGGGTCAGCGGTTGCGGCGGCGGGCGCGCAGCACGAGGCCGGCCAGCGAGGCGACCAGCGCCCCGAGCGCCGCGGCGATGAGCAGCGCCACCACCAGCGGCGCCTGCACGTCACCGAAGACGAGGCTGATCTGCACCGTCTGGCCGTTGAACACGACGAACAGCACCAGCAGCACGGTGACGAACAGCAGCAGGCCGAGGGCGAGGCCGCGGCCGACGGTGCGGCCGGCGGCCCCGGCGCGCGAGGGCCCGGAGGGGCGCGTCGTCGCGGGCGAGGTGCCGGCGGGGGTGGTGCCGGCGGACGTCGACGGGGTGCCGTAGCCGCCGGCGAGCGGGTCGCTGCCGGGCGCGGACGTGCCGGACGTCGGGTACCGGGGGTCGGCGGGCGAACCGGGAGCAGTCATGATCGCGGACTGTCCGCGGGACGGCTCCCTCAAACCGCGGACCCCCGGGTTCCGCCCGGGTGGGCGGGGAGCGGACCCCCGGGTTCCGCCCGGGTGGGCGGGGATCAGTCCCGGTGCGCGGCCGGCTCGGTCTCCGCCGGCGGCCAGGACGGGCCGGCGGCGCCGTCGGCCGGGCCGGTCGCCTCGGGCCCGTCGGAGTCGGGCGCCGGCGGGCCGGACGTGCTGCTGCCCAGCGGGCCGACGGAGCGCGGCTCGTCCGGCTCGGGCATCTTTCGCTCGCGGGTGCTCACCCGCCCGAGTCTGCGGCCCCGGCGGGCCGGCGGCGACCGGACGGCGTCAGTCGTCGAGGGCGGGGCCGGCCTCGTGCGCGGGGTGCCCGGCGGTGCGCTCGCGCTGCTTCATGCGGGCCTCGAACACGTGCCGGTCGCCGCCGGCCAGCTCCTCGCGGGCGCGCTCGTCGAAGGCGCGGAACACCGACCAGTAGTTCGCGTCGTAGTCCTCGACGACCTGGAAGGTCCACCGGTCGGCGATGACGTTGCGGCCGACGAGGTCGCGGTCGAGGTCGTCGGCGAGCTCGGTGTGCCCGGCCTTGCGGAACAGCTCCACCGCCTCCTGCAGGAGCAGGTCGGCCTTCCCGGAGTGCTGGTGGAAGCCGTAGAGCTGGCCGCGGGCCTGCTCGATCGTCTCCAGGGCCTCGGAGAGCCTGCCGAGTCCCTCGACGGTCGTGTCGTCCAGGTCGGGGCGGCTGCGGTCCACGGTCACCGGCCCATCCTGCGGGCCCGGGACCGGGCCCGCCCGGCGAGCGGTGCGACCACCCGCCGGGCGCCGGGGTCAGGCGGGGACGGCGACCGGCCCGGCGGCGACCGCGGCGGAGGTGGCGACCGCGACGTCGGTCAGCTGCTCGGCCAGCGCGCGGCCGTGGGCGGCCGGGCCGTCGGGGCCGAGCAGGCCGCCGGAGAGGTACATGCCGTCGATGACCAGGTGGACCTGGGCGGCGAAGTCCTCGCCGAAGCCGGGCGCGACCTGCTCGGCCAGCCGCTCGAGGCGGGCGTGCAGCTCGAACTTGTAGTCGGCGGCCGCGCTGCGGGCCGGGTGCGCCGGGTCGTCGTACTCGCTGCTGACGTTGGTGAACGGGCAGCCGCGGAAGCCGGCGCGGGTGACGTCGGCGTCGACGTACTCGACGACGGCGAGGAGCGCGGCGCGCGGGTCGCCCTCGTGCAGCAGCAGGAGCTCGTCGATGTGGCCGAGCACCGTGGCGGCCTTGCGGGCCAGGTAGGCGCCGACCAGCTCGTCCTTGCTCTTGAAGAGCCGGTAGACGGTCATCTTGCCCAGGCCCGTCTCGCGGACGAGCTCGTCCATGCCGACGCTGCGCGAGCTGCGGGCGGAGAACAGCCGCTCCGCGGTGTCGAGGACGATCGCCTCCCGCTCCGCGCGGCTGCGGCGGACCGGGGAGGGGCTGTCGGCGTCGGCGTCGGCGAAGGAGAGGGCGGCGGCGGTCACACGGGGGATCGTGCCGCCTGCCGTGACGGATCAGTTCGCGGCACGCCGGGCTCCCGGCACGGCTGCGCGCTCGTGGGTGCCGAGGGGCGAACGCGCAGGTCGGGGCGGTGGTGAAGCGTGGGACCGCTGTGACGACGCGCCGGGCGCGGCTCAGGCTCGGCGGGTGTGGCGCGGGTCGGCCGGCAGCCGGACGACGCGCTCGGCGGCCGCCTCGGCGGCGCCGGCCCCCGGGGCCGGCGGGGTGCCGGCGGGGTCGTCGGGCTCCTCGGGCTGCACCTGGTCCATGCGGGCCGGCCTGCCCCCTGCCCGGCCTGCGGAGGCAGCCCCGGGCGGGGGGCACACCCTCCCGGGCGGTGGGGCGTGCGTCACCCGGGGGCGCGGCGCGGCCGGGTCGCCGGGCCGGGCCGCGCCCCGGGCGGGACGGGTCCGTCCGGTCAGACGTCGGGGCTGTCGGCGGGGCCGTCGCCCAGCGGCCGGCCCTCGGCGGGCTCCTCGGAGCGCGGGGTGCGGCCGGCGTCGCTCTCGTCGCCGGGCGGGTCGCCCTCCGCGCGCTCGGGCGTGCGCGGCGGCCGTTCGGGCTCGGTCACGGCGTCCTCCTCGGGATGCGGCGGTGCGGTCGGGGAGGCCTTGCCCACCTGCGCGCCCGCCAACCCCGGCTCAGTCCACGCGGGTCGCCGCGGGCACCCGCGGCAGCACCGCCCGGACGGCGTCGGCGTCGGGCAGAGCCCCCCGTGCCCCCGCCCCGGTCGTCGACAGCGCCGCGGCCGCGACCGCCTCGCGCACCGCGCCGGCCAGGTCCGTGCCCCGCGCCAGGGCGGCACCGAGGGCGCCGCACAGGCAGTCGCCCGCGCCGGTGGTGTCCACGGGCTCGACCGGCGGCGGCGCCTGCAGCAGCACCGGGCCGTCCTCCGGCACCACGAGCGCCCCCCGGGCGCCCAGGGTCACCACGGTGGCCGCGGCGCCGAGGGTGCGGGCGAGGGCGGCCAGCTCGGCCGGCGTCCGCGGCCCGGGGTCGGCGCCGGCCAGCTGCACCAGCTCGTGCTCGTTGGGCACCAGCACCGCCACCCGCCGCAGCAGCTCCGGCGGCAGCGGCTGCGGTGGCGCCGGGGTGAGCACGACGGTGCCCGACGCCGCGTCCGCGGCCGCCTGCACGGTGGCCAGCGGCACCTCGAGCTGCAGCAGCACCACCGCGGCCCGCCGCACGGCCGGCACGTCGACGTCGGCCGGCGTCAGCTCCCCGTTGGCCCCCGGGACGACGACGATGAGGTTCTCCCCGCTGCCGTCCTCGACCGGGATCGTCGCGGAGCCGGTCGGCTGCCCCGGCGTCGGGAGGACCAGCGCGGTGTCCACCCCGGCGTCGGCCAGCGCCGCCCGCTGCCGCTCCCCGGCCGGGTCGTCGCCCACCCGGCCGACCATCGCCACCCCGGACCCGGCCAGCCGCCCCGCGGCCGCGGCCTGGTTGGCGCCCTTGCCCCCCGGGGCGAGCACCGCCTCCCGCCCGACGACGGTCTCGCCCCGGCCGGGCAGCCGCCCGACCGCGACCAGCACGTCCTCGTTCAGGCTGCCGACGACGGTGACGGACACGGGCGACCTCCGGGAGCGCGGCGACGACGGCGCTCAGTCTGCGGGCCGCTCCCCGTCGTACCGCGGGCCGGGCTCCTGGGCGGTGTCCGGCCGCCGCGCCCAGAGGGGCAGCCCGTACCAGGTCGCCGTCCCGACGAGCAGGACGCCCACCCCGGCGACGACGCCCGGCCCCCGGCCCAGGGCGACGTCGAGGACGAGCAGCACCCCGGAGCTGATCGCCAGCACGAGCAGCGCCAGGCCCACCAGGAGCAGCCGGTCGCCGACCACGATCAGGACCGCCTTGCGCCGCCGGCGGAACACCAGCCGGTGGAAGGCGACCGGGGCGATGAGGGCGACCGTCGCCAGCGCCGAAGCCAGCAGCGTCACGGTGTAGACGGTGAGCTGGAAGCCGTCGAGCTCGGTGAACCGCTGGGTGAAGGCCAGGCCGAGCAGGAAGGCGAACAGCACCTGCACGCCGGTGATCGCGACCCGCAGCTCCTGCAGCAGCTCGGCCAGGTTGCGGTCGAGGACCTGGTCGAGGCTCTCGCCGCGCGCCTCGGCGTTCTGGGTCGCGGTGGAGACGTCGGAGCCGCCGGCGCGCCCGCGCGTCGTCGTCCTCCCGTTGCCGTCCTCGCCCGGCCCCACCTCCCCCCGGTACCCGGGACGGCGCCCGCCTACCCGGACGTGCGCCGGTCACCGTTTCCCGAGGTCGGCGCCGCGGTACCGCCCGGGGAGGACCGACCGAGGAGGAGCCGTGGCCGACGACGACCGGGACGCCATCAGGAAGGGCTTCGACGAGGCGGTCAACATGAGCGCCTCGGAGCTGGAGAGGTGGCTGGACACCGACGAGTCGGGGTCGGTGGGGCAGAAGAGCGGCGGGTCGGGGGAGTCCACCGGGCACGAGTCCGGCCGGCGGATCGTCGAGCTCCTGCACAAGAGGAAGGGCGACCTCACCGACGACGACTACGCGCACATGCGGAAGGTCCACGGCTACGTCCAGCGGCACCTGGCCCAGGAGCCGGGGAAGGAGGACGTCGAGGACTCCAGGTGGCGGTACTCGCTGATGAACTGGGGCCACGACCCGCTGAAGAAGGGCTGACCCCGCCCCGTGCGCATCGACGACCCCCGCCGCAACGACCCCGCCCAGTACGACGACCTGGCCGACCAGTGGTGGGAGGTCTCGGGGGGCTTCGCGATGCTGCACTGGCTGGCCGCCCACCGGGCCCGGTACATCCCCCCGGCGCCGCACCCCGGCGCCGTGCTGGTCGACCTCGCCTGCGGCGGCGGGCTCATGGCGCCGCACGCCGCCCGCCTGGGCTACCGGCACGTCGGCGTGGACCTCGGTGCCGCCGGGCTGGCGGTGGCCGCCCGGCACGGGGTGTGCGCCGTCCGCGGCTCGGTGCTCGCGGTGCCGCTGCGGGACGGGTGCGCCGACGTCGTCGTGGCCGGGGAGATCCTCGAGCACGTCGCCGACGACGTCGCCGTGCTCGCCGAGGCCGCGCGGCTGCTCCGCCCCGGCGGCACGCTGGTCATCGACGCCATCGCCGCGACCCGGCTGGCGGAGCTGATCGCCGTCCGGCTCATGGAGCGGATCCCCGGCGGGCCGCCGCCGGGCATCCACGACCCCGCCCTGTTCGTCGACCGGCGCCGGCTGCTCGCCGCCGCCGACCGCCTCGGCCTGGACCTGCGGCTCGTGGGGCTGCGCCCGTCGGTGCGCGACCTGGTCGCCTGGCGGCTGGGCCGGCGCGACGTCGTCCGGATGCGGGAGCTGCCCACGACGGCGGTGCTGTTCGCCGGCCACGGCCGCCGGCGCGACGCTGCGCGTCCGCCGGGTGACGGCACGCCACCCGAGGGGCGCCGCACCGCCTCCGCCCGTACGGTCGGGGCGTGATCACCTCGCTGAGCAGCGCGTTCCCCCGGGAGCCCCGCGGGTGAGCGCCGCCGTGCTGACCGGCGCCGGGGCCGCCCTCCCGGCGACCCTCGACCAGGACGCGGCGTGGGAGGGCTTCTTCGCCCGCCACTACGAGGGCGTCCGCGCCGCCCGGCGGATCTGGGCGAGCGCCGGCGTGCGCACGAGGCACGCGGTGGCCAACCCGGTCGACGAGGACCTCAGCCGGTGGAGCACCGGCGCCCGCATGGCCCGCTACGTCGAGGAGGCACTGCCGCTGGGGAAGCAGGCGGTCGCCGGGGCGCTCGACGACGCCGGCCTCGCGCCGGGCGACGTCGGCCTGTTCGCCGTCGCCACCTGCACCGGGTACGCCACCCCCGGGCTGGACATCCGGCTGGCCAGCGACCTGGGCATGCCCGCGGGCCTGCAGCGGCTGCTGGTCGGGCACATGGGCTGCTACGCCGCGCTGCCCGGGCTGGCCGCCGTCGGCGACTTCGTGACCGCGCGCTCCCGCCCGGCGGTGCTGCTGTGCTGCGAGCTGACCAGCCTGCACGTGCAGCCGGCCCAGCGGGACCTGGACCAGGTGGTCGCGCACGCGCTGTTCTCCGACGCCGCGGCCGCCGTCGTCGTCGAGCCCGGCGCCGGGCGCGGGCGGCGGCTGGCCGGCGT
This sequence comes from Geodermatophilus sp. SYSU D01180, assembly GCF_054050415.1. Lineage (NCBI taxonomy): Bacteria > Bacillati > Actinomycetota > Actinomycetes > Geodermatophilales > Geodermatophilaceae > Geodermatophilus > Geodermatophilus sp. SYSU D01180. The sequence continues at coordinate 145,533 of NZ_JBJGZH010000007.1, read as the reverse complement.
GGTCGCGCGCACCGACCCCTCGACGGCCGACCACATGACCTGGGACGTCACCGACCTCGGCTTCCGCATGGGCCTGTCCCCGCGGGTGCCCGACGTGCTGTCCCGGCACGTGGGCGACGTCGTCGCGGAACTGCTCGACGGCGCGGGACTGCGGGTCGGGGACGTCGCCGGGTGGGCGGTGCACCCCGGGGGACCGCGGATCATCGACGTCGTCCGCGACGAGCTCGGCCTCGCCGAGTCGCAGGTCGCCGCGTCCCGCCGGGTGCTCGCCGAGCACGGCAACTGCTCCTCGGCGACCGTGCTGCTGGTGCTGCAGGAGCTGGCCGACGTCGACGGCCCGGTGGTCGCGATGGCCTTCGGTCCGGGGTTGACCCTGTACGCAGCGTTGCTCCTGCCGACCTGACCTCGCAAAACCCCTGGTTTCCGCACTACCCTCTGTGATCGCGATCACGATCGCTGAGGGGGGTCGGTCATGGTCACCGGTGCGTCCGTCCGTGTGTTCCTGGTCGACGACCACGAGGTGGTGCGCCGCGGCGTGGCCGAGGTCCTCGAGGACGACCCCGGGCTCGCGGTGGTCGGCGAGGCCGGGAGCGTCTCCGAGGCCCTGGCGCGCTGCCCGGCGGTCCGGCCCGACGTCGTCCTCGTGGACATGCGGCTGCCCGACGGCGACGGCGCCGAGCTGATCCGCCGGCTGGCGGAGCGGCTGCCCGGCGTCCGCTGCCTGGTGCTGTCCAGCTACGCCGACGAGGCGGCGGTCGCCGCGGCCGCGTCGGCGGGGGCGGCCGGCTACGTCGTCAAGCAGGTGCGCGGCGCGGACCTGGTCTCGGCGGTGCACACGGTCGCCGGCGGCGGCACGCTGGCGGGCTGGCCGGGGCGGCGGCCGGCGGCCGGGCCGGACGGCGACCGGCGGCTGGCCGCGCTCACCGAGCAGGAGCGCACCGTGCTCATGCTCATCGGGGAGGGGCTGACCAACCGGCAGATCGGCGAGCGGATGGGCCTGGCCGAGAAGACGGTGAAGAACTACACCAGCCACCTGCTGGCCAAGCTGGGGCTGGAGCGGCGCACCCAGGCCGCGATCCTGGCCACCGAGCTGCGCGGCCGCCGGTCCTCCTGACCGGGCGGGCGCTCAGGACCGCTGCGCCCGCCCGGGCACCGTCCAGCTCACCTCGGTGCCCGCCGGCCCCCCGGTCGCGGTCAGCCGGCCGCCGCGGCGCTCGGCCCGCTCGGCCAGGTTGGCCAGCCCGCTGCGGACGGTGACCTCGGGCAGCCCGCGGCCGTCGTCGGTGACCCGGACGGACACCGGCGCGCCCGGCCCGTCCTCCCCGACCTCGACCGACACCTCGACCCGGCTGGCGCCCGCGTGCCGGACGACGTTGGTCACGAGCTCCCGCACCACCGCCAGCAGGTCGGTGGCCAGGCCCGCCGGCAGGCCGTCGAGGTCGCCGCGCAGCCGGAGCCCGGGCTGCACCGGGGAGCCCTCGGTGGCCTGCCGCACCGCGTCGGCCACCCCCGCGGCCAGGCCCTCGGGGACGGCGTCGTCGTGCAGGCCGAAGATCGCCGAGCGGATCTGCGCCAGCGTCCCGTCCAGCTCGTCGACGCTGCGCCCGATGCGGCGGGCGGCGTAGGGGTCGACGTCCTCCAGCGTCCGGCCGATGCGGTCCAGCGTCAGCGCCGTCGCGTAGATCCGCTGGACGACGTGGTCGTGCAGGTCGCGGGCGATCCGGTCGCGGTCGGCCTGCACCTGCAGCCGGCGCTCGCGCCGCTGGCTGCGCGCCAGCTCCAGGGCCAGCCCCGCCTGACCGGCGAACGCGGACAGCGCCTCGAGGACCTCGGCGTCGAACGGCTCGCGGTCGGCGCGGCGCAGGCAGACCAGGGTCCCCAGGGCCGGGCCGAGCGGGACGATGACCGCGGAGCGGGCGCCGCGGACGAGCTCGACGGCGACCTCGGCGTGCCGGCCCAGCACGGGGTCCGCCGCGACGTCCTCCACCAGCTCCCCCAGCCCGGTGCGGTGCACCCGGCCGACGTGGGTGTCCTCCAGCGGGACCCGCACCCCGTCGAGCTCGCCGGCCATGTAGCCGGCCGAGGCCACGATGGTCAGCGCCTCGGGGTCGCCCTCCTGCGCGATGAGCAGCGCCCCGGCCTCGGCGTCGCTCAGCGCGACGGCCCGTTCGGCCACCGTGAGCAGCACCTCGGCCGGGTCCTCCCCCGAGAGCAGCTCGGTCGCCACCTCGGTGCCGGCCTGCACCCACGCCCGGCGGCGCTCGGCGGCCTCGGCCAGCCGCGCGTTCTCGATCGCCAGGCCCGCGGCGGCGGCCAGCGCCAGCACCGCCTCCTCGTCGGCCGCGGTGAACGGGCCGCCGGTGCGCTTCTCGGTCAGGTACAGGTGGCCGAAGACGGCGTCGCGGACGCACACCGGCACCCCGAGGAAGGACTGCATCGGCGGGTGGCCGGCCGGGAAGCCGACGGAGGCGGGGTGGGACCCGAGGTCGTCGAGGCGCAGCGGCTCGGGCTGCTCGACCAGCAGGCCGAGGATGCCGGCGCCGGCCGGGAGGCGGTCGATGCCGCCGCGGGTCTCCGCGTCCATGCCGACGATGACGAACCGGTCCAGCCGCCGCCCGTCGCGGGTGAGGACGCCGAGCGCGCCGTAGGTCGCGTCGGCGTGCGCGACCGCCGCCTCGACGATCGCGTGCAGCGTCGCCTCGAGGTGCTCCCCGGCCGCGGCCGCGCGCACGCCGGCGGCGAGCGCCGGCGGTGCGCCCTCCGGGCCGGGCGGGGTCACGGCCCGTCCGGAGGGTCCCTGGTGCGCGCCCGGCCGGTCGCCCGCCGGGGGAGTCACGCCCCGGGGCTCACGCACCGTGGGCGATGCGGCGGGCCGGTGAGCGCGGCGTGACCTGGCGCAGGAGGGCGCGTCCCGATCCGTTCACCAGCACCAGGTCGCCGCCGCGCCCGGCCCCGACCAGGGCCTCGAGCAGCGGCCGCTCCAGGGTGGCGATGCGGACGCGGCCGGTCACGCCGGTCTCGCCGATGGCGCGGACGACCTGGGCCTCGATCCGCTCGAGCGCCACGGCGCGGGCCTGCTCCGCGGCGGCGCGCTGTCCGTTCAGCGCCCGCTCCCCGCCGTCGACCACGTCGACGGCGAGCACGGTCCCCTCGCGCCGGGCCGCCTCGCGCAGCGCCCACACCAGGGCGCCGTAGCCGGAGGCCGAGCCGTCGACGTGGACGACGAGCGAGGGCGTGGGACGGCGGGACAGCTGCGGGACGAGCCGGACGGGCTCCACGGGCGGAACGGACCGGTCCTCGGGCGGAACGGGAGCGGTCGGATCTGCCATGCAGTGATCCTCGCGACACGGGGCGCACTCGGACAGGGACCAAGGGCCCGGTCAGCCGTCTCGGATCCCCGTGACGACCGCCGTGCCGTCCTCCCCGGCACCGTGGACGCCGGCCCGCAGGCCCGCGGCGGCGAGCACCGCGGCGAGCCCCGGCGCCTGGTCCTCCCCGGCCTCGGCCAGCAGGACCCCGCCCGCGGCGAGCCAGGCCGGGGCGCCCGCGGCCACGCGGCGGTGCACGTCGAGGCCGTCCGCGCCCCCGTCGAGCGCCGTCCGCGGCTCGTGCAGGCGGGCCTCGGGCGGCAGCAGGGGCAGCGCCGCGGTGGGCACGTAGGGCGCGTTGACCACCAGGACGCCGACCCGCCCGCGCAGCCGCCGCGGCAGCGCGCCGAACAGGTCGCCGCCGTGCACCTGCCCGCCCACGGGTGCGAGGTTGCGCCGGGCGTGGTGCAGCGCGGCGGGGTGGACGTCGGCGGCGTGCAGCTCGGCCAGCTCGACGGCGGTGGCCAGCGCGAGGCCGACCGCGCCGCAGCCGCAGCACAGGTCCACCGCGACCGGCGCCCGCCCGTGCCGGTCCCGGGCCGCCCGCGCCACCCCCACCGCCCGCGCGACCAGGGCCGCGGTGCGCCGGCGCGGCACGAAGACGCCGGGGCCCACGGAGACCCGCAGGCCGCAGAACTCGACCTCGCCGAGCACGTGCTCCAGCGGCTCCCCGGCCACCCGCCGTCCGGCGAGGGCGTCGAGCTCCTCCGGTGTGGCCGCGGCGGCGGTGAGCAGGCGCGCCTCGTCCTCGGCGAAGACGCAGCCGGCGGCGCGCAGCCGCGCGACGAGGTCGCCGGGAGCCGCGGGGGAGGGCTCCGGGCTCATCCCCGGCCCCCGGGGGACGGGTGCACGGGCAGACACTGGCACGGCCGCCGGTCCACGGCCGTGCCGGGGCGTCAGCGCGGGGACGCGGCCGGGACGTCCTCGCCGGCGGTGCGGGGCGCCGGGGCGGCCCGCAGGGCGGCGCCCGGGGAGTCCGGCCGGCGGCGCTCGGCCCCGGGATCCGCCCCCTCCTCGTGCGCCGCGGCGGGCAGGGGACGGCCGAGGTGGTAGCCCTGCCCGTACCCGACGCCGAGCCCGCGGAGCGCGGCCAGCTCGTCGGCGGTCTCGATGCCCTCGGCCACGAGGTCCAGGCCGAGCGTCTGGCCCAGCTGCACGATCGCGCCGATGACCGCGCGGTCCTCCGGGCTCGTGGCCACGCCGTCGACGAAGGACTTGTCGATCTTGAGGACGTCGATGGGGAAGCGGCGCAGGTAGCCCAGCGACGAGTAGCCGGTGCCGAAGTCGTCGAGGGCCAGCCGGACGCCGAGGTCCTTGACCGCCTCCAGCTTGCCGGTGGTGGCGGCGGCGTCCTGCACCAGCAGCGACTCGGTGATCTCGAGGACCAGCTGCCGCGGGTCCAGGCCGGAGCGGTCCAGCGCCTCGGCGACGTCGCCGACGAGGCTGGGGTGCTGGAACTGGCGCACCGACACGTTGACGCTCATCCGCGGGCCGCTGCCGTCCGGTCGCTGCCACGCGGCGGCCTGGCGGGTGGCCTCCCGGAGCACCCAGCGGCCGATCGGGACGATCAGGCCGCTGTCCTCGGCCAGCGCGATGAACCGCGCCGGCGGCACCAGCCCGTGCGTGGGGTGCTGCCAGCGCACCAGGGCCTCGTAGCCGCTGGTCGTGGCCGACGCCAGGTCGACGATCGGCTGGTAGTGGAGGACGAGCTCCTGCCGGTCCAGCGCCTGGTAGAGGTCGGCGAGCAGGCGCTCGCGCTCGAGCTGGGCGGCGTGGTGGCTGGGCTGGAAGGTCTCGTAGCGCCCCTTGCCGCCGGACTTGGCCACGTACATGGCGATGTCCGCCGCGCGCAGCAGGCCCAGGCCGCTGGCGGCGCAGGTGGCCGAGGTGGCGATGCCCATGCTCACGCTCGCGCGGACGGCGCGGTCGGCGACGTGGACCGGCTGGGCGAGGGCGGCGAGCACCCGCTCGGCGACCAGGGGCGCCTGCTCGCCGCTGCGGGTGCCGCTCATGAGCACGGCGAACTCGTCGCCGGCCAGGCGGGCGAGCGTGTCCTCGGGCCGCAGGCAGCCGCCGACCCGCTGGGCCACCACGCGCAGCAGGGCGTCGCCGCCGTCGTGGCCGAGGTTGTCGTTGACGGTCTTGAGGTTGTCCAGGTCCAGGAACAGCACCGCCGCGGGGGTGCCGGTGGCCCGCTCGTGCGCCTCCGCCGCGCGCAGGCGCTCCATGAACAGCGCCCGGTTGGGCAGCCCGGTCAGGGGGTCGTGGAAGGCCTGCACGCGCAGCTGGTCCTCGAGCTCCTTGCGGTCGCTGGTGTCGCGCGTGGTGAGCACGATGCCGCTGACGGCGGGGTCGTCGAACAGGTTGCGGGCGGCGGTGTCGGTCCAGCGCCAGGAGCCGTTGCGGTGCCGCATGCGGGCGGCCGGCCACGTCGCCGGCGGTTCCCCGGCGACCACGCGGGCGAGGTGCTCGCGGAAGACCTGCACGTCCTCGGGGTGGACCAGGTCGTGGACGTCGGTGCCGATCAGCGTCCCCGGCGGGTAGCCGAGGACCCAGCCCACCGACGGCGTCTGGTACGTGACGGTGCCCGCGGGATCGACGACGGTGATGACGTCCGAGGCGTTGCGCACCAGCGACCGGAAGTGCTCGCCCGCCTCGAGGGCGTCGAGCAGGCTGTTGAAGGCCCGGGCGGTCTCGCCGAGCTGGTCGTCGGAGTCCACGGTGATCCGCTGCGACGTCGACTGTGACCAGTCCCCGGTCCGGCTCGCGTGCGAGATGGTCTGCGCCACCGAGTGCAGGTGGGTGCTGAGGACGGCCAGCCGCCCCCCGACCAGGCACCGGCACAGCGCGTAGCTCAGCCCGCCGACCAGGAAGCCGGCACCGAGGCAGGCCGCGCGGAACACCGGGCGGTCGGCGTACTGGGCCGGGACCCCGAGGCCCGTGGCGAAGGGCGGGAAGACCAGCCCGACCGTGATGCCGAGGCCGACCATCCACACCGCGAGGTCCCAGAACACCCGTGAGGTGAGCCGGAAGCCCCGCAGCCGTCGCCGGTCGCCGTCGAGCCGGAACGCAGTCGTACCCATGTCCAGGGACGTCGTCACCGGCCGCCCGCGCTTGAGGCCGGGCCTCCCGCGCTCACCCCCAGGGGTGGATGCGGGCCGGGGACGCGCGACCGGACTCGATTCCGGCCGGTCCGTGCCGATGCGTAGGCCATGCGACTGGTTCCCGACACCTCCCCGGGCCGGCTCGTCGGTGCGGACGTCCGCGTCCCGACGGCCGACGGGGGACTCACCCGCTACGTCGACCTCGACGCCGCGGCCACCAGCTCGTCGTCGGTCCGGGTGGCCCGGGCGGTGCAGGAGTTCCTGCCCCGCTACTCGAGCGTGCACCGCGGCGCCGGTGCGAAGTCCCGGTACACCAGCGCCCGCTACGAGGCCGCCCGCGAGACCGTGCTCTCCTTCGTCGGGGCGGACCCCGCCACGCACGAGGCCGTCTTCGTCCGCAACACCACCGAGGCGCTGAACACGCTGGCGTTCCGGCTCGGGCTCGGGCCGGACGACGTGGTGCTCACCACCGCGGTCGAGCACCACGCCAACCTCCTGCCGTGGCGGCGCGCCGCGCGGCTGCGGGTGGTCGAGGTCGGCGCCGGCGGGACCTTCACGACCGAGGACGTCGTCGCCGCGCTGGACCAGCGCCCGACCCCGCGCGTCCTCGCCCTCACCGGCGCCTCCAACGTCACCGGCTGGCTGCCCGACCTGGCTGCGATCACCGCCGCCGCCCGGGAGCGCGGCGTGTTCGTGGTGGTGGACGCCGCCCAGCTGGCACCGCACCGGCCGATCGACGTGACCGCCCTCGGCGTCGACGCCCTCGCCCTGTCGGGGCACAAGGCGTACGCGCCCTTCGGCGCCGGCGCGCTCGTCGCCCCGCGGCGCCTGCTCGGCCGCGGCGAGCCGCTGCTGGTCGGCGGCGGCGCGGTCCGGGCGGTCTCCTTCGACGACGTCGTCTGGGCCGGCGCCCCCGACCGGGACGAGGCCGGCTCGCCGAACGTCGTCGGCGCGGTCGCCCTGGCCGCCGCGGCCGAGGAGCTGGCCGAGGACTGGCCCGGCCTGCTCGCCCACGAGCGCGCCCTCACCGCGGCCCTGGACGCCGAGCTGGCGACGGTCCCGGGGCTGCGCCGCCTCGGCCCCGCCACGGGGGACCGGCTGCCGGTGGCGGCCTTCCTCCTCGACGACCTCCCGCACGGTCTGGTGGCCGCCCGGCTGTCCGCGGAGTTCGGGATCGGCGTGCGCAGCGGCTGCTTCTGCGCCCACCCCTACATGGCCCACCTGCTGGAGCTGAGCGGGGAGCAGGTCCGCGCCTTCCACGACGCGGCCCGGGCCGGCGAGGTCCGGCTGCCCGGCGCCGTGCGCGCCAGCGCCAACCGCGGGACGACCCTGGACGACGTCGCCGCGCTCGGGGCCGCGCTGCGCACCGTCGCGGCGACGCCGGAGGAGAGCGCCCGCTACCGCGTCGACGAGCGGGGCGAGTACCTGCGCGGCGACGCGCGGACGCCGGTCCTGCTGGGCGCCTGACCGTGTGCCTCGTACTGCGGCTGCCCGCGCGGCGGACGCTGGTTGTCCGCTGCCGCCCGTGGCGGTCCCGGGGAGCTCAGACCCGGTCCAGCAGCGAGCGCAGCGGCGGCGGGACCGCCGCGGGCTCCAGCCGCTCCACGAGGGCGCGCGCGTAGCGCGCCTTGCGCCCGCTGGTGGTGCCGAGGAAGCGGCGCAGCTGCGCCTCGGCCGGGCGCCCGCGCTGCGCCGGCTGCCGCCGGAAGGTCGCCAGGGCGTGGGCCTCGCGGTGCTCGGCGACGGCCGCCTCGACCCCGGCCGTCCCCACCGCCCGGATCAGCTCGTCCTCGAGGTCGGCGACGCAGGCGAAGAACCCCGCCGTCGCCGGGTCGGGCACCCCCAGCGCCCGGCGGACGACGTCGCGCTCGGCGAGGTCGTAGAGGCCGGCCACGCGGACGCCGGGACCGGTCGCGGCGAGGTGCCGGCGCACGGCGTGCGCGCCGCCCATCGCGACGACGTCCACGCCCTCGGCGGCCAGGTCCCGGCCGAGGCCCCGCGCGGCGGCCAGCACGGCCTCGCGGTCACTGACCCCCTCGACGAGCACCACGGCGCGGAGGGCGGGGAGCGACGGCACGGGCGGACCGTCCCACGCGGGGGAGGGGAGGGCCACCGGGTTGCCGGACGGGGCGGAGGAGAGCGGGTGACGGGAATCGAACCCGCACTGTCAGCTTGGGAAGCTGATGTTCTGCCATTGAACTACACCCGCGACGGCCTGACGGCCGGACGCCAGAGTAGCAAGCGCGGCGGGAGAGGTCGGCAGGCCGGGTTCAGCCGGCGGGCCGGGGGCTGCGGATGGTCACCGTGGTCCCCTCCGGGCCCGGCACCGCGGTGATGTCGGCGAACGCGCTCATGAGCATCGACCCGCGGCCGCGGTCCATGCTCGACGTCCGCTCCTTCCACTGCCCGTGGTCGCGCACCGCGATCTCCACCGCGCCGTCGTCCACGGCGACCCGGACGTCCACGTACGGCTCGCGCGGGTCCTGCGCGTGCTCCACCGCGTTGGTCGCGGCCTCGCAGGCGGCCAGCACCAGGTCGTAGACGCGGTCCTCGTCGAGGCCGGCGTCGGTGAGCAGCGCCCGGAGCCGGCGGCGCAGCGGCGGGATCGCCGACGCGCTGGAGGGGAACCGCCAGGCCGTCGTCGTCGCGCCCGAGAGGTCCGCCGGGGGCGGCGCCGCGGGGACGGCCGGGACGACGTCGGCGACCCCGGGACGTGGCGGCACCGGTGCGGGGACGGCCGGGGCGGACGGCGACGGCGCGGCCGGGGGCGCCGGCTCCCGTCGTCCGCGCGAGCGCTCGAGGACCGCGCGCAACCGGCCGAGCAGCTCCGCGGACTCGAAGGGCTTGGGCAGGTAGTCGTCGACGCCGGCGTCGAAGCCCTCGACGGCGGCCTCCTGCCCGGCCCGCGCGGTGAGCATGACCACCGGGACGGCGCGCGTCCCGGGGTCGGCCCGCAGCGCGCGCAGCAGCCCGAACCCGTCCAGGCCCGGCATCATCACGTCGGTCAGCACGACGTCGGGGCGCACCCGGGCGACGTCGTGCAGGGCCGCCTCGCCGTCGGCCGCCGTCCGCACCGTCCACGACGGCGCCAGCAGCCGGGTGAGGTAGGCGCGCATGTCGGCGTTGTCGTCGACGACGAGCACGGTGCCCAGCGGGTCGGGCGACGCAGCGGGCCGGCGCGGCTCGTCGTCCCACGGGGTGAGCGCCGCCGCGCGGACGGCGGGCGCCGACGGGGGCGGCGGGGTGTCGGTGTCGGGCTCGCCGAAGGGCAGCCGCACGGTGAAGGTGCTCCCGGTGCCGGGCTCGCTCTCCACCGACACGGTGCCGCCGTGCAGGGCGACCAGCTCGCGGACCATCGCCAGGCCCAGGCCGGTGCCCTCCCGGCTGCGCGCGGGGGAGTCGGTCACCCGGTGGAACCGCTCGAACAGCGCCGGCAGCTCGGCGGCGGGGATGCCCACGCCGGTGTCGGCCACCCGCAGGACCACCGCGTCGTCCTCGGCGCGCAGCGAGACGGTGATGCCGCCGACGAAGGTGTACTTGACCGCGTTGGCGACCAGGTTGAGGACGACCTTCTCCCACATCCCCGGGTCCACCGCGGCGGGGCGGGGCAGGGGCGGGCAGTCGACGTCGAGGGTCAGCCCGGCCCGCTCGGCCGCGGCGCGCAGCACGCCGGCCAGCTCCACGGTGCAGGCGGCGAGGTCGGTGGCCACCCGCACCGCCGCGGTGCGCCCGGCCTCGATGCTGACGAACTCCAGCAGGTCGTCGACCAGGCGCTTGAGCCGCTGGCCGTTGCGCAGCGCGAGGGCGAGCTGCTCGCGCACCGGCGCCGGCAGCTCCCCGCCGGACTCGGCGAGCGCGTCGGCGATCGGGGCCAGCAGCAGGGTCAGCGGGGTGCGCAGCTCGTGGCTGACGTCGGAGAAGAACGTCGTCTTGGCCCGGTCCAGCTCGGCGAGCGCCTCCGCGCGGGCACGCTCGGCGGCGTAGGCGCGCGCGTCGACGACCGCGCCGGCGACCTGCGCGGCGAGCAGCTGGTGGAAGGTGCGGTGCTCCTCGTCCAGCGCCCGGTTGGGGCTGACGCCGACCAGCAGCGCGCCCACCGTCTCGCGGCCCGCCCCGCCCGCCAGCGGCAGCACGACCGCCCGCTCCACCTCGTCGCCGAACGGCCCGCCGGGCACGTGCAGGGCGGCGACGTCGACGGCGCCGAGCTCGGCCGCCGCGCCCACCGTCGCCGGCAGCGCCGCGGCGTCGACGCCCGCGGTGGCCACCCGGTGCAGCCGGCCCTCGTCGTCGCCCAGGTAGACGGCGGCGACCGGCACGTCGAGCGGGTCGGCCTCCAGCGCCGCGCACACCCGGACGGCGAGGTCCCGCTCGTCCTCGCGCCGGCCCGCCGCGGTGGCCACCTCGTGCAGCAGCCGCTGCCGCCGCTCGGCCACCACCTGGCGGGTCACCTCGGTGCACACCGCGTGCATCCCGGCCACCTCCCCGTCGTCCCCGAAGGCGGGGGCGTGCGAGACGGTGAAGTAGGTCTCCTCGCGGTAGCCGGCGCGCTCGAGCAGCAGCAGGAGCTGGGGGATCCACGAGGCCTCGCGGGTGGCCATCGCCCGCTCGACCGGCTCCTGCAGCGCGGCCCAGCCCTCGGCCAGGGTGATCCGCAGGTCGTCGCCGATGGCGCCGGGGTGCTTCGCGCCGATGAGCGTGGCGTAGGCGTCGTTGTAGAACTGCGTGTACTGCGGGCCCCAGGTCAGGATCATGGGGAACCGCGAGGCGAGCACGGTGCGGACGGCGTAGCGCAGGCTCGCCGGCCACGTCTCCACCGGCCCGAGCGGCGTCGCCGCCCAGTCGAAGGCGGCCATCAGGCGCCCGTTCTCGCTGCCGCCGGCGAAGACGTCGTCGGTGCCGGGACCCGGTGCGACGTCGCGGACCCGACCGCCCACGACGGGTTCGGCAGCCACGCACACCTCCCGGCTCAGCCGTGCGGACGCGGGCGGGACCGCCGCGACCGCGTCAGGACCTCGGGAGCCGAGCTGCTCCCCGCTGCTCGCACGGTACATCCGTGACCTGGGACCCCACCGGTGGCGCCGGGGTCAGCGCCGCATCTCGGCCAGGAACCCGGTGGCCTCCGAGCGCAGCCGCTCGGCCATCTGCGACAGGCCGGTGACGTCGGTGTCCGCGGTGCCGAGCGACGCCGTGCCGTCGACCGCCGCGGCGATCCCGTCGACCAGGCCGTTCATGTCGGTGACCGTGGTGCCGACCGAGCCGATGACGGCGGTGACGTCGTCGCAGGCCGCGCGGATCGCCTCGACCTGCGCGGTCACCCGCTCGGTGGCCTGCGCGGTCTGGTCGGCGAGGTCCTTGACCTCGGAGGCGACGACGGCGAAGCCCTTCCCCGCCTCCCCGGCGCGGGCGGCCTCGATGGTGGCGTTGAGCGCCAGCAGGCGGGTCTGCGCGGCCACCGACTCGATGAGGGCGATGACCTCGCGGATCTCGGCCGAGGTGCGGGTCAGGGAGCCGAGCGTGCCGGTCGCGTTGCCCACCTCGGCCGACGCCGCCGACGCCGCGCTGGTCAGCCCGGCGGCCGACGCGCTCATCTCCGTGGCCGCCGTCGCGACCTGCTCGCTCATCGCCAGCACCACCGACTCGAACGCGTCGGCCAGCCGCAGCCGCGAGGTCTGCGCCTCGGTGACCCGCCCGGCGGTCTCGCGCATGGCGTCGCGGGCGGTGTTGATGTCGGTGGCCGCGTGCCGGTAGGCGCCGTGCAGCCCGGTGCGCAGCACGCTGCGGTGGAAGCGGCCCTCGGCGGCGGCGGCCAGCGCCGCCCGGGACTCGCGCACGAAGGCGTCGCTGACGTCGAGTGCCCGGTTGACGCCGTGCCGCAGCGCGACCAGTTCCGGCACGGCGTCCGAGCCGTCGACCGGCACGGCGCGGGCCTCCAGGTCGCCGCACGCGGCCGCCTCGCAGGTCTCGGTCAGCCGCCGCACGAACGCGCGGTAGACCTCGAGCTCCGCGGCGTCGGAGCGGGTGCGGGAGCGGGCCATCTCAGTCCTCCTCCTGGGCGACGACCGACCACACGAAGTCCTCGTAGGACGCCGCGTGTTCGGCGATCAGCCGGTCGAACAGCTCGGACGACGCCGCGACGGCCGCGCGGGCGTTGGGGTGCCGCCGCTCCTCGGCCAGGAGGCGCTCGTAGATCGGGCGGACGCGGTCCACCGCCCGGCGGGAGGGCCGGCGGCGGTTGGAGTGGTAGCCCACGACCGACCCGTCGGCGCCGTAGGACGGCGTCACGTGCGCCAGCACCCAGTAGTGCGCGCCGTCGGCGGCCAGGTTGTTGATGTAGGCGAACAGCTCCTGGCGGGCGGCGAGGGTGTCCCACAGCAGCTCGAACACCGCGCGCGGCATCTCGGGGTGCCGGATGAGGTTGTGCGGCTGCCCGATGACCTCGTCGAGGGAGTAGGCGCCCACCCGCAGGAACACGTCGTTGGCGTACGTGATCACCCCGCGCGGGTCGGTCTTGGAGACGATGAGCTCCTCGGCCGCGAAGGTCCGCTCCTCGCCCGTCGGCCGCACGGCGAGGCGGCCGGCGCGCGGTGCGGTCCGGGGGTGGGTGTCCAGCACGCGGTGTCCTCCTGCGTCCGGCGGGTCGTCCCGGCAGGTATCGGCAGGAACCGTCCGGAGACCACCCGAGCAGAGGACGCCGGGACCTTGGTCCCGCGGGAAGCCGCAGGGGGCGTGCGGCGGCCTCCCTAGACTCCGCGCCATGCTGCTGTCCGACCGCGACATCCGCGCCGCGATCGCCGAGGGGCGTCTCGGCATCGAGCCGCACGACGCGGGGCTGGTGCAGCCCTCGAGCATCGACGTCCGGCTCGACCGCTACTTCCGGGTGTTCAACAACGCCCGCTACACCCACATCGACCCCGCCCAGCAGCAGGACGACCTGACCACCCTGGTCGAGCCCGACGGCGACGAGCCGTTCGTCCTGCACCCCGGCGAGTTCGTCCTCGGCTCCACGCTCGAGGTCGTCACCATCCCCGACGACCTCGCCGCCCGGCTGGAGGGCAAGAGCTCGCTCGGCCGCCTGGGCCTGCTCACCCACTCGACGGCGGGCTTCGTCGACCCCGGCTTCTCCGGCCACATCACGCTGGAACTCTCCAACGTGGCCAACCTGCCGATCACGCTGTGGCCGGGCATGAAGATCGGCCAGCTGTGCCTGTTCCGGCTCACCGGCCCGGCCGAGCACCCGTACGGCTCGGCGGTGTACGGCTCCCGCTACCAGGACCAGCGGGGGCCGACGCCGTCGCGCTCGTTCCGCAACTTCACCCGCGCGGAGACCCGGCGGCCGCAGGGCTGACCGCCGCCGGCGACCACCCGGGCACCTCGTCGTCGACGAACCGGTCCCGGGTGACCAGCCACCCGGTGACCGTGAGCCCGACGGTGGCGACGGCGACGAGCACGAACATGCCGGTGTAGCCGCCGGTCACGCCGCGCAGGACGCCGACCAGCAGCGGCCCGGCGCCGGCCAGCACGTAGCCCCAGCCCTGGGTGACCGTGGACAGCGCGGCCGTCGTCTCCGGCGTCCGGGCGCGCAGCCCGATCAGCGCCAGCACCATGCTGAAGGTGCCCATGCCGACGGCGAGCACGCTCATCCACAGCCACGGCAGCGTGCGCGGGGCCAGCCACAGCCCGGCCCAGCCGACGACGTAGCAGGCCATGAAGCCCAGCAGCAGCGGCCGCTGCCACCGCTGGCGGACGGTGAGCGACGGGGTGACCGCGTTGACCGGGATGACGACGACCGAGTTGATCCCGAGCAGCAGCCCGGCGGTGGCCGCGCTCAGGCCGGAGTCGCGCAGGTACTGCGCCGACCAGCCCATGACGACGTAGGCCTGCGTCGCCTGCAGGCCGAAGAACGCGGCCAGGGTGAGCGCCAGCGGGCTGCGCGCCAGCGGCGCCATCCGCACCGCGCGGTGGGCGCCCCGGCCGGCGCCGGGGGAGCGCGGGGCGAGGAACCACGGCACCGCGGCGACCAGCGCCAGCAGCGCCCACACGCCGATCGCCCACCGCCAGCCGCCCGGGCCGACGGCGGCGGCGATCGGCGCGGTGGAGATCGCGGCGACGGCGCCGCCGATGGCCATGGACGCGCTGTAGGCGCCCACCAGCAGGCCGGTGCGCTCGGGGAACCAGCGCTTGACCAGGCCGGGCAGCAGCACGTTGCCGAGCGCCCCGCCCACCATCGCCAGCACGGTGCCGGCGACGAACAGCGGGAACGAGTCGACGACCGCCCGCAGCACCAGCCCCGCGGCCATGGTGAGCAGCGCGCCGGCCAGCACGTGGGCGTCCCGGAACCGCGCGGCCAGCGGCGGCCCGGCGAAGCCGATGGCGGCGAAGCACAGCACCGGCAGCGTCGTCACCACGCCGGCCGCGGCGCTGGAGACGCCCAGCCCGCGCTCCAGCTCCTCGAGCACCGGGCCGACGGTGCTCACCGCCGTCCGCAGGTTCGCGGCGGTCAGCACGATGGCGACCGCGACCAGCGCGAGACCGCGCCGCCGCTCACCGGCCGTCGGGATCGGGGGAGCGTCGTCGGCCGTGCGGGTCACCCGTCGATGGTCCCCCGCGCGGCCGGCCCGCCCGGAGGCGGGTGCACAGGCCAACCGTTCAGGTGCGCAGCCCCGTGTGCGGCCTGGCCTCGAAGCGCGGCAGCACCTGGGGGACCCGCCGCCACAGCACCCGCTGCAGGAGCAGCGTGACCACGGCGGCCAGCAGGATGCCGGCGAGGTTGATCCCCAGCTGCAGGGCCGCGCGCCCGAACTCGGCACCGCCGCCCAGGGCCAGCGACACGGCCATGTCCGCGGCGGCGGGCACCGTCGTCACGGAGATGAAGACGCCGACCAGCGCCCCGCTCTTCGCCGACGTCAGCGACAGTACCCCGGCGATCCCGGCCAGCACCGCCACCACCACCGACCAGCGGTCCGGCGCGGTGATGAACCCGGTCTGCGGGCGGTCCGCGGCGAGCACCTCGGGGCCGAACCAGCCCAGCCCGCGGGCGGCGAGGGTGGCCAGCGTCGTCACCCCGATGGCCACCGCGAACCCGACCACCAGGGCGCGCACGGCCGCCCGGGCCACCCTCCGGCGCCGGGCGACCAGGGCCACGGCCAGCCCGGCCAGCGGCGCGAACTCCGGGCCGAGCACCATCGCGCCGATCACCAGGATCGCCGAGTCGTTCACGATCCCGATCCCCGCCAGCAGCGTGGCGATGGTGAGGAACGACAGGTAGGAGACCGACAGCGACGAGTCCGCGGCCGTCGTCCGCACCACCTGCTCCCAGACGACCGCGTCCGAGCCGTCCCCCGGCGCGGCCTCCTCCGCCCGCTCGGCGCTGGCCGACACGGCGGTGTCCACCGCCTCGATGGTGATCCCGCCGTCGCGGTCGACGTGCAGGTCGCGCAGCCTCCCGACGAGGGCGTCGGCGGACTCGCGGGCGACGTCGGCGAGGACCAGATCGCCGGCCGGCTCGACCGAGACGCCGGGCAGCACGGTCAGGTGCGCGGTCCCGGGGCAGCGGGTGAACAGGTCGCGCACGTCGTCGGTGCGGTCGGGCGGGACGGTGACCCTCAGGTGCAGCAGCACGCGCGGTGTTCTACCGGAGGACCCGCGCCCCGAGACGACGGACGCCGCCGGCTGACGGCCCCCTGCAGGGCCCCACCGCGAGCGTGCGAGTGGTGGGGCCCTGCAGGGGGTCCTTCCGTCGCCGGCGGCGTCCGTCGGGGTGGTGCGCGTCCGGGCGGCTACGCCTGGCCGTGGCCCGTGGCGGCCGAGCCGGTGCCCGCGACGTCGTCGTCCGCGGTGCCGACCTCGGCGCCGTGCTCGGTGCCCGGGGCGCCGACCGGCGCCATCGAGCGCAGCAGGATCTGGCTGACGTCGAGGACCTCGACGTGCTCGGCGGCCTCGCCGTTCTGCTTCTTCGCCGTCAGGGCGTCCGACAGCATCGTGATGCAGAACGGGCACGCGGTGGAGATGACGTCCGGGTCGAGGCCGAGGGCCTCCTCGGTGCGCTCCACGTTGATCCGCTTGCCGATCTTCTCCTCCATCCACATGCGCGCGCCGCCGGCGCCGCAGCAGAAGCCGCGGTCCTTGCAGCGGTGCATCTCCTGGGTGGAGAGGCCCTGCACGCTGTCGAGGATCTCCCGCGGCGGCGTGTAGACCTTGTTGTGCCGGCCGAGGAAGCACGGGTCGTGGTAGGTGACCTTGCGGTCGACCGGCGTCACCGGGGTGAGCCGGCCCTCCTCCACCAGCTGGCTGAGCAGCTGCGTGTGGTGGACGACCTCGTACTCGCCGCCGACCTGCGGGTACTCCCGGCCGAGCGAGTTGAAGCAGTGCGGGCAGGTCGTGACGATCTTGCGGGTGCCCGGCACGCGGCCCTCGAAGACGCCGTTGAGGGTCTCGACGTTCTCCTGGGCCATCATCTGGAAGACGAACTCGTTGCCCATGCGGCGGGCCGGGTCGCCCGAGCAGGTCTCCCCGGAGCCCAGGACGGCGAACTCGACGCCGGCGGTGTGCAGCAGCTCGGCGACGGCCTTGGTGACCTTCTTGGCGCGGTCGTCGATGGCGCCGGCGCAGCCGACCCAGAACAGGTACTCGACGTCGTAGGGCAGCGGGCCGTCGGCCATGCGGACCTCGAAGTCGACCTCCTTGATCCAGTCCTCGCGGGTGCTCGGGCTGACGCCCCAGGGGTTGCCGCGGTTCTCGAGGTTGCGCAGCATCACGCCGGCCTCGGACGGGAAGTTGGACTCGATGAGCACCTGGTAGCGGCGCATGTCGTCGATGTGGTCGATGTGCTCGATGTCCACCGGGCACTGCTCGACGCAGGCGCCGCAGTTGGTGCAGCTCCACAGGACGTCGGGGTCGATGACCCCGCCCTCCTCGAGGGTCCCGACCAGCGGGCGGTGCGCCTGGGCGTCGTTGGTGCCCTCGATGCGGGCGTAGCCCGAGGCCCAGACCTGCTCGTCGCTGGGCTTGAGGACGTCGAAGTCCGGGGCGGTCTCGCTCGCGGTCTTCTCACCGAGCAGGTACGGGGCCTTGGCGTACAGGTGGTCCCGCAGGTCCATGATCACCATCTTGGGAGACAGCGGCTTGCCCGTGTTCCAGGCAGGGCACTGGCTCTGGCACCGCCCGCACTCGGTGCAGGTGGTGAAGTCGAGCATCCCCTTCCAGGTGAAGTCCTCGATCTTGCCGCGACCGAAGACGTCGTCCTCGCCCGGGTCCTCGAAGTCGATCGGCTTGCCGTTCGAGGTCATGGGCTGCAGCGGGCCGAGGGCGACGGAGCCGTCGTCGTTCCGCTTGAAGTAGATGTTGAAGAAGGCGCTGAACCGGTGCCAGGCGACGCCCATGTTGAGGATCCGGCTGATGACGACCAGCCAGGTCAGCGAGACGACGATCTTCACGAAGGCGACGGCGCTGAGCAGGTCGGGGCTGTCGGGCAGCACGGTGGCCAGCAGGCCCGAGAACGGGTGCGACCAGGCCGGCGCGTCGGTGAGGTCCGAGGAGATCTTCAGCGCGCGGATCAGCAGGATGCAGACGCCGACGGTGAGGACGACGGCCTCGACGAAGTAGCCACGGCCCTCGTTGGAGCCGGAGAAGCGGCTGGTCCGGCCCTGCCGGCGCGGGTGGTCCTTCTGGCGCCGGTAGATCAGGTACAGGATCCCGACGATCGTGCCGGTGCCGATGATGTCGGCGAAGAGGTTCCACAGGCTCCACTCGCCGATGAGCGGCAGGTGGAAGGCCGGGTTCCAGACCTCGCCGAAGGCCTCCACCAGCGTGAGGAAGAGGCCGTAGAAGCCGACGAAGACGAACCAGTGGGCGGCGCCGATGGCCGACCACTTGAGCATCCGGGTGTGGCCGAGTGACTCGACCGCGAGCGTCTTCAGCCGCGGGCCGACCGGCCCGTTCCGGGTCGAGTCCGGCTGGCCGGTGCGGATGATCCGCACCATGGCGCGGACGGCCCGGTAGGCGAGGACGACCGAGACGATGAGGAACAGCACGCTGATCGTGCCGAGCACGATCTGCAGGGGGCCCGTCATGATTCCCTCTCCCCACGCCTCGCGGCGTCGGTTGACTCCGTCCGCACCGGACGACGAGAAGGGTCCCGCCGCCGTCTCCGGTCCCGTGAACCGGGGGCGGATCACGCGCGGGCGGCGGTGCCCGCGCAGCCCAGCACGATAGCCGGGGTGCGCTCAGGTTACTCGGCAGTAACCAGGGGCGCGGCGCCCCGATCCCAGGCGGCTGGACGGTGCTCGCTGCCCACCTGTCAGCCGTCTGACGTGCGGTTCCGCAACACGCCGGTCCCGGTGGAACACGGCGGTGGCGTGTTTCCGGGCGGGCGCCCGCCGGGTGGGGAGTGACCGGGCTCACGCCGGCCGGTCACGCCGCGGTCGCCGCGTCCCGGCCTGCTCTTCTCACGCCACGCCACCGACCTCACCGGCGGTGCCCGACCTCGCCCTGCAGTGCGAGGTCCGGCACCACGCGGTGAGGACGGGCGGTCGGGGTGCTCGCGACGTCGACCACCCCCGCGGGAACACCGCCGCGCGGTCTGCCGTTAGGGTGGGCAGGAAAGTTGAGCGGACCCCGCGCAAGGCGGGAGGTCCCTCGACCGACCCCCACGACACCCGCACCACCCGAGCACACGGAAGAGGAGCCAGCTCCATGGCACGAGCGGTCGGCATCGACCTCGGCACCACCAACTCCGTCGTCACCGTCCTGGAGGGCGGCGAGCCGACGGTCATCGCCAACAGCGAGGGTTCGCGCACCACGCCCTCGGTCGTCGCGTTCGCCAAGAACGGCGAGGTCCTGGTGGGCCAGTCGGCCAAGAACCAGGCGGTCACCAACGTCGACCGCACCATCCGGTCGGTGAAGCGCCACATGGGCACCAACTGGCAGACCGGCGAGATCGACGGCAAGAAGTACACGCCGCAGGAGATCAGCGCCCGCATCCTGCAGAAGCTCAAGCGGGACGCCGAGACGTACCTGGGCGAGACGGTGACCGACGCCGTCATCACCGTCCCGGCCTACTTCGAGGACGCGCAGCGCCAGGCCACCAAGGAGGCCGGCGAGATCGCGGGCCTCAACGTCCTGCGCATCGTGAACGAGCCGACCGCGGCCGCGCTGGCCTACGGCCTGGACAAGGGCGAGACCGAGCAGACGATCCTCGTCTTCGACCTCGGTGGCGGCACCTTCGACGTCTCGCTGCTCGAGATCGGCGAGGGCGTCATCGAGGTGAAGGCCACCGCCGGTGACAACCACCTCGGCGGTGACGACTGGGACGAGCGGGTCGTCAAGCACCTGGTGCAGACGTTCAACGCCCAGAACGGCATCGACCTGTCCAAGGACAAGCTGGCCATGCAGCGCCTCCGCGAGGCCGCCGAGAAGGCCAAGATCGAGCTGTCCGGCGCGCAGTCGACCAACGTCAACCTGCCCTACATCACCGCCGGCGCCGAGGGCCCGCTGCACCTCGACGTCACGATCACCCGGGCCGAGTTCCAGCGGCTCACCCAGGACCTGCTCGACCGCGCCCGCGCCCCGTTCAACCAGGCGATCCGCGACGCCGGCGTCTCCGTCGGCGAGATCGACCACGTCGTCCTGGTGGGTGGCTCGACCCGCATGCCGGCCGTCACCGACCTGGTCCGCGAGCTGACCGGCGGCAAGGAGCCCAACAAGGGCGTCAACCCGGACGAGGTCGTGGCCATCGGCGCCGCGCTGCAGGCCGGCGTCCTCAAGGGCGAGGTCAAGGACGTCCTGCTGCTCGACGTCACCCCGCTGTCCCTCGGCATCGAGACCAAGGGCGGGATCATGACCAAGCTCATCGAGCGCAACACCACGATCCCGACCAAGCGCTCCGAGATCTTCACGACGGCCGACGACAACCAGCCGTCCGTGCAGATCCAGGTCTTCCAGGGCGAGCGCGAGATGGCGATGTACAACAAGAAGCTCGGCATGTTCGAGCTGACCGGTCTGCCGCCGGCGCCCCGCGGCGTCCCGCAGATCGAGGTCGCCTTCGACATCGACGCCAACGGCATCGTGCACGTGTCCGCCAAGGACCTGGGCACGGGCAAGGAGCAGTCGATGACCATCACCGGCGGCTCGGCCCTCCCCAAGGAGGACATCGAGCGGATGATGCGCGACGCCGAGGCCCACGCCGAGGAGGACAAGCGCCGCCGCGAGGAGGCCGAGACCCGCAACCTGGCGGAGTCGCTGCAGTACCAGACCGAGAAGTTCCTCGCGGAGAACGGCGAGCGCATCCCGGCCGACAAGAAGGAGGAGCTCGGCGAGGCCCTGACCGAGCTGCGCTCCGCCCTCGGCGGCTCGGACATCGCCGCGATCAAGTCGGCGCAGGAGAAGGTCGCCCGCGTCTCGCAGGAGGTCGGCGGCGCGCTCTACGCGCAGCAGGCCCAGGCGGGTGCCGGTGACGGCGCCGGCGCCGGTGCCGCGGGTGCCTCCGGTGACGGGTTCGGCGCGTCGGCCCCGTCCGGCGACGACGACGTCGTCGACGCCGAGATCGTCGACGAGGACACCGACCGCCGATGAGCCAGGGGGACGAGCAGCCGCGGGTCGTGATCCGGGACAAGCGGCGGATCGACCCCGTCAGCGGTGAGGTGCGGACGCCGGCCGGCGAGCAGCCGGCCGGCGTCCCGCCCCGCCCGGCTCCGGCACAGCCACCGGCCCACCCATCGCCAGGGGAGCAGATGACCGAGAACCAGACCGCCGCCCCGGAGGCCCCGGCCGCGCCGGTCGGCGACAGCGCCGCGGACGGCGACCTGTCGCGCCAGCTGACCGAGCGCACCGAGGACCTGCAGCGGGTCACCGCCGAGTACGCCAACTACCGGCGGCGGGTCGACCGGGACCGGCAGCTCGTCGTCGACCAGGCGGCCGAGCGGTTCGCCGCCCAGCTGTTCCCGATCGTCGACGACATCGAGCGGGCCCGCGACCACGGCGACCTGACCGGCGCCTTCAAGGTGGTCGCCGACCGCGTGCTCGGGCTGCTCGACGGCCTGGGCGTGGAGGCCTTCGGCGTCGCGGGCGACCCGTTCGACCCGTCGCTGCACGAGGCCGTCCTGCACGACACGTCCGACCAGGTCACCGTGCCCACCGCGACGACGGTCCTGCGGCAGGGTTTCCGCCGGGGCGAGCGCGTGCTGCGCACGGCCATGGTGTCCGTGACCGAGCCGGCGGGTGGCGCGGCCGCCCCCGAGCAGGAGGCGACCGGCGGCGGCGTGCCGGGGGAGACCCCGGCCGCCGGCTGACCGGTCGCCACCAGACGCAGAGAGGAGGCGTCCGATGAGCACCCGGGACTTCATCGAGAAGGACTACTACGCCGCGCTGGGCGTCTCCCAGGGCGCCGACGCGGCGGAGATCAAGAAGGCCTACCGCAAGCTCGCCCGCGACCTGCACCCGGACAAGAACCCGGGCAACGCGCAGGCCGAGGCGCGCTTCAAGGACGTCTCCGAGGCCTACGACGTCCTGTCCGACCCCAAGCGGCGGGCCGAGTACGACGACGCCCGCCGGCTGTTCGGCTCCGGCGGGGCCGGGGCGCGCGCCGGGTTCCCCGGGGGCTTCCCCGGCGGGGGCGGCGGCCAGCCGTTCGACCTGGGCGACCTGTTCGGCGGTGCCGGCGGTGCCGGCGGTGCCGGGACGCGCGGCGGGGGCGGCGGGCTCGGCGACCTGTTCGGCAACCTCTTCGGCGGTGCCGCGCCGGGCTCGGCCCGGGCCCGCTCCCAGGCGGCGTCCGGGCCGGCCCGCGGGCAGGACGTCGAGACCGAGGCCACCCTCTCCTTCGAGGAGGCCGTCCTCGGCGTCACCGTGCCGCTGCGGATGCAGAGCCCGGGCACCTGCCCGACCTGCGCCGGCAGCGGCGCCCGCCCGGGCACCGCGCCGCACACCTGCGAGGTGTGCGGCGGCGCCGGTGTCACCAGCCGCAGCCAGGGCGCGTTCGCCTTCTCCGAGCCGTGCCGCAACTGCCGCGGCACCGGCCAGGTGGTCGACGACCCGTGCCCGACCTGCCAGGGCGACGGCGTCACCACCCAGACCCGCACGATCACCGTGCGGATCCCGGCCGGCGTCAAGGACGGGCAGCGGATCCGGCTGGCCGGCAAGGGCGCCCCCGGACGGCGCGGCGGCCCCGCCGGCGACCTGTTCGTGGTCGTGCACGTCAGCGAGCACGAGCTGTTCGGCCGCAAGGGCGACGACGTCACGCTCACCGTGCCGGTCACCTTCCCCGAGGCGGTCCTCGGCACGACGCTGACCGTGCCGACCCTGGACGGCAACGTCACGCTCAAGGTGCCCGCCGGCACGGCGAGCGGCCGCACGCTGCGGGTCCGGGGGCGGGGCGTGCCCGGCCGCGGCCGCACCGGCGACCTGCTGGTGACCGTGGAGGTCGCCGTCCCGCAGCGGCTCTCGGCCGAGGCCGAGCGGGCGGTGAAGACCCTCGACGCCGAACTGGGCGACCCGCGCCCGCAGATCACCGCGGCCACCCAGCGCAACGCCGACCGCGGGAGCGCCCGGTGAGCGCCGCGGGGACCGAGGGCCGCGACCGCCCCGACGCCGGCCGGGCCGTCACTGACGCCGGCCGGGCCGTCGCCGACGACGCGCCGGTCTTCGTCATCTCCGTGGCCGCGCAGCTGGCCGGCATGCACGCCCAGACGCTGCGCCAGTACGACCGGCTGGGCCTGGTCACCCCGGGCCGCACGGCGGGCGGCGGCCGGCGCTACAGCCCGCGCGACGTCGCGCTGCTGCGCGAGGTCCAGCGGCTGTCCCAGGAGGACGGCGTCAACCTGGCCGGCATCAAGCGGATCATCGACCTGGAGTCCCAGGTCGAGGCGCTGCAGCAGCGGGTGCACGAGCTGGTCGCCGAGCTCGAGGAGTCCGAGCACCGGCGGATCGCCGCGGAGACGGCGATGCGCAGCGGCTACGGCCGCGACCTGATCGGCACCGACCTCGTGCCGGTGCGGCGGCAGAGCACGGCCGCGCTGGTCGTCTGGCGCCCGAGGGAGGCCCAGCGGTGAACGGGAACCCCGGCGGCGCCGTCGACGTCCAGGGAGACGTGACCAGCACGCGCCCGGAGCAGCAGCACGAGTCCTTCGTGCGGCTGGAGCGCGAGATCGGCCTGCTGCTGCGCCGGTCGCGGGCCATCTCGGCCCGGCTCGCCCGCGAGCTGCACCCCGACCTCGACGGCGCGGCCTACGGCCTGCTCGCGCTGCTGGCCGACGCCGGCCCGCTGCGCGCCAGCGACCTGGTCACCCGGCTCGGCCTGGACAAGAGCACCGTCAGCCGCCAGGTCGCCTCCCTGGTCGCGCTCGGCATGGTCGACCGCGAGCCCGACCCCGCCGACGGGCGGGCGCAGGTGCTCACCCCCTCGCCCGAGGGCGCGGCCCGGCTCGCCCGCATCCGCGAGGCCCGCCGGGAGCGCTGGGAGGCCGACCTGTCCGGCTGGCCGGCCGAGGACGTCGCCCAGCTCGGTGAGCTGCTGGCCCGGTTCAACCGGCTCGGCGAGGCCCGCGAGGCGGGGGACGCCGCGGCCACCGCTCCCTGAGCCCCGCACGATCCACGACGGCGCCCGGACCACCCCGGTCCGGGCGCCGTCGTCGTTGCTGGGGGACACACCGCGCGGGTAAGCGGTTGTAGACAACAACCAACTTGATGTATGGTTGCGGTCTGCAATCACCTTGTCCACGAGGACGCCATGCCCATCACCTCCCGGACGCGCGAGCGGCTCACCGCCGGCGTCGCGCGCGTCGTCCGCGCCGGCCGGCGCGTGTCCAGCCGGGCCGCGGACTCCGTCTACGGGGAGCTGCCCTCCTTCGGCTGGGCGCTGCTCGTCCCGCTCGAGCGCGACGGCGAGCAGCGCTGCAGCGCGCTGGCCGTGCAGGCCGGCGTCGACGTCTCGGTCGCCAGCCGCCAGGTCGCCACCCTCGAGCGCGCCGGCCTCGTCGAGCGCCGCCCCGACCCGCACGACGGCCGCGCCTCCCTCATCCGGCTCTCCGCCGCCGGCGTCGCCGCCCTCGCCCAGACCCGCGCGCTGCGCGCGGAGTGGGCCACCCGGGCCCTCGCCGACTGGGACGAGGACGACGCGCGCCGGCTCACCGAGCTGCTCGAGCGGCTGTCCGACGACCTCGACCGCGCCGCGCCGCCGTCCGCCGTCCGCTCCGCCTCCGCCGGCTCCCCGCACGCCGTCGGGGCCGCCTCGTGACCACCACCCGCCCGTCCGGGCCGCCGTCCACCCCCGATCCCGCACCGACCAGGAGCACCGTGACCACCACCCGCGAGCCCGCCGTCGCCGCCCCGGCGGCGGCGGAGGCGCCCGCCGAGCAGCAGGGCCGCATGACGCACCGGCAGATCCTCGAGGCCCTCTCGGGGATGTTGCTGGCGATGTTCGTGGCGTTCCTGTCCTCGACCGTCGTCTCCAACGCCCTGCCCACGATCATCACCGACCTGCGGGGCAGCCAGAGCCAGTACACCTGGGTCGTCACCGCGACCCTGCTCGCCTCGACGGCGTCCACGCCGATCTGGGGCAAGCTCGCGGACCTGTTCAGCAAGAAGCTGCTGATCCAGCTGTCCATCGTGGTCTTCATCGTCGGCTCGATGCTCGCCGGCCTGTCGCATTCGGTGGGCACGCTCATCGGCTGGCGCGTGCTGCAGGGCCTGGGCCTCGGCGGCCTGCAGGCGCTGGTCCAGATCGCGATGGCCGCGATGATCAGCCCCCGCGAGCGCGGCCGGTACTCCGGCCTGCTCGGCGCGGTCATGGCCGTGGCCACGGTCGGCGGCCCGCTGCTCGGCGGCCTGCTCGTCGACACCAGCTGGCTCGGCTGGCGCTGGTGCTTCTACGTCGGCGTGCCCTTCGCCGCCGTGGCGCTGGTGCTGCTGCAGCGCACGCTGCACCTGCCGGTGACCCGGCGGCGGGTCCGCATCGACTACCTCGGCGCCGCGTTCCTCACCGCCGGCGTCTCCGGGCTGCTCATCTGGGTCACCCTCGCCGGCGACCGCTTCGCCTGGGCCTCGGTCGAGACGGCGCTGTTCCTCGCCGGCAGCGCGCTCGCCATCGTCGCCTTCGTGGTGACCGAGCTGCGGGCGGCCGAGCCGATCGTCCCGCTGCGGCTGTTCCGCGACCGGACGACGACCCTCGCCATCGTGGCCAGCGTCGCGATCGGCGTGGCGATGTTCGGGTCGACCGTCTTCCTCGGCCAGTACCTGCAGATCTCCCGGGGCTACTCGCCCACGGCGGCCGGCCTGCTGACGATCCCCATGGTCGGCGGCCTGCTCGTCTCCTCCACCGTCTCGGGCATCCTCATCACCCGCCACGGCCGGTGGAAGCGGTTCCTGGTGGCCGGGTCGCTGCTCGTCGTCGCCGGGTTCGGCCTGCTGGCGACCGTCGACCACGAGACGGACATGGTGCTGCTCGGCGTCTTCCTGTTCGTCCTCGGCGTCGGTATCGGCATGACCATGCAGAACCTGGTCCTCGCGGTGCAGAACACCGTGGCCGCGAGCGACCTCGGCGCGGCGTCGTCGGCGGTGGCCTTCTTCCGCAGCCTCGGCGGCACCATCGGCGTCTCGGTGCTGGGCGCGGTGCTCAGCAACCGGGTGACCGACCTGATCACCGCCGGCCTGCCGCCCGAGGCGGCCGCGTCGGGCGGCGGCTCGGGCAGCGTCGGCCTGGCGAGCCTGGAGGACGCGCCGCCGGCCATCCAGGAGCTCATCCGGGTGTCCTACGGCGACGCGACCGGGAGGGTCTTCCTCGTCTCCGCGGTCATCGCGGTGGTCGCCGTCGCGGCCATCCTGCTCATCCGCGAGGTGGCCCTGCGCACCGAGAGCGGCGAGGAGCGGCTGGCCCGCGAGTCCCGCCCCGCGCTCGCTGACGACCAGGCGGTCGGCACCGCCCGCTGAGAGGACGGACGACGGCCCGCTCCCCGGCCGGGGAGCGGGCCGTCGTCCGTCCTGCGGTCAGGACTCCAGCCGGGCGTCCAGCGTGATGTCGACGGCGGCGAGCGCCTTGCTGACCGGGCAGCCGACCTTCGCCGCCTGCGCGGCCTGCTCGAAGCCGTCGGCGTCGAGGCCGTCGACCTCGGCGCGCACGGTCAGCGTGATCCCGGTGATCGTGGCGCCGTCCTGGAGGCCGAGCGTGACGTCGGCCGTGACCTCGAGGGACTGCGGCGTGCCGCCGGCCTTCGCGATCTCGTTCGACAGGGCCATCGAGAAGCAGGCGGAGTGCGCCGCGGCGACGAGCTCCTCGGGGCTGGTGGAGCCACCGGCCTCCTCGGAGGTGCGCTTCGGCCAGCTCACGTCGAAGGTGCCGAGCTTCGAGCTGGACAGCTCGACCTGGCCGGAGCCCTCCTGGAGGGTGCCGTTCCAGGCGGTGCGGGCGGAGCGGGTGGGCATCGGGCTGCCTTCCGGTCGGAGGGCGCGACGGCGTCGTCTCGCCGGCGCGCGGGACCCCGCGGCCCTACCCCGGTGGGTTGCGGGCAACCCACCGGGCGGGTCACACCGCGCGCGGCGCCTCGGTGACCCGCTGGGTCAGCACGTTGAGCGTCTGCTTGAGGTCGGCGAAGGACTCCACGTCCAGGTCGAGCGCGCAGATCATGTCCTGCGAGATGGCGAAGGCCTTGTCGCGCAGGGCCCGGCCGGCGTCGGTGAGGGCGATGGCCACCGACCGCTCGTCCTCCACGCGGCGGTGGCGGGTGACCAGCCCGGCCGCGGTGAGCCGCTTGAGCAGCGGGGACAGGGTGCCGCTGTCGAGCGCCAGGCGGGCGCCGAGCTGGCCGACGGTCTGGTGGTCCTCTTCCCAGAGCAGCATCATGACCAGGTACTGCGGATAGGTGAGCCCGAGCTCCTCGAGCATCGGCCGGTACCGGGCGGTCATCGCGCGGGACGCTGCGTACAGCGCGAAGCACAGCTGGTCGTCCAGAGCCACGCTCGGGGCGGGGTGGCGCGGCTCCCCGCTCGTCGTCGTCATGACCAGAGTGTAGGGACAACCTGGTCGCGTGGCATGCAGTTGCGTCGGGTGTCAACCCCTCCGGTGCACGTGCTCGGCGACGTCCTGCACCATGACGCAAGTTGAGCGGAACAGACTCAACCACCGGTCCGTTGGACTGATCGACAACGATCCCCGCCGGGGAGCCCCGGCGCGCCGAGGAGAGGACCGACCGCACCGACCATGGAGAGCAAGCTGACCACCCGTTCGCAGGAGGCGTTCGCGGCCGCCCAGCGGCTGGCGGTCGACCGGGGGCAGGCCGCGATGGAGCCCCTGCACCTGCTCGTCGCGCTCCTGCAGCAGACCGACGGCATCGCCGCCCCGCTGCTGACCGCGGTCGGCGCCGACCCGGCCGACGTCCGGGCCAAGGCCGAGGCCGCCCTGCGCCGCATGCCCAGCGTCCGCGGCGCCACCGTCGCCGCGCCGTCGCCGTCGCGCGAGCTGCTGCGGGTGGTCAACGCCGCCGGCGAGCAGGCCAGCGCGCTGGGCGACGAGTACGTCTCCACCGAGCACCTGCTGGTCGGCCTGGCCGGCTCCGAGGGCGAGGCCGGCACCGTGCTCACCAGCGCCGGCGCCACCAGCGACGCGCTGCTGGCGGCCTTCCGCACGGTGCGCGGCAACCGCAAGGTCACCACGGCCGACCCCGAGAGCACCTTCCAGGCGCTGGAGAAGTACGCCGTCGACCTCACCGAGCGCGCCCGCGAGGGGAAGATCGACCCGGTCATCGGCCGGGACACCGAGATCCGCCGCGTCGTGCAGGTGCTCTCCCGCCGCACCAAGAACAACCCGGTCCTCATCGGCGAGCCCGGCGTCGGCAAGACGGCGATCGTCGAGGGCCTGGCCCAGCGGATCGTGGCCGGCGACGTCCCCGAGAGCCTCAAGGGCAAGCGACTCATGGCGCTGGACCTGGCGAGCATGGTCGCCGGCGCCAAGTACCGCGGCGAGTTCGAGGAGCGGCTCAAGGCCGTCCTGCAGGAGATCGCCGAGTCCGAGGGGCAGGTCGTCACCTTCATCGACGAGCTGCACACCATCGTCGGCGCCGGGGCCACCGGCGACTCGGCCATGGACGCCGGCAACATGATCAAGCCGATGCTCGCCCGCGGCGAGCTGCGCATGGTCGGCGCGACCACCCTCGACGAGTACCGCGAGCACATCGAGAAGGACCCGGCGCTCGAGCGCCGCTTCCAGCAGGTCTTCGTCGGCGAGCCCTCGGTCGAGGACACGATCGGCATCCTGCGCGGGCTCAAGGAGCGCTACGAGGTCCACCACGGCGTCCGGATCACCGACGCCGCGATCGTCGCCGCCGCCACGCTGTCGGACCGGTACGTCACGGCCCGATTCCTGCCCGACAAGGCGATCGACCTCGTCGACGAGGCCGCCAGCCGGCTGCGCATGGAGATCGACAGCCGCCCCGTCGAGGTCGACGAGGTCGAGCGCGCCGTGCGCCGCATGGAGATCGAGGAGATGGCGCTGGCCAAGGAGGACGACCCGTCGTCCCTCGACCGGCTGGCCGCGCTGCGCGCCGACCTGGCCGACCGGCGCCAGGAGCTCGCCGAGCTGACCGCGCGCTGGCAGCAGGACAAGAGCGCGATCGTCCGCATCCAGCAGCACAAGGAGGAGCTGGAGCGGCTGCGCACGGAGTCCGAGCGCGCCGAGCGCGACGGCGACCTCGCGCGCGTCGCCGAGCTCCGCTACGGCCGGATGCCGCAGGTGGAGAAGGCGCTCGCCGCGGCCGAGGACGAGGTCGCCGCCCAGGCGTCGATGCTCAAGGAGGAGGTCGGCCCCGACGACATCGCCGAGGTCGTCCAGGCGTGGACCGGCATCCCCGCCGGCCGGCTGCTCGAGGGCGAGACGGCGAAGCTCCTGCGGATGGAGGACGAGCTCGGCAAGCGGGTCGTCGGCCAGCCCGACGCCGTCCGCGCGGTGTCCGACGCGGTCCGCCGGGCGCGGTCGGGCATCGCCGACCCCGACCGGCCCACCGGCTCGTTCCTCTTCCTCGGCCCCACCGGCGTCGGCAAGACCGAGCTGGCCAAGGCGCTGGCGGAGTTCCTGTTCGACGACGAGCGGGCGATGGTCCGCATCGACATGAGCGAGTACTCCGAGAAGCACTCGGTGGCCCGGCTGGTCGGTGCCCCTCCGGGCTACGTCGGCTACGAGGCCGGCGGCCAGCTCACCGAGGCGGTCCGGCGGCGGCCCTACACCGTCGTGCTGCTCGACGAGGTGGAGAAGGCCCACCCCGACGTGTTCGACGTGCTGCTGCAGGTCCTCGACGACGGCCGGCTCACCGACGGCCAGGGGCGGACGGTGGACTTCCGCAACACCATCCTGATCCTGACGTCGAACCTCGGCTCGCAGATGATCGCCGACCAGTCGCTGCCGGAGGAGGCGCGGCGGTCCGCGGTCATGGACGTCGTCCGGTCGCACTTCAAGCCGGAGTTCCTCAACCGCCTCGACGACGTCGTGGTGTTCCGGGCGCTGGGCAGCGAGGAGCTGGCCGGGATCGTCGAGATCCAGGTCGGCGTGCTCGCCCGCCGGCTGGCCGCCCGCCGGCTGACGCTGACCGTCACCGATGCCGCCCGCGAGTGGCTGGCGCTCAACGGCTTCGACCCGGTCTACGGCGCCCGCCCGCTGCGCCGGCTGGTGCAGTCCGCGATCGGCGACCCGCTGGCCCGCGCGCTGCTGGCCGGGGAGATCCGCGACGGCGACGAGGTCGTCGTCGACGCGCCGGACGACCTCGCCGAGGAGGGCCTGACCGTCCGCCGCGGCTGACCGGAGGACCCTGGAAGGACCTCCCTGCCCCCCACCCCTCGCTGGCGCGCGGGGCGGGCCCCTGCAGGGAGGCCGTTCCATCGGGCCGCCGGGCCCCTGCAGGAGGGCCGTTCCAGCACCCCGCCAGGGCCCGCCGTCCCCTCGGGGCGGCGGGCCCGTCGTGTCCCCGGGGAGGCGCCGCACGCCGCACGGGCACGATGGCAGCAGGGATCGAGGAGAGGGAGGGACCACGTGACCGAGGAACGGGGAGGACGACTCCCGGGCTACGGGAACGCGCCGTCGGCCCCCGGCGCCGAGCCCCCGCCGCCGGCCGAGCGGCCGGTGGCGGTGCGGATGGGGATCGGCGCGTTCATGGCCGCGCTGATCCTCGGCCTGGTGTCCTCGGTGGTCACGCTGTCCGACGTCGACGGGGTCGTCGCGCAGGTGCAGGCCGCGTCGGGGGCCGGGGTCCCCGAGTCGACGGCGCGGGCCGCGTTCTGGGTCGGCGCGGGCTTCGGGGCGGTGCTGGTCGGCCTGGAGGCGCTGGTCATCCGGTTCGCCTGGACCGGGCGCAACTGGGCACGGGTGGTGCTCCAGGTCCTCGGTGCGGTCAACGTCCTCGGCGGGCTGTCCGGTCTCACCGGTCCGGGGGCGACCGGCTCGGGCTTCCTCGGGTCGCTGTCGGTGTTCATCACGCTGATCAGCGCGGTCGGGCTCGTCGCGCTCGCCCTGCGGCCGGCCTCCGAGTGGTACCGGGCCGAGGGGGAGCGCCGGCGGACGTCCGCCCGCTGAACTCCCGGCCGGGCGACCGGCGCGCCCGGGGGTGGCCGGACGGCGGCCGGTCGATCATCATGCCCCGGGCGATCGCCACGGGAGAGGACGGACATGACCGCAGGACAGGGCCCGCAGGGCTGGGACCAGCCGGGGCAGGACCCCCACGGCCGGGGTGCGTACGGCCAGGGTGCGTACGGCCAGGGTCCGTACGGTCAGGGCCCCTACGGCGGGTACGCGTCCGCGCCCGCGGCGCCCGACGGCTTCGGCGCGCCCGCCCCGCTCGAGCGTCCCGCGGCGGTCCGGCTCGGCGTCGGCGCCTACGTCGCGAGCCTGGTCCTCGGCCTGCTCGGCGCGATCGTCACGTTCGCGCAGTTCGACGAGATCGTCGACCGCGCGCTGGTCGACGCCGGGCTGGACCCGGCCGAGTACGAGGGCGTCTCCGTCGTCGCCGGCGCCACGGTGGTCACCGTCGGCATCGTCTTCAGCCTCGTCCTGCTCGGCCTGCAGGCGCTGTTCCTCTGGTTCGCCTGGACCGGCCGCAACTGGGCGCGGGTCGTGCTCTGGGTGTTCGGCGGCCTGGCGGTCGTCGGGGGGCTGGTGTCGCTGGCCGGGCCGTCCTTCGGCGGGCTGACCACCGTGCTGAACCTGGTCCAGACGCTGCTCATCGTCGTCGGCATCGTGGCGCTGGCGCAGAAGCCGGCGAGCGCCTGGTACCGCTACCGGGGCTGGCGTCGGGCGCAGGGACGCTGATCCGTCGCGCGCGATCTGATGCCGTTGCCATTCCGTTACCTCCGGTGGTGAACCGCCCGTCCGGCCGGACCGAACGCCGGACGTGACCACCACCGAGCAGGCCCCCGCGCCGGCCACCGGACCGGACGGGGCCGACCGCCCCGCCGGCCGCGGCCCGCGCCGGCTGGTCGCCGCGCTCGCCGGACTGCTGGCCGCCGCGGTCGCGCTGGGCGTGGCCGAGCTGGTCGCCGCGTTCGTGGGGCCGGCGTCCTCGCCGGTCGTGGCGGTCGGCGACACGGTCATCACCCTGGTCCCCGAGCCGGTCAAGCAGTTCGCCGTCGCGACGTTCGGCGAGGACGACAAGGTCGCCCTGGTCGTCGGCACGCTGGTCGTCGTCGCGCTGTACGCGGTGCTCGTCGGGCTGGTGTCGCTGCGCTCCCGGCGGGCCGGCGTGGCCGGGATCGCGCTGTTCGGCGCCATCGGCGCCCTCGCCGCGGCCACCCGGCCCGCGGGCGGCCCGCTCGACGCGCTGCCCTCCGTCGTCGGCGCGGGGGCCGGTGTCGTCGCCCTCCTCCTGCTGGTGGCCCCGCTGACCGCGCCGGTCGCCGCGCAGCGCCCCGCGGCCAGGAGCGACGGCGCCGGCCTGGACCGTCGCCGCTTCGTCCTCACCGGCGGCGTCGCCCTGGGCGCGGCCGCGCTCACCGGCGGCGGCGGGCGGCTGCTGCAGCGCCGGTTCGACGTCAGCGGCGCCCGCGGCGACCTCACCCTGCCGACGCCGTCGTCCCCGGCCGCCGCGCTGCCCCCGGGCGCCGACCTCGCCGAGCGGGTCGAGGGGCTGACACCGCTGTTCACGCCCAGCCGCGACTTCTACCGGGTGGACACCGCGATCACCGTCCCGCAGATCCGCCCGGCCGACTACCGGCTCGAGCTGACCGGGATGTTCGACTCCCCGCGCACGTACACGCTGGCCGACCTGCTCGACCGCGACGACGTCGTCGAGCGCGACGTCACGCTCACCTGCGTCTCCAACGAGGTCGGCGGCGGCCTGGCCGGCACCGCGCGCTGGACCGGCATCCCGCTCGGCGCCTTCCTCCGCGAGAACGGCGTCTCCGACCGCTCCGACCAGCTGGTCTGCCGCTCGGCCGACGGCATGACGATCGGCGCGCCCACCCGCTCGGCGCTGCAGGTCGAGGACGCGATGATCGCCTTCGGGATGAACGGCGAGCCGCTTCCGGTCGAGCACGGCTTCCCGGTCCGCATGCTCATCCCCGGGCTGTACGGCTACGTCTCGGCCTGCAAGTGGATGACCTCGATCGAGGCCACCACCTACGACGCCTTCGACGCCTACTGGGTCGAGCGCGACTGGGCCGCCCAGGGCCCGGTCAAGGTGGCCTCCCGGATCGACACCCCGGCCCCGCTGCGCCAGTTCCCCGCCGGCCGGCGCCCGATCGCCGGCGTCGCCTGGGCGCAGACCCGCGGCATCTCCCGCGTCGAGGTCCGGGTCGACGACGGCGACTGGCTGGAGGCCGAGCTCGCCCCCGCGGTCGACGCCGACGTGTGGCGGCAGTGGCAGCTGCCCTTCGACTTCGCCCCCGGCTCCTACCAGCTCACCGTCCGGGCCACCACGGCCGACGGCGAGGTGCAGACCGCGGACCGCGAGCGGCCGTTCCCCAACGGGGCCAGCGGCCTCCACTCGATCCGGGTGATCGCGACCTAGCGGTCCCCGCCCCGCGGGGCGGCACCCGGCACACCCCCAGAGCCCGTCTCGGCCACCCGGCCGCAGACGCCTCTCCCGACCCCTCGAACGGGCCGGGAGGACCATGGACCGACGACCGAGGAGCACACACCGTGAAGAGCACCCTGACCCGCGGCCTCCTGCTGGCCTCCGCCTCGACCCTCGCGGTCACCCTGAGCGCCTGCGGCTCGGAGGACACCAGCGCGGCCTCCGACAGCTCGCCCTCCGACAGCAGCCCGGCGTCGGCCTCGGAGAGCCCGGACTCGACGGAGAGCAGCAGCCCGATGGCCGAGCCGGCCTCCGACGAGCCCTTCGGCGCCGCCTGCTCCTCGGTCCCGGCCGACGGCGAGGGCAGCTTCGCCGGCATGACCGACGACCCGGTGGCCACCGCGGCCAGCAACAACCCGGTCCTGTCGACGCTGGTGCAGGCGGTCACCCAGGCCAACCTGGTGGACACGCTGAACACCACCGACGACATCACCGTCATCGCGCCGGCCAACCCGGCGTTCGAGGCGATCCCGGCCGACCAGCTGCAGGCCGTGCTCGCCGACCAGGCGATGCTGACCCAGGTCCTGACCCACCACGTCATCCCGGGCCGGCTCTCGCCGGACCAGCTGGCCGGCACGCACACCACCGTGGCCGGCGACGAGGTCACCATCGAGGGCTCGGGCGAGAGCTTCACCGTCGCCCAGACCGTCACCGGCACCCCGGCCTCGGTGATCTGCGGCGACGTGCAGACCGCCAACGCCACCGTCTACATCGTCGACCAGGTCCTGGCGCCCGCCGCCGGCTGACGAAGGACCCCGCTGCCCCCCCACGCCTCGCAGGCTCGGCGCGGGCCTCTGCAGCGGGGCCGACCTGACGACCGGTCACCAGCCCGGTTCCCTCGCGGGAGCCGGGCCGGTGCCGTGCGTAGGGTCCATCCCATGACGGCGCCCGCTGCCCAGCCCGACCGCGACCGCCTGCTCGAGCTGGTCGTCGAGCTCGCCGTCGTCCACGGGCGGGTCACGCTGTCCTCCGGGCGCGAGGCCGACTGGTACATCGACATGCGCCGGCTGACCCTCCACCACGAGGGCGCGCCGCTGGTGGGCCGGGTGATGCGCCAGCTCACCCGCGACCTGCGCTACGACGTCGTCGGCGGGCTGACCCTCGGCGCGGACCCGGTCGCCACGGCGATGCTGCACGCGGCAGCCGGCGGCGAGGGCTTCCTCGACGCGTGCGTGGTCCGCAAGGCCGGCAAGGCGCACGGGCTGCAGCGGCGGATCGAGGGGCCCGACGTCGCCGGGCGGGCGGTGCTCGTCGTCGAGGACGTCTCCACCACCGGCAGCAGCCCGCTGACCGCCGTCGAGGCGCTGCAGGAGGCCGGAGCCGAGGTCATCGCCGTCGCGGTGGTCGTCGACCGCGGCGGGCGGGCCGCCGTCGAGGCCGCCGGCCTGGAGTACCGCGCCGCGTTCGAGCTGTCCGACCTCGGTCTGCAGTAGCCGTGCGGTTCCGCGGATGAGCGCGGGATCTGGCCGTACGGTGTGGCGGTGACCACACTCGCCACCGCGTGGGTCGACGAGCTGGCCGCCGCGCTCGGCCGTGACGGCGTCCTCACCGACCCCGACGTCACCGCCGCCTACGCCCGCGACCAGGCGATGCTCGCCGAGGCCGGCACGCCCGCCGCGGTCGTCCTCCCCCGGTGCACCGGCGACGTCGCCGCGGTCATGCGGGTCGCCTCGCGACACGGCGTCCCGGTCGTCCCGCGCGGCGCCGGCTCGGGGCTGGCCGGCGCGAGCAACGCCGTCGACGGCGCGATCACCATGGTCATGACCCGCATGGACGCCGTCCTGGAGGTCAGCGCCGCCGACCGGCTCGCCGTCGTCCAGCCCGGCGTCGTCAACAAGCAGCTGCGCGACGCCGTGGCCGGTTCCGGGCTGTTCTACCCGCCGGACCCCTCCAGCTACGACTGGTGCACGATCGGCGGCAACCTCTCGCAGAACTCCGGCGGCCTGTGCTGCGTGAAGTACGGCGTCACCACCGACTACGTGCTCGGCCTCGAGGTGGTCCTCGCCGACGGGCGGGTGCTGCGCACCGGGCGCCGCACGGTCAAGGGCGTCGCCGGCTACGACCTCGCCCGGCTGTTCGTGGGCTCGGAGGGCACCCTCGGCGTCATCACCGAGGCGACGCTCGCGCTGCGCCCGGCGCCGCAGCAGCCGGTGACACTGGTGGCCACCTTCGCCACCACCGCGCAGACCGGGCAGGTCGTCGAGCGGGTGGTCACCTCCGGGCTGGTGCCCAGCCTGCTGGAGGTCATGGACAACACCTGCATCTGCGCCGTCGACGACCTGCTGCACGCCGACCTCGACCGGAGCGCGCACGCCCTGCTCGTCGCGCAGTCCGACGCCGGGGGAGAGGCCGCCGTCCGCGAGGTCGAGGCGCTGGCCCGGCTGTGCCGCGAGGCCGGCGCGGACCTCGTGCACACCACCGCCGACCCCGCCGAGGGCGACCTGCTGCTCGCCGCCCGCCGGATGGCGCTGCCCGCGCTCGAGCAGCTGGGCAGCACGCTCATCGACGACGTCGCCGTGCCCCGCTCGCGGATCGCCGAGTTCCTCGACGGCTGCGACGGCATCGCCGTGCGGCGGGGGCTGACCATCGGCGTCGTCGGGCACGCCGGCGACGGCAACATGCACCCGACGGTCTGCTTCGACCCCACCGACCCCGACCAGCGGGCGCGGGCGTTCGCCGCCTTCGACGACGTCCTGGAGCTGGGCCTGGCGCTGGGCGGCACGGTCACCGGCGAGCACGGCATCGGCTCGATCAAGGTCGACTGGCTCGAGCGCGAGATCGGCGAGGTGTCGCTGGACGTGCACCGCCGGATCAAGGACGCCCTGGACCCGGCCGGCCTGCTCAACCCCGGCAAGGTGCTGCGCCGCCGGGGTTGAGACGGGGGCCTGTCGGGGGTTCCGCGCCCGGGAGATACTGACCGCCGACCAGCGTCGATCGACAGGAGTGCCCCGATGCCCATCGCGACCCCCGAGGTCTACGCCGACATGATCAGCCGGGCGAAGGAGGGCGGCTTCGCCTACCCGGCCATCAACTGCACCTCGTCGGAGACGATCAACGCGGCCCTGCGCGGGTTCGCCGACGCCGGCAGCGACGGCATCATCCAGTTCTCCACCGGCGGCGCGGAGTTCGGCTCCGGCACCAGGGTCAAGGACATGGTCACCGGCGCCGTCGCGCTGGCCGAGTTCGCGCACGTCGTCGCCG
Source organism: Geodermatophilus sp. SYSU D01180 (assembly GCF_054050415.1). Taxonomy (NCBI): domain Bacteria; kingdom Bacillati; phylum Actinomycetota; class Actinomycetes; order Geodermatophilales; family Geodermatophilaceae; genus Geodermatophilus; species Geodermatophilus sp. SYSU D01180. The sequence goes on along the minus strand of NZ_JBJGZH010000007.1, from coordinate 108,825 downwards.
AGAAGTACCCGGTCAACGTCGCCCTGCACACCGACCACTGCCCCAAGGACAAGCTGGACTCCTACGTCCGGCCGCTGATCGCGCTGTCGAAGGACCGGGTCGACGCCGGCCAGGCGCCGCTGTTCCAGTCGCACATGTGGGACGGCTCGGCGATCGACCTGGAGGAGAACCTCCAGATCGCCGAGGAGCTGCTCGAGAAGACCGCGGCGGCCAAGATCGTGCTCGAGCTGGAGATCGGCGTCGTCGGCGGCGAGGAGGACGGCGTCGCCCACGAGATCAACGAGAAGCTCTACACCGCCCCCGGCGACTTCGTGGCCACCGCCAAGGCGCTCGGCCTCGGTGAGCGCGGCGTCTACCTGCTGGCGGCGACCTTCGGCAACGTCCACGGCGTCTACAAGCCGGGCAACGTCAAGCTGCGCCCGGAGGTCCTCAAGCAGGGCCAGGACGTCGTGTCGCAGGAGTTCGGCCTCGGGGACGGCGGCAAGCCGTTCAACTTCGTCTTCCACGGCGGCTCGGGCTCGCTGCAGTCGGAGATCCGCGAGGCGCTGTCCTACGGCGTCGTGAAGATGAACGTCGACACCGACACCCAGTACGCCTTCACCCGGCCGATCGCCGGGCACATGTTCAGCAACTACGACGGCGTGCTGAAGATCGACGGCGAGGTCGGCAACAAGAAGACCTACGACCCGCGCAGCTACCTCAAGGCCGCCGAGACCGGCATGGCCGCCCGCGTCGTCACCGCGTGCGAGGACCTGCTGTCGGCCGGCCAGTCGCAGGGCGCCTGAGCCGTGACCCACGCGCACCAGAACCTGCTCGGCGAGCCGCCGGCCACGCTGCTGCCCGGCGACCCCGAGGCCGAGGCCGCGCTGGCGGCCGGCACCGACCCCGCCGAGGTCGCCGCCGGCCACCCGCGGGCCAGCGCGGCCTGGGCGGCGCTGGCCGAGGCCGCGATCGAGGACGGTCGCACCATCGAGGCCTACGCCTATGCCCGCACCGGCTACCACCGCGGCCTGGACGCGCTGCGGAAGAACGGCTGGCGGGGCCACGGCCCGGTGCCGTGGTCGCACGAGCCCAACCGGGGCTTCCTGCGCTGCGTCACCGTGCTCGCCCGGGCCGCCGAGGCGATCGGCGAGACCGACGAGCAGGAGCGCTGCACCCAGCTGCTGCGCGACTGCGACCCCTCGCTGGCGCCCTGACCCGGACTCCTTCCCCGGGACCCGGCCCGGCTCACCCACGGTCACCGTGACGGGTGAGGCCGCCCCCGCACCGCTGCGTTCACCGGGCGGGGCGGCCTCACCGGGAGCACACTCCGTGACCAGCGCGCCCCGCCGGGGCGCCCGTCACAGGAGGTGTCCGTGGCAACGCTCCTCTGGATCCTCGCCGTCGTCCTGGTGGTGGCCGGGATCTTCGCGATCCTGCGCAAGCAGCTGCTCTGGGGCATCGTGCTGATCGTCGTGGGCCTGCTCGTGGGCCCCGGCGGCGTCAGCATCTTCACCTGACCAGACCCCGGGCTCGGCGGCCTAGCGGTCGCCGAGCTCGGGGTGCAGCTCCTGCAGGCGGGTGGTCAGCGCGGTGAGCTCCTCGCCGCCGGCCATGAGCCGGGTCAGGTCGTCGGCGTCGACGTCGGCGCGGGTGAGGTCGCCGGCCACCTGCCCGCGCGCCAGCAGCAGGAAGCGGTCGCCCACCAGGTGCGCGTAGCGCGGGTTGTGGGTCACGACGACGACGGCGAGCCCCTGCGCCCGCGCGCCGAGCACCGCCTGCCCGACCAGGGTGTGCTGGGCGATGGTCATCGGCTCGGTCGGCTCGTCGATCACCAGCGCCCGCGAGCCGTAGTGCACCGCCCGGGCGATCGCCAGGCTCTGCCGCGACCCGGGCAGCAGCGTGTTCACCGGCTGGTCGGGGTCGATCCCGGTCACCCCGATCCGCTCCAGGGCGCGCACGGTGGTCTCCCGGGCGGCGTCGACGTCGAGGCGGCGCAGCGGCCACGGCCGGCGGGTCGGCTCGGCGCCCAGGCACAGGTTGCGCCACACCGGCAGCAGCGGCGCGACGGCGAGGTCCTGCCAGACCGTGGCGATCCCCGCCGCCCGGGCCGCCCGGGGACTGCCGAAGTGCACCGGGACGCCGTCGAGGAGCAGCTCGCCCTCGTCGTGCCGGCGCAGCCCCGACAGCACCGACACCAGCGTCGACTTGCCCGCGCCGTTCTCGCCGAGCACGCAGGTGATGCGGCCGCCCTCCAGCGCGACCGCGACCCGGTCCAGCGCCGGCACGCCGCCGTGGCGGACGGTCAGCCCGCGCAGCTCCAGCACCGGGGGCGCGGCGGTCACGAGCGCGGCGCGGCCCGCAGCCGGCCGCGCACCACCCCTCCCACCAGCAGCGCGACCAGCAGCACGACGCCGAGCAGCGCCTGCGACCAGCGCGGGTCCCACCCGGCGAGCTCCACGCCCTCGCGGGCGGCGGCGTAGAGCAGCGCGCCGACCGCGGCGCCGGCCATCGACCCCTGCCCGCCGGTGAGCAGGCAACCGCCGATCACCGCGACCACCACGTAGTCGATGGCGCTCACCAGGGCCGGGGTCGCGCCGACGCTCGTGGCCGGCACCAGCGCCAGGGTCCCGAGCAGCCAGCCCGCCGTCGCGGTGAGCGCGTAGAGCACCAGCGTCGTCCGGCGGACCGGCACGCCCAGCTCGCGGGCCGCCCGGCGGGAGCCGCCCATCGCCAGCACCTCGTTGCCGAACCGGGTCCGCCACAGCAGCCAGCCGGCGCCGGCGGTGGCGGCCAGCCACCACAGCAGCGACACCGGGAAGGTGCCGCCGCCCACCTCGGCGGTGGCGCCGAACACCGCGGACGCCGAGGACCAGCCCGGCGCCTCGTCCAGGCCGCTGATCCGCGGCGCGCCCACGACCAGCGGCACGGCGGACAGGGTGGTGCCCTGCAGCACCAGCGCGGTGGCCAGGGTGACCAGGAAGCTCGGCAGCCCGGTGCGCACCACCAGCCAGCCGTTGACCAGCCCGACGGCGAGGGCCGCGGCCAGCGACGTCGCCAGCGCGGGCCAGATCCCCCACCCGGCGGGGCCGGCGAGCAGCGCGGTGAGGACGGCGCTGCCGAGGGTGACGGTGCCGATCGACAGGTCGAAGTGGCCGCCGACCAGGAGCAGGCCCACCGCCACGCCGCCGATGCCGAGCAGCGCCGCGGCGTCGAGGACCCCGCCCAGCCCGGCCGGGGTGAGCAGGTCGGGCGTCCGGAGCCCGAACAGGAGGAGCACGATCGCCAGCCCGAGGACCGCGATCAGGCCGGGCCGGGCGAGGGCCCGGTCGAGCAGCCGCCGGCGCGGCGGGGCGACGCGGAACGCGGGCAGGCGGTCGACGGTCACCGGGCCACCGGGGGGAACGGTCGCAGGAGGGCCTCCTCGGTCGGGAGTCCCTCCAGTGTCCACGACGGCGGCACGGGGGCGCGGCTACGGGCGCAGCCGCCAGCGCACCCGGTCGTCGGCGTACCAGGTCCAGCGGGAGACCGGCCGGGGGTAGGGGACGCCGTCGCGGGTCACCTGGGCCGGGTCGCTGGCCAGCTGCAGCGCGCGGCCGGAGCTGCGCCGCGGCGGGCGCATCAGCTGCGGGGAGACGACCACGCGGATGGTGTCGACGGCGGTCCAGTCCGGCCGCACGTCGATCCGCGCGACCATCCCGTCGGCCACCCGGGCGTCGTCGTGGTGGGCCTGCACGCCCAGCCGCGCCGCCAGCGGCAGGCGGCCCCTCTCGGCGGCCTCGTAGCGGCCGTGCTGCAGCAGCACCCCGCCGTGGTCGTCGCGGACCAGCGACAGCTCGCGCTCGCCGCCGCTGCCGATGCCGAGGTCCCGGGCCAGCCCCCGGGAGGCGCTGTCGTCGGCGGGGTCCCAGGAGACCGGGACCGCCGCCGTCCGGCCGGCGGCGTGCAGCGCGGCCAGCACGCCCGCGAGCGCCGGCACGGGCCCGCGCACCAGCAGGGAGTCCGCGTCCGGGGCCTCGGCGAGGACGGCCCGCTCGGGCGCCCGTCCGGGCGCGAGACCGCGCAGGTCGAACTCGACGGGGGACATGCCGATACCCTGCCACCTGCCAGCCGGTCGACCGCCGGTGACGAGTCCCAGGGGAGACGACAGCGAGATGCCGGCAGTCGTGCTGATCGGCGCCCAGTGGGGCGACGAGGGCAAGGGCAAGGCCACCGACCTGCTCGGGGGGCGCGTCCCGTACGTGGTGCGCTACCAGGGCGGCAACAACGCGGGGCACACCGTCATCACGCCGGACGGTGAGCGCTACGCCCTGCACCTGATCCCGTCGGGGATCCTCACGCCCGGGTGCACGCCGGTCATCGGCAACGGCGTCGTCGTCGACCCGCAGGTGCTCATCGGGGAGCTGGCGGGGCTGGAGGAGCGCCGCGTCGACACCTCGCGGCTGGTCATCTCGGCCGACGCGCACTTGATCATGCCGCACCACCGGGCCCTCGACAAGGTCACCGAGCGGTTCCTGGGCAAGCGCAAGATCGGCACCACCGGGCGCGGCATCGGCCCCGCCTACGGCGACAAGGTGGCCCGCACCGGCATCCGGGTGGCCGACCTGCTCGACCTGTCGATCCTGCGCCAGAAGCTCGAGGGCACGCTGGTCGAGAAGAACCAGGTGCTGGTCAAGGTCTACAACCGCAAGGCCATCGACGTCGACGAGGTGGTCGAGGAGTACGCCGGCTACGCCGCGCAGCTCAAGGACCGCATCGCCGACACCCGGCTGATGCTCGCGAACGCGCTCGACGCCGGCGAGTGGGTGCTGCTGGAGGGCTCGCAGGGCACCCTGCTCGACGTCGACCACGGCACCTATCCGTTCGTGACGTCGTCGAACCCGACGGCGGGCGGCGCGGCCACCGGCAGCGGCATCGGCCCCACCCGCATCTCCCGGGTGGTCGGCATCCTCAAGGCGTACACGACCCGCGTGGGCTCCGGTCCGTTCCCCACCGAGCTGTTCGACGCCAACGGCGAGTACCTGCGCAAGCAGGGCGGCGAGGTCGGCGTGACCACCGGCCGCGACCGGCGCTGCGGCTGGTTCGACGCCGTCGTCGCGCGCTACGCCAGCCGGGTCAACGGGATCACCGACTACTTCCTCACCAAGCTCGACGTGCTCTCCGGGCTGGAGACGGTGCCGATCTGCGTCGCCTACGACGTCGACGGCGTCCGGCACGAGGAGATGCCGATGACCCAGACCGGCTTCCACCACGCCAAGCCGGTCTACGAGGAGATGCCGGGCTGGTTCGAGGACATCCGGCACTGCCGGTCCTTCGACGAGCTGCCGGCCAACGCGCAGGCCTACGTCCGCCGGCTCGAGGAGCTCTCCGGCGCGCGGATCAGCGTCATCGGCGTCGGCCCCGGCCGCGACGAGAACGTCGTCGTCCACGACCTCATCGGCTGAGCGCCCCCGGCAGGGCTCGGCCCCTGCTGCGGGCAGCGGTGGGCCGAGGGCGCCCGGTGAGCAGCCGTGACGGGCTGGTGACGCCCGCTCCGGACGATCCCCTCGTCGTCTGCGCTGCAGCAGCACGCCGTGCGAGGGGGCACCGATGTCACCGCATGGAGGTCCGCGCGGGGGGACGTCCCGATCCATGGTGGCCGGCATGCTCGCGGCGGTGCTCGGCACCATCGGCCGCACGCTCTCCGGCACGGCGCGAGCGAACGGAGTGCCGCCCCGACGGTCGCGGCCGGCCTCGCGCCCAGGGGCGAGCCCCGGTGCAACGCGAAGCAACCTGCACGGGGCGGGTCTGGCCAAGAGAGTGACGATCATCGTGGATCGACAGGACCGCTTCCACGCGGACTTCTGGACGGGGATCCTCGCCGATCTGAACGCCAAGGGCCGCCTGCGCACGGTGCCGACCATCGTGCCTCTCGCCGATTGGCTCGACGAGCCGCTCAAGCCCCGTAAGCGAGTGCTCCTAAAGTTGATAGAGGAGGACACGGACGTCCTCATCCTCAACTGGGACGTGGTGAACGGGGACCCGGACTTCGGCGGGGATGCCGCCCTCCGGTGGTTCGAGCACCGCCAGTTCGCCCTGCGGCGATGGGTGAACGACGGGGGTGTCCTGATCATCGAGTCCCAGGCGGCCCAGGGCGTGCCGGCCGACCGCTACTACGCGGCGATCCTCGGGGAGGGGGAGCTCCGGGTCTCCGGGCGGGAGGACCCGCGGCGACCCGAGGCGGAGGGCGCCCGGATGGTCGGCCGGTGCAGGATGACCCGGATTGCGAGGGGGGCCCCGGAGTTCCTGTCCCTGCACGAGATCGACCCGCGCGACGACCTCGACTTCGACGACCTCTTCCCACCGAAGGCGGCCGGCCGCCTCGTCCCCCGGTACCTGCACAACGTCAACACGGGCAACCTGCTCTACCGCGGGTGGTTCCGGCGGAGGATCCGCCACGGGTCCCTGGCGTGGGTGCCCTACGTCCGCAGGGACGAGCGCTGGCCGCTCGACTTCCCGACGATGCTCGTGGCGAAGTCGGAGAAGGGAGCCGTCTTCGCGAGCACCATGCTGCTGTCGGCGACCCGGCAGACCCGGCTGATCCAGTCCATGCTCCTCACCCACGGGGACGTGGAGAACCTGCCGGAGCCCGGTGTCCTGCGCCGGGCCGCGAACCGGTACGTGGCCAAGGCCGCTGCTGGTCTGCTCACGGCCCTGCTGCTCCTGGTGTTCACGTCGGCCGATCCCGTGCGCAGGGCCCTGTTCGCGGCGGGCATCGGCCTGGCGGTGACGGTCGTCCTCGACCTGCTGCCGGCGGCCTGGCGTGCCGCGTTCCGACTCGTCCGCAGGTTCACCGGCGCCTGAGCAGGCCGGGGTCCGTCACGGACCGGGTCTCAGGCAGCCCGTGCGCCGGAGGACGTCGCGGCCCTCGGCTCAGCCCGCGGCGCCGCGAACAGCTCGGCGCGGGCGGCGACGACGACGTCGGGGTTGTCGGTGATGATCCCGTCGACGCCGAGGGCGAGCAGCAGCCGCGCGGCGCCGAGCGCGTCGCCGGCGGCGGCCGGGTCCTCGCTGCTGCGCAGGTGCAGCGGGAGGAACTCGTTCTCCGCGGCCAGCGTCCACGGCACCACCGTGAGGCCGGCGGCGTGCGCGCGGGGCAGCAGGTCGGACACGCCGGTCATCCGCTGCTCGGCGTCGCGCAGCAGGACGTCGTCGACGCACGGCGCGATGCCCTGCGCGTAGGTGGACACCGCGTGCAGCCCGGCGTTGGTGAGCAGGTGGTCGTCACCCGCCTCGGTGTCGACCAGTTGGAACATGGTCGGGCCGTCGTCGCCGAGGTCGGCGCGCAGCCGGCGCAGGGCGGCGGCGTCGAAGGACTGCAGGACGACGGTGCCGTCCGGGGAGGCCGCGTCCAGCCGCCGCAGCTCGGCGGCGACCAGCTCGGCCATCGGCTGGCCGCGCTCGGCCGACCAGCTGGGCTTCTTCAGCTCCGCGAGGACGCGCACCTGCCGCAGCGGCGTGGACCGGCGGCGGGCGATCTCGACGACCTCCTCCAGGGTGAGCACCCCGAACTGGCCGTCGTAGGCGGTGTTGAGCGGGCGCAGGTCCGGGCGCCGCTCGACGGCGCGCAGGGTGCGCAGCTCGGCGAGGGTGAAGTCCTCGGCGAACCAGCCGGTGCGCCGCTTGCGGCCCACCCGGCGGCTGGCGCGGCGATCGGCGAACTCCGGCCGGGTGGCGACGTCGGTGGTGCGCGACAGCTCGTTCTCGTGCCGCGCGATCAGCGCGCCGTCCTTCGTGACGACGATGTCGGGCTCGATGAGGTCGGCGCCCATGTCGATGGCCAGCTCGTAGCTGGCGGCCGTGTGCTCCGGTCGGTAGGCGCAGGCACCGCGGTGCCCCACCACGAGAGGACGGGAGGACCGGGCCACGGCGGGAGTCGCAAGCGACTCGATCGCGTGCATGCCGTCCAGAACACCCGACCGAGGTGTCGGGAGGGCGAACGCGGACTGGCGAGTCTCTGAGAATTGGGAGGACACCGCGCTGACCTGCGCGGGACCATCCGCCCCGTGACACATCTCTCAGGGATCGGCTGGTCCCGAGCGCGTCTGGAGCAACTACCCCCGGGGACCGAGCCCGGACGGGTGGCGCGGGTCGACCGCGGCCGGCTGACGGTGCTCACCGCCGACGGCGAGCGGCGGGTGCACCCGGCCGCCGCGCTGCACGACCCCGACGGGGTCGCGGCGCCCGCGGTCGGCGACTGGGTGGCGCTGCGCGGGGAGCTCGCCGTCGCGCTGCTGCCCCGCACCTCGGCGTTCACCCGCACGGTCGCGGGGCGCACCTCCGCCGCGCAGGTCGTGGCCGCGAACCTGGACCTGGTCCTCGTCGTCGACGCGCTCGCCGGCCCCACCCGGGCCCGCCGCGTCGAGCGCTACCTCGCCGTCGCGTGGGGGAGCGGGGCGACGCCGGTCGTCGTCCTCACCAAGGCCGACCTGTGCGACGACGTGGCCGCCGCCGTCGCGGCGGTGACCGAGGACGCCGTCGGCGCGGACGTGCTGGCCGTCAGCGCGCACACCGGCGCGGGCCTGGACGCGCTGAGGGCGCTGCTCGCCCCCGGCGTGACGGCGGCGATGGTGGGGCCGTCCGGCGTCGGGAAGTCCTCGCTGGCCAACGCGCTGGCCGGCCGGGAGGTGGCACCCACCCGGGAGGTCCGGGAGGCCGACGGCCGCGGCCGGCACACCACCACCTCCCGCGAGCTGCACGTCCTGCCCGGCGGCGGCCTGCTCGTCGACACCCCCGGCATGCGCGAGCTCGGCCTCTACGACGACGAGGGCGTGGACACCGCCTACGCCGACGTCGCCGACCTGGCCGCGCACTGCCGGTTCCGCGACTGCGAGCACCGCACCGAGCCCGGGTGCGCCGTCGCCGCGGCCATCGACGAGGGCCGGCTCGACCCGGCCCGCCTGCTGGGCTGGCGCAAGCTGCAGGCCGAGGCGCGCCGCCAGCTGCTGCGGGCCGACGCCCGCGCCCGCGCCGCCGAGCACCAGCGGGTCAAGGCGCTGCACCGGGCGTACCGCTCGCAGCCGAACCGGGTGCGGTAGCAGGCCCCGTCCAGGGCACCGCCCCGAGCGTGCGAGGGGTGGGGGGCGGGGTCCTCCATGGGTAGGGTCGCGGTCCGTGCGCGTGCTCGTGATCGGCTCCGGTGCCCGGGAGCACGCCCTGTGCGTCGCTCTGCAGTCCGACCCCGCGGTGACTGCGCTGGCCTGCGCGCCGGGCAACGCCGGCACCGCCCGCCTCGCCGAGCAGGCCGCGGTCGACGTCGCCGACCCGGTGGCGGTGGCCGCGCTGGCCACCGGCTGGGCCGCCGACCTGGTGGTCGTCGGCCCCGAGGTGCCGCTGGTCGCCGGCGCCGCCGACGCCGTGCGCGACGCCGGCACCGCCTGCTTCGGCCCGTCGGAGCAGGCCGCGCAGATCGAGGGCAGCAAGTCCTTCGCCAAGCACGTGATGGCCGCCGCCGGGGTGCCGACCGCCCGCTCGTGGCCGGTCGGCGGGCCCGCCGAGCTGGAGACCGCGCTCGACGAGGCCGGCGCGCCGTACGTGGTGAAGGACGACGGGCTGGCCGCCGGCAAGGGCGTCGTCGTCACGACCGACCGGGACGCCGCCGTCGCCCACGGGCACCGGGTGCTCGACGCCGGGGGAGCGGTGCTGGTCGAGGAGTACCTCGACGGCCCCGAGGTGTCGCTGTTCGCCGTCACCGACGGGACGACGGTGCTGCCGCTGCTGCCCGCGCAGGACCACAAGCGCCGCGACGACGGTGACGCGGGCCCGAACACCGGCGGGATGGGCGCCTACGCGCCGCTGCCGTGGGCGCCGCCCGGGCTGGTCGACGAGGTGCTGGCCACCGTGCTGCAGCCGACCGTGGACGAGATGCGCCGCCGCGGCGAGCCGTTCAGCGGGCTGCTCTACGCGGGCCTGGCGCTGACCTCCCGCGGCGTGCGCGTGGTCGAGTTCAACGCCCGCTTCGGGGACCCCGAGACCCAGGTCGTGCTGCCGCTGCTGGAGACGCCGCTGGCCGGGCTGCTGTACGCCGCGGCCACCGGCACCCTCGCCGACCACCCGCCGCTGCGCTGGCGGCCCGGGGCGGCCGTCACGGTCGTCGTCGCCGCGGCCGGCTACCCCGAGGCGCCGCGCACGGGCGACCCGGTCACCGGCGCCGACGGCGAGGGCGTGCTGCACGCCGGCACCGCCGTGGACGCCGAGGGGACCGTCCGCTCGGCCGGCGGGCGGGTGCTCGCGGTGACCGCGACCGGCGCCGACCTCGCCGCCGCGCGGCAGGCCGCCTACGAGCGGGTGGTCGCCGTCCGGCTGGCCGGTGCGCACTGGCGCACCGACATCGCGCTGGCCGCCGTCGAGGGCCGGATCGCGCTCCCGGGATGACCGACCCGGCCGACGCGGTCTGGAACCGCGCCTGTGACCCGGACGGGCCGTTCACGCACCCCGGCGACGCCGCCCTGGCCGCGGTGCTCCTCTGCCACGGGATGGCCGTGAACGGCGGGCTGCTGCACGCGGTCCAGGGTCTGGAGGCCGAGCAGCTCGAGCGCGCGGTGGCGGGCTTCCGGCTGTTCGGGCTGGAGGAGGCCGCGGACGCCGTGGAGGACGTCGCCCGGCAGGCCGCCGCGCTGCGGGAGGACGACCTCGACGCCGCCGAGCGGCTCGAGGTCGAGGCGGACCACCGCTACGCCGCCGCGCTGCCCGGGTGGGACGACACCGTCGAGCGGGCCTTCCGGGAGCACCTCCGGCGCTTCCCCGGGGCCTACGCGCCCCTCTAGCTGTAGTGCCCACGGACGTTGTTGACGTGCCGTTGAGGGCTTGATCCGCAGGAAGACCTCCGGCGGAGTGGGGATGTCTGACGTCGCCCGCTCAACCGGAGGTCTTCGTGGTCCACGCTATGCCGCGGCTGTCGCCGTGGTCTCGTCTGGAGCTGGTCAGGCGGGTGCTGGCCGGCCGCCCGGCCGCACATGTGGCCGCGGAGATGGGCGTCTTCCGCACCACGGCCTACAAGTGGCTGGCCCGCTATCGCGCCGAGGGCGTCGCCGGGCTGCTGGATCGTTCCTCCCGCCCGCACTCCGCGCCGGGTCGCACGGCGCGGGAGGTGGAGGCGGCGGTGCTGGCGCTGCGCCGGGACCGCCGGCTGGGGCCGGTCCGGATCGCGGCGATCCTGGGGCTGGCCGCCTCCACGGTGCACCGCATCCTGGTCCGCCACCGGATGCCGCGGCTGGCCTGGCTGGATCGGCCCAGCGGGGAGCCGGTGCGCCGCTATGAGCGGTCCCGTCCGGGCGAGCTGGTGCACGTGGATGTGAAGAAGCTCGGCGCCATCCGGCCCGGCGGCGGCTGGCGCGCGCACGGGCGGGGCTCGGCGCAGAACAGCTTCAGCCGCGCCGAGGTCGGCGCCGGACGCCGGATCGGCTACGACTACGTGCACTGCGCCGTCGATGACCACACCCGGCTGGCCTACGCCGAGATCCACACCGACGAGCGCGCCGCCACCTGCGCCGGCTTCTTGCGCCGCGCCGCGGCCTTCTTCGCCGCGCACGGCATCACCGGGATCGAGCGGGTGATGACCGACAACGCCTTCGCCTACCGGCACAGCCACGCCTGGCGCCAGGCGTTGGCCGACCTGGGCGCCGAGGGCCGCCGGATCCGGCCCTACCGGCCGCAGACCAACGGCAAGGCCGAACGGTTCAACCGCATCCTGCTCGAGGAATGGGCCTACGCGCGCCCGTTCGACTTCAGCTCAGACCGCGCCGCGGCCTTGCCCGGCTGGCTGCACATCTACAACCATCACCGCACCCACACCGCCCTCGGCGGCCTGCCGCCGATCAGCCGCGTGACCGTCAACAACCTCATGGGACAGAACAACTAGCCGCGGACCCCCACCGCCGGGCGGGCCCGCTCCGGGCGCGGCTCGGGCGGCCGCGGGCCGTCGTGCCGCCGGGACAGGTAGGTGCCGGCGACGTTCGCGCAGGCCACCACCGGCACCGCGATCAGCGCGCCGAAGATCCCGGCGACCAGCAGGCCCGCGGCGATCGCCAGGACGACCGCCAGCGGGTGCACGTGCACCGCCTTGCCCAGCAGCAGCGGCTGCAGGACGTGGCCCTCGAGCTGCATGACCAGCACGACGATCGCGAGCGCGATCAGCGCCTTGATCGGCCCGACGGCGACCAGCGCGACCAGCACCGCGACCGAGCCGGCCAGGAACGACCCGATGATCGGGATGAACGCGCCGAGGAACACCAGCGCCGCGAGCGGGATGACCAGCGGCACACCGAGGACGGCCAGGCCGATGCCGATGCCGACGGCGTCGACCAGGGCCACGACGACCGTGGCCCGGACGTAGGAGATGAGCGTGCGCCACGACCGGCGGGCGGCCTCGTCGAGGTAGGCGCGCGAGTCGCGGGGGAACAGGCCGACCAGCCACAGCCAGATGGACCGGCCGTCCTTGAGGAAGAAGAACAGCGTGAACAGCGCCAGGACGATGCCGGTGAACACCTCGCCGACCGTGGCGGCCGTGGTCAGCGCCCCGGTGGCCAGCGTCTCCTGGTTGGACACGATGGCGTCCTGGGCGGTGGTCACGGCGTCGTCGATCTGCCGCTGGGTGACCGGGAAGGTCTCGACGACGAAGTCGCGGATCTGGTCCAGGCCCTGGCTGACCTGGTCGGCGAGGTCGGAGAAGCCGGCGCTGAACCGCTCGACGACCAGCGTGATGATCCCGGCGACGACGGTCAGCCCGACCAGCAGCATCGCCATCGCGGCCAGCGACCGCGGCCACCCGCGCCGGATCAGCGAGGCCGCGCCCGGCTGCAGCAGCGCCGCGAGCAGCAGTGCCACCATCACCGGGACGATCACCACCGCGACGTAGGCCGCCGCGTAGAGCAGCACGTACAGCCCCGCGAGGACGGCGATCAGCCGCCACGACCAGGCCGCCGCCGTGCGCAGCGCGCCCGGCACCGCGGCGTCGCCCTGCGGGGCCTCGCGGGCCGGGCCGAGCAGCCGGCGGCCGCGCTCGGCGGCGCGGTGCGGGCGCCCGCCGTCCGGGGGGCCGCTCACCCCGCCCGGGGCCAGCGGCCCGTCGAGGTCGGGGGCGCCGGGCTCGGGGCTGCCGAGGGGCGGCTCGCCGTCGGCGAGCGGGTCGGCGGGGCCGGAGGCGGGCTCCTCGTCGTGCACCTCGTCGTCGTGCACGAGGATCGCCCGGTCACCGTCGCGCTCGGGCCACGCATGCGGGTCCCGCTCACCCGCCGCCCGGATGCGCTCGCGCGCGCGGGCGACCAGGGAGCCGGCCTGTCGCAGCATGGGGGTCCTTCCGCGGTCGGTGGGGGCCGTTCTCGATCACGCTAGCGCTGCGGGAGGATGCTCCCGTGTTCCGACGACTCGACCGGCTGCCGGGGGTACCCGCGTGATCGACCGCTACACGCTCCCCGAGATGGGCCGGGTCTGGAGCGACGAGCACAAGTACGAGCTGTGGTGCCGGGTGGAGACGCTGGTGCTGGAGGCGCACGCGGCCGCCGGGCGGGTCCCGGCCGACGTCGTGGAGCCGGTGCGCAACGCCCCGCCGCCGACCGCCGCCCGCGTCGCGGAGATCGAGGAGACGACGCAGCACGACGTCATCGCCTTCCTCACCGCGTGGGCCGACAACACCGAGCCCCGCTCGGCGGCGGCCTACGTGCACCACGGCATGACGTCGTCGGACCTGCTCGACACCGCGCTCGCCGTGCAGCTCACCGAGGCCACCGACGTGCTGCTGGCCAAGGCCGACCGGCTGGTCGCCGCGCTGCGCCACCACGGCCTGGCGCACCGGGAGACCCTCCGGGTCGGGCGGACGCACGGCGTGCACGCCGAGCCGGTGGTGTGGGGGCACCGGGTGGCCGACCTCGCGTTCGCCACGGCCCGTTCCCGCGACCGGCTGCGCGCGGCGCGCGAGCGGGTCGGCGTCGTCGCCATCTCCGGCGCCGTCGGCACGTACTCGCTGATCGACCCGTCGGTGGAGGGCACCGTCGCCGAGGCGCTCGGGCTGCGGCCGGCCGACGCCTCCACCCAGGTGGTCATCCGCGACTCGATCAGCGAGTGGGTCGCCGCGCTGGCGGTGATCGCGACCGTCTGCGAGACCATCGCGCTCGAGGTGCGGCACGGGCAGCGCACCGAGGTGCGGGAGCTGTCGGAGGCCTTCGGCTCCGGCCAGAAGGGCTCCAGCGCGATGCCGCACAAGAAGAACCCGATCCGCTCGGAGCGCATCGCCGGGCTCGCGCGGGTGGTGCGCGCCGCCGTCGTCCCGGTGATGGAGGGCATCCCGCTGTGGCACGAGCGGGACATCTCGCACTCCTCCACCGAGCGGGTGTTCCTCCCCGACGCCGCGATCACCACCGACTACCTGCTGCACCTCACCACGCGACTGGTGGAGGACCTGGCCGTCGACGTCGACCGGATGCGGGCCAACCTCGACCTCACCGGCGGGCTGATCTACACCTCCGCGGTGCTGCTGGAGCTGGTCGAGTCCGGGCTCTCGCGCGAGGACGCCTACGCGCTGGTGCAGGGCGCGGCGATGGAGACGTGGAACTCCGGGACGCCGTTCCGGTCGACGCTGCGGTCCCGCGCGGACTCCTCCGGCGTGGAGCTCGACGAGGCGCGGCTGGACGAGATCTGCCGCCCCGAGGGCTACGTGCGCAACCTCGGCCCGCTGTTCGACCGGCTGGCCGCGCTGTCGTGACCGTCGACCTACCCCTCGTCGCGCGCGGCAAGGTCCGCGAGGTCTACGACGCCGGGCCCGGCCGGCTGCTGCTCGTGGCGTCGGACCGGATCTCGGCCTACGACCACGTGCTGCCGACGCCGATCCCGGACAAGGGGCGGGTGCTCACCCAGCTGTCGGTGTGGTGGTTCGAGCAGCTGACGCCCGTGCTCGACGCCTTCGGGGCGTCGCACCACCTGCTGTCGGCCACCGACGTGCCGGCCCGCGTCGCCGGGCGGGCGGTGCTCGTGCGGCGGCTGGACATGCTGCCGGTGGAGTGCGTGGCCCGCGGCTACCTGTCCGGCTCGGGGACGAAGGAGTACGAGCGCACCGGCGCGATCGTCGACGTCGCGCTGCCCCCGGGGCTGGTCGAGGGCTCCCGGCTGCCGGAGCCGGTGTTCACGCCGTCGACGAAGGCCGAGGTGGGGGAGCACGACGAGGCGATCGCCTTCGCGCGCGTGGTGTCCCTGGTCGGGGCCGCGCGGGCGGAGGAGCTGCGGGAGCTGACGCTGGCGCTGTACCGGCGGGGCGCGGAGGTCGCCGCGGAGGCGGGCATCCTGCTGGCCGACACGAAGTTCGAGTTCGGGCTGGCTCCCTCCGGCGAGGGTCTCGTCCTGGGCGACGAGGTGCTCACCCCGGACTCGTCGCGCTTCTGGCCGGCGTCGTCGTGGGCGCCGGGCGCGCCGCAGCCCTCGTTCGACAAGCAGTACGTCCGCGACTGGCTGACCGCCTCGGGCTGGGACCGCGTCTCCCCGCCGCCGGAGCTCCCCGACGACGTCGTCGCGGCCACCCGCGACCGCTACGTCGCCGCCTACGAGCAGCTGACCGGCGCCTCCTTCGGCTGATGCGGACGCGCTCGGGCATCGGGTACCGCTCCGGCGGGTCCGGCGGGGACCTGCTCCTGCTGCTGCACGGGCTGGGCGCGACCGGCGCGGTGTGGGACCGGCTGCTGCCGCTGGTCGAGCGCGACTGGCCCGGGTCCTGGGCGGTCCCCGACCTGCGCGGGCACGGCCGCTCCGTGGCCGAGCCGCCCTACGGGTACGCGGCGCACGCGGCGGACGTGGCCGCGGTGGCGGTGGCCTGCGGCGCGGCGCGGGTGACCGTGCTCGGGCACTCCTTCGGCGGCGTCGTCGGCGCGGTGCTGGCCGGGGGCTGGTACGGCGTCGACGTCGTCCGGGTCGTCGCGGTCGGCGTCAAGATCGACTGGACGCCCGAGGAGGAGGCCGGCGCCCAGCGGATGGCCGCCCGCTCGCCGCAGGTGTTCCCGACCGCCGCCGAGGCCGCCGCGCGGCACCTGCGGCTGGCCGGGCTGACCGGGCTCGTGGACCCGTCCTCCGAGGTGGCGCTCGCCGGGGTCCGCGAGGTCGACGGCGGGTTCGCCCCGGCGCTGGACCCGCGCGCGTTCGGCGCCGTCGGCCCGCCGGTCGAGGAGGTCCTGGCGCGCGCGGCGGCGCCGCTGCGGCTGGCCGCGGGCTCCGCCGACCCGATGGTCGGTCTCGACGCGATGCGGCGGGTGGACCCCGGCGCGGTGCTGCTCGACGGCGCCGGCCACAACGCCCACTGGGAGACCCCCGAGGCCGTCTGGCGCCTGCTCGCCCCCTGACCCGGCCTGCCCTCTCCCTCGCCGAGATCACGTGATCTCGCCGCTCCGGGGGCCCGTGCGTGCCGAGATCCCGCGATCTCGACGGGGCTGTGGACGGCGTCAGCGGACAGCTGCGGTCCCGCGGCAAGGTGCCGCGGTGCCCAGTCGACGCCGTCAGCGCATCACCGGACCCACGACCCGAGCCGCTGCGCACGCGGCCGGACTCGGCGACCGGCACCTGCGCCACCCGGCCGTGCTGCGGCTGTCACGCGACACCTACCTGCCGCGTGCCTTGGTGGACGACGTCGGCGCGCGGGTCGCCGCGGTGCTGATGACCGCGCCGCCCGGTGCCGTCGTCAGCCACCGGACCGCTGCGGACCTGTGGGGTCTCCGCCTCCCACTGCAGGACCTCGCCGACCGGCGCGTCGACCTGACCGTCCCGGGAGCCACCCGCGCGGAGAGCCGCCGTGACAGGCGGGTGCACCGGCTGCCCTTGGCAGGCGACGAGGTGACGCACCGGTGGGGGCAACCGGTCACCACCCCGTCGCGCACGTGGCGCGATCTGGCCGGGGTGCTCGAACCGCCGGCCCTGCTGGCGGCGACCGACCAGCTCCTGGGCGGCCTGTGCTCGACCGCCGACCTCCAGCGTCAGCTCGCCCGCCGGCCGACGGGCCGGGGCGCGGCCCGAGCCCGGAGGGTGGTGCCCGTCGCCGACGCCCGGTCCGAGTCACCGATGGAGTCGGTGCTGCGCTGGCTGTTGCACCAGGCCAGGACACCCGCTCCGGTGGTCCAGTACGAGATCCGTGACGCGGCCGGGTTCGTGGCGCGCGTCGACCTCGCGTGGCCTGATCACGGTGTCGTCGTCGAGTTCGACGGCGACGGGCACCGCGACCGCGACGTGTTCGTCAACGACCTCCGACGCCAGAACCGCCTGGTCGCCGCCGGCTGGACGGTCCTCCGGTTCACCTCCGCCGACGTCCTCGGCCGGCCCGACGAGGTCATCGCTGCCATCCGCGCGGCGCTGCGCTGACGAGATCACGTGATCTCGACCGTCATCCGGCCCACGACCCGGCGAGATCACGTGATCTCGCCGGGCAGAGGCCCCCACGGTGGCGAGATCGCGTGATCTCGACTAGGGGGGAGAGCGCCGATCTCGCGGGGACGGGACGGGTGCGTGCGCGCGCCCGGTACGCTCGGGAGCCGTGCCGCAGGTGGTCGTCGACGTCGTCCTCAAGCCGGAGATCTCCGACCCGCAGGGGCAGGCGGTGCTCGGCGCACTCGGCCGCCTCGGCCACACGCAGGTCACCGGGGTCCGTCAGGGCAAGCACTTCGTCCTCGACGTCGAGGGCACCCCGGACGAGGCGGAGCTGAAGCAGATCGCCGAGACGCTGCTGGCCAACCCCGTCATCGAGGACGTCGAGCTGCACCTGCCGGGGGCCTGAGCCGTGCGCATCGGAGTCATCACCTTCCCGGGCTCCCTCGACGACGTCGACGCCGCCCGGGCGGTGCGGCTGGCCGGCGCCGAGCCGGTCGTCCTCTGGCACGCCGACCACGACCTGAAGGACGTCGACGCCGTCGTCCTGCCCGGCGGCTTCTCCTACGGCGACTACCTGCGCGCCGGGGCCATCGCCGCCCGCGCGCCGTTGGTGCAGGACGTCGTCGACCGGGCGCGGCAGGGGATGCCGGTCCTCGGCATCTGCAACGGCTTCCAGGTGCTCTGCGAGGCGGGGCTGCTGCCCGGCGCGCTCACCCGCAACAGCCACCTGCACTTCCGCAACCGCGACCAGCGCCTCCGGATCGAGCGGGCCGACACCGCGTGGACGTCGGCGTACGCCGAGGGCCAGGAGATCGTCGTCCCGGTCAAGAACGGCGAGGGCCGCTACGTCGCCGCGCCGGCCGAGCTGGAGCGGCTCGAGGGCGAGGGCCGGGTCGCGGTCCGCTACGTCGGCGGCAACCCCAACGGCAGCCTCCGCGACGTCGCCGGGGTCACCGGCGAGGACGGCCGGGTCGTCGGGCTCATGCCCCACCCCGAGCACGCCGTCGAGGACCTCACCGGGCCGTCGACCGACGGGCTCGGCTTCTTCACCAGCGTCCTGAAGGCGGTCGTCAGCGCATGACGCAGGGTCTCTCCGACCTCGACACGGGCCCCGGCCCGCTGGCCGACCGGCTCGACACCGTCGCGCTCGCGGAGAGCACCCCGGACGTCGGGCAGCCCTTCGCCGAGCTCGGCCTGAAGGGCGACGAGTACGCGCGCATCCGCGACATCCTCGGCCGCCGGCCCACCACCGCCGAGCTGGCCATGTACTCGGTCATGTGGAGCGAGCACTGCTCCTACAAGAGCTCGAAGGTGCACCTGCGCCGGTTCGGTGACCTGCCGCGCAGCGATCACCTGCTCGTCGGCATCGGCGAGAACGCCGGCGTGGTCGACGTCGGCGACGGCTACGCGGTGACCTTCAAGGTCGAGTCGCACAACCACCCGAGCTACGTCGAGCCCTACCAGGGCGCGGCCACCGGGGTCGGCGGCATCGTCCGCGACATCCTCACCATGGGCGCCCGGCCGGTCGCCGTCATGGACTCGCTGCGCTTCGGCCGCGCCGACGCCCCGGACACCGCCCGCGTGCTGCCCGGCGTCGTCGCCGGCGTCGGCGGCTACGGCAACTGCCTGGGCCTGCCCAACATCGGCGGCGAGCTGCTGTTCGACGAGTGCTACGCCGGCAACCCGCTGGTCAACGCGCTGTGCGTCGGGGTCATGAAGCACGAGGACGTCCGGCTGGCCAAGGCCGAGGGCGTGGGCAACAAGGTCGTCCTGTTCGGCGCCCGCACCGGCGGCGACGGCATCGGCGGCGTGAGCGTGCTGGCCAGCGAGACCTTCGACCAGGAGGGCCCGGCCAAGCGCCCGAGCGTGCAGGTCGGCGACCCGTTCACCGAGAAGCTGCTCATCGAGGCCTGCCTGGAGATCTTCGCCGCCGACCTGGTCACCGGGATCCAGGACCTCGGCGGCGCCGGGCTGTCCTGCGCCACCTCCGAGCTGGCCAGCGCCGGCACCGGCGGCATGCACGTCGACCTCGACCGCGTCCCGCTGCGCGACAGCACCCTGACGCCCGCCGAGATCCTCATGAGCGAGTCGCAGGAGCGCATGTGCGCGATCGTCGAGCCGGACAAGGTCGACGCCTTCCTCGCCGTCTGCCGCAAGTGGGACGTCCTCGCCACCGTCATCGGTGAGGTCACCGACGGCGACCGGCTCACCGTCGACTGGCACGGCGAGCGGATCGTCGACGTCCCGCCGCGCACCGTCGCGCACGAGGGCCCGGTCTACGAGCGGCCGATGCAGCGCCCCGCCGACCTCGACGCCCTGCAGGCCGACGACCCGGCCGCGCTGCCCCGTCCGGCCACGCCGGAGGAGCTCACCGCGCACTGGCTGGCCGTCGTCGCCAGCCCCGACGGCGCGGACAAGACCTGGGTCACCGAGCAGTACGACCGCTACGTCCGCGGCAACACGGTGCTCGCCCAGCCCGACGACGCCGGCGTGGTCCGCATCGACGAGGACACCCACCGCGGCATCGCGCTGGCGCTGGACGGCAACGCCCGGTTCGCCCGGCTGGACCCCTACGCCGGCGCCCAGCTCAACCTCGCCGAGGCCTACCGCAACGTCGCCGTCACGGGCGCCCGGCCGCTGGCGGTCACCAACTGCCTGAACTTCGGCTCCCCGGAGGAGCCCGAGGTCATGTGGCAGTTCGCCGAGGCCGTCCGCGGCCTGGCCGACGCCTGCCGCGACCTCGGCCTGCCGGTCACCGGCGGCAACGTGAGCCTCTACAACCAGACCGGCGACGTCGCCATCAACCCGACCCCGGTCATCGGCGTCCTGGGCGTGCACGACGACGTCCGCACGCGGATCCCCACCGGCTGGCGGGCCGGCGGCGAGACCGTGCTGCTGTTCGGCGAGACCCGGCCGGAGTTCGGCGGGTCGGCGTGGGCGAGCGTCGTCCACGGCCACCTCGGCGGCCGCCCGCCGGCCGTCGACCTGGAGGCCGAGCGCACCCTCGGCGAGCTGCTCGGGGCGCTGGGCCGCGAGGGCCTGGTCACCTCCGCGCACGACCTCGCCGACGGCGGTCTCGCCCAGGCGCTGGCCGAGTCCGCGCTCCGCTACGGCACCGGCGGCACGCTCCGGCTCGGGGACGACGCGTTCACCGCGCTGTTCAGCGAGTCCGGCGCCCGCGCCGTCGTCACCACGACCGACCCCGAGGCGGTGCGGACCACCGCCGAGTGGGCCGGCGTCGCGGTCACCGAGCTCGGCACCACCGGCGGCAGTGGTCCGGAGGCTGCGCTCGTCGTCGAGGGCGTCGGCGAGCTGCCGCTGGCCGAGCTCCGCGCGGCGTGGACGGCGACCCTCCCGGCGCTGTTCGGCACCCCGGAGGCGACCGTGGGCAGCGTCCCGGCGGGCACCGTCCCCACCAGCTGATGCCCGCGCAGCAGCCGATCCCCGCCGAGGAGCTGCGCGCCGCCGTCGACGCCGTCCGCCCCTGGCTGGCCGGGGAGGCCGAGCAGCCCCCGCGCTCGGTGCTGGGCGCTGCCGTGAAGACGACCGCGCGCTGGCTGGCCCAGCAGGTGCCCGGCCGCTCGGTGGAGCTGCGGGTGCCGCCGCACGTCGCCGTCCAGCTGGTGCCCGGGCCGCGGCACACCCGCGGCACGCCGCCGAACGTCGTCGAGACCGACGCGGCCACCTGGCTGCGGCTGGCCACCGGCGAGCTCGGCTGGGCCGAGGCCCTCGCCGGGGGCCGGGTCAGCGCCAGCGGCAACCGGGCCGACCTCTCGGCCCACCTGCCGCTGCGGCCGCTCAGCCGGTGAAGAGCGTCAGCGCGGTCTTCACCGTCTGGTACAGGCCGTAGGCCAGCGGGACGCCGACCAGCGTCCACGCGAACGCGATCAGCCCGGTGGGCGTGTGCACGGGCTGCTGCCCGTCGGACGAGGTCGTCTTCGACAGCGGCGTGCTCATCGGGCGGCGCTCCGTTCCGGGGTCGAGGGGGCGGCCGGGGCGGCGTCGCGGCGCGGCTCGTGCCACTTGCTGGCCACCGGCCGCACCAGCAGGTTCGCGACGAACCCGACGGCGAGCAGGCCGACCATGATGAACAGCGCCGGCCGGTAGTTGGCGGCCACGAGGCTGCCCGGCTCGCCCTGGGTGTCCAGGACGCTGTTGACGATCAGCGGCCCGGCCACGCCGGCCGCCGACCACGCGGTGAGCAGCCGGCCGTGGATGGCGCCCACCTGGTAGGTGCCGAACAGGTCGCGCAGGTAGGCCGGGATGGTCGCGAACCCGCCGCCGTAGAACGAGATGATCACCGCGGCGAGCAGGACGAACACCCACGTGGCGCTGCTGCCGACGGTGGCCAGCGCGACGTACAGGACCAGGCCGACGCCCAGGTACACCATGTAGATCGGCTTGCGCCCGATGAAGTCCGACGTCGAGGACCAGACGAACCGGCCGGCCATGTTGAACAGCGACAGGACGCCGACGAAGCCGGCGGCCGCGGTCGCGGCGACCGTCGAGGCGTCCCCGCTGCGGAAGAAGTCCTGGATCATCGGCGCGGCCTGCTCGAGGATCCCGATGCCCGCGGTGACGTTGCAGAACAGCACCGTCCACAGCAGCCAGAACTGCGGCGTCTTGACGGCGTTGGCGGCCGAGACGCTCTCCGTGGTGACCAGCGCCTTCTGCTTGACCGTCGACGGGTCGAAGCCGGCCGGCTTCCAGCCCTCGGCCGGCACCCGGACGATGAACGCGCCGAACATCATGAAGACGAGGTAGACCGCGGCGAAGGTGAAGAACAGCGCGGCGACGGCGCCGCCGTTGGGCACCGTGCCCGCGGTCCCGTCGTAGCCCGGGTCGTACCAGCTCATCAGCTGCCGGGACAGCGGCGAGGCGATGAGCGCGCCGCCGCCGAAGCCCATGATCGCCATGCCGGTGGCCAGGCCCGGCCGGTCGGGGAACCACTTGATCAGCGTGGAGACCGGCGAGATGTAGCCGATGCCCAGCCCGATGCCGCCGATCACGCCGTAGCCGAGGTAGAGCAGCCACAGCTGGCGGGTCTCGATGCCCAGGCCGCCGACGAGGAAGCCGGTGACCCAGAAGCACGCCGACACGAACATCGCCGCGCGCGGGCCGTTGCGGTCCACCCAGGTGCCGAACAGGGCGGCGGAGAGGCCCAGCATCACGATGGCGATGGAGAAGACGATGCCGATCGCCGTCTGGGTGGTCCCGAAGTCCTCGACCAGCGCGGTCTTGTAGACGCTGGTGGCGTAGGCCTGCCCGATGCACAGGTGCACCGCCAGCGCCGCCGGCGGGATGAGCCACCGGTTGAAGCCGGGACGGGCGACGATGCGCTCACGGCGCAGGAAGCCGGGTAGCGCCACGGGGGACCTCCACGGGGACGACGACTGTGGGGAACGCTACGGCCGGGTTCGGGAACCTGCCCGTCGGGGCGGGGTTCCCGGCCAGCGGGAGCAGCGGGCGCGGACCCCGCGGGGCCGCCCCTAGGCTCCCGGCATGGCCTACGAGGTGAGGGGCGTCGTCGCCCGCAGCAAGGGAGCACCCGTCAGCGTCGAGACGGTCCTGGTGCCCGACCCGGGGCCGGGCGAGGCGGTGGTCGACGTCGCGGCCTGCGGGGTCTGCCACACCGACCTGCACTACCGCGAGGGCGGCATCAACGACGACTTCCCGTTCCTGCTCGGCCACGAGGCCGCCGGGACCGTCGCCGCGGTCGGCGAGGGCGTCACGAACGTGGCCGTGGGCGACTTCGTCGTCCTCAACTGGCGGGCGGTGTGCGGGCAGTGCCGCGCCTGCCTCAAGGGCCAGCTGCAGTACTGCTTCAACACCCACAACGCCACGCAGAAGATGACCCTCGAGGACGGCACGGAGCTGTCCCCGGCGCTGGGCATCGGCGCGTTCGCGGAGAAGACCCTGGTCGCTGCCGGTCAGTGCACCAAGGTCGACCCGGAGGCCCCGGCCACCGCCGCCGGGCTCATCGGCTGCGGCGTCATGGCCGGCGTGGGCGCCGCGATCAACACCGGCGCGGTGCAGCGCGGCGAGTCCGTCGCCGTGTTCGGCTGCGGCGGCGTCGGGGACGCCGCGATCGCCGGGGCGAAGCTGGCCGGGGCGACGACGATCGTCGCCGTCGACGTCGACGACCGGAAGCTCGAGTGGGCGAGGCAGTTCGGCGCCACCCACACCGTCAACTCCCGCGAGACCGACGCCGTGGAGGCCATCAAGGGCCTCACCGGCGGGTTCGGCGTGGACGTCGCCATCGACGCGGTCGGCCGCCCGGAGGTGTTCGAGCAGGCCTTCTACGCCCGCGACCTGGCCGGCCGGGTCGTACTGGTCGGCGTCCCGACGCCGGACATGCAGCTGACCCTGCCGATGATCGAGCTGTTCGGCCGCGGCGGGGCGCTCAAGTCGAGCTGGTACGGCGACTGCCTGCCGTCCCGCGACTTCCCGATGCTCGTCGACCTCTACCGGCAGGGCCGCTTCCCGCTCGAGGACTTCGTGTCCGAGACCGTCGGCATCGACGACGTCGAGGCCGCCTTCGAGAAGATGCACAAGGGCGAGGTGCTGCGCTCGGTCGTGGTGTTCGAGAAGTGACCGCCCGCATCGAGAAGGCCGTCGTCAGCGGGGTGTTCAGCCTCGACGGCCAGGACTTCGACGTCGACAACAACGTCTGGCTCGTCGGCGACGACGACGAGGTGCTGGTGGTCGACGCCCCGCACCGCGCCGAGCCGATCGTCGACGCGGTCGGCGGGCGGAAGGTGACCGCGATCGTGCTCACCCACGGGCACAACGACCACGTCACCGCCGCGGTCGACCTGCGGGAGGCCACCGGCGCGCCGATCTGGTTCCACCCCGCCGACCGGGTGCTGTGGGAGATGGTCCACGAGAGCGCCGAGCCCGACGAGGCGCTGGCCGAGGGCACCCGCTTCCGGGTCGCCGGCACGTCGCTGACCGCGCTGCACACCCCGGGTCACAGCCCGGGCAGCACCTGCCTGCACGCGCCGGACCTGGCCGCCGTCTTCACCGGCGACACGCTGTTCCACGGCGGCCCCGGCGCCACCGGCCGCAGCTTCAGCGACCACCCGACGATCGTGCGGTCGATCCGCAGCAAGCTGCTGACCCTGCACGGGGACACGGTGGTGCACACCGGCCACGGCGAGGACACCCGCATCTCCGCCGAGATCGGCACCGTCCGGTAGGCCGGCGCCGGCCGGGGGTCACGCCGGGCCGGCGTCGCCCCCGGCCGCCGTCCCGCCGCTCCCGGGCGCCGCCTCGCCGCTGCGGGGCTCCTGCGCCGGGGTCTCCGGCGTGCCCGAGCGCTCCAGGCGCTGGCGGATCGCCGCGACGTTGAGCGCCAGGTCCTCCAGCGCCTCGACGGCGCGCGTGGCCAGGGCGAACGTGAGGTTCTCCCGCCGCTCCTCGGCGCTGGGCTCGTGCCGGCGCTGCCGGGTGTCGCGGTCGGTCGCCCGCCGCCACGGGTCCTCGTCCTCGCCGCTGTCGCCGCCGCGCGACGGGTCGAACAGCCCGCGCAGCATCCGCTGGGCCATCTCCAGGAAGTCGTTGGGGTCGGGCCGGTCGCTGCTCATGTCGGTTCCTCTCAGGTGGACCGTCCGTCAACGCGCCGGACCCCGGCCGGGGTTCCGCGCGTCCGTGGCACACGCCGGACCTGCGGGGCCCGCGGCCGGGTGGTCACGATCACGGCTCGGACAGGAGGTACCCCCGGGTGCGCCGGTACGCTCGTCGGTGTGCCTCGCGGTGACGGACGGCTGACGCACGACCTCGACCCCCATTCTCCCGGCCCCCAGGACGCGTGCGGCGTCTTCGGCGTCTGGGCCCCGGGGGAGGAGGTCGCGAAGCTGACCTACTTCGGCCTGTACGCCCTCCAGCACCGCGGTCAGGAGGCGGCGGGCATCGCGGTCTCCGACGGCGCCTCGGTGGTCGTCTACAAGGACCTCGGCCTGGTCAGCCAGGTGTTCGACGAGTCCACGCTGGGCAGCCTGCGCGGCCACCTCGCCGTCGGGCACACCCGGTACTCGACCACCGGCGCGTCCACCTGGGAGAACGCCCAGCCGACGTTCCGCACCACCGACGCCGGCACCGGCCTGGCGCTGTGCCACAACGGCAACCTGGTCAACACCGCGGAGCTGGCCGCCCGGGCCGCGGACGCCGGCGTGCCCGGCGCCTTCACCGCCAGCACCGACTCCGACCTGGTCACCTCGCTGATCGCCGCCCGCCCCGACATGAGCGTCGAGGCCGCGGCGATGGAGGTGCTCCCGCAGCTGCGCGGCGCGTTCAGCCTCACCTTCATGGACGAGGACACCCTCTACGCCGCCCGCGACCCGCAGGGCGTGCGTCCGCTGGTCCTCGGCCGGCTCGAGCGCGGCTGGGTGGTGGCCAGCGAGACCGCGGCCCTCGACATCGTCGGCGCCTCGGTGGTCCGCGAGGTGGAGCCCGGCGAGCTGCTGGCCATCGACGAGAACGGCCTGCGCAGCCAGCACTTCGCCCCGGCCGAGCCCAAGGGCTGCGTGTTCGAGTACGTCTACCTCGCCCGTCCCGACACCACGATCGGCGGCCGCAGCGTGCACGCCGCCCGGGTCGAGATCGGCCGCCGGCTGGCCAAGGAGCAGCCCGCCGACGCCGACCTGGTGATCCCGGTGCCGGAGTCCGGCACGCCGGCCGCCGTCGGCTACGCCGAGGCCAGCGGCATCCCCTACGGGCTCGGGCTGGTCAAGAACTCCTACGTCGGCCGCACGTTCATCCAGCCGTCGCAGACCATCCGGCAGCTGGGCATCCGGCTCAAGCTCAACCCGCTGCGCGACGTCATCCGCGGCAAGCGGCTGGTCGTCGTCGACGACTCGATCGTGCGCGGCAACACCCAGCGGGCGCTGATCCGGATGCTGCGCGAGGCCGGCGCGGTCGAGGTGCACGTGCGCATCTCCAGCCCGCCGGTGAAGTGGCCGTGCTTCTACGGCATCGACTTCGCCAGCCGCGCCGAGCTGATCGCCAACGGCCTCGACGTCGACGGCGTGCGCGCCTCCATCAACGCCGACTCCCTCGGCTACGTCTCCGAGCAGGGCCTGATCGCCGCCACCGAGCAGCCGGTCAACCGGCTGTGCACCGCGTGCTTCACCGGCCACTACCCGATCCCGCTCGGCGAGTCCGGGGTGCTCGGCAAGCACGTCCTGGAGGGCAGTCTCCCCGCGGGCGTCGCCCGCACCCCCATGCCGCGGGTGGACGACGCCGAGCGCGCCGTCACGGGCTGGACCGGCCAGCAGGCCGGCAGCCCCGCGGTGCCCGGCGGGGCCGACGACGCCCTGCGCCGTCCGTGAGCGGCGGGTTCACCTACGCGGAGTCCGGCGTCGACATCGACGCCGGTGAGCGGGCCGTCACGCTCATGCGGACGGCGGTCGAGCGGACCCGCCGGCCCGAGGTGGTCGGCGGGCTGGGCGGCTTCGCCGGGCTGTTCGCGCTCGACACCACGCGCTACCGGCGCCCGCTGATCGCCTCGTCCACCGACGGCGTCGGCACCAAGATCGCCCTGGCGCGGCAGCTGGACCGGCACGACACCGTCGGCATCGACCTGGTCGCCATGGTCGTCGACGACCTCGTGGCCTGCGGCGCCGAGCCGCTGTTCCTCCAGGACTACGTCGCCTGCGGGAAGGTCGTCCCCGAGAGGATCGCCGCGATCGTCACCGGCATCGCGGCCGGCTGCGAGCAGGCCGGGGCCTCCCTGGTCGGCGGGGAGACCGCCGAGCACGGCGACCTCATGGCCGCCGACGAGTACGACCTGGCCGCCACCGCGGTCGGCGTCGTCGAGGCCGACGCGGTGCTCGGGCCCGAGCGGGTCCGGGACGGCGACGTCGTCGTCGCGATGGCCTCGAGCGGGTTCCACTCCAACGGCTATTCGCTGGTCCGCCGCGTGGTGTCCGCCGCCGGGCTGGACCTCGCCGCCACCCCCGCCGGGCTGGACCGGCCGCTGGGCGACGTGCTGCTCGAGCCCACCCGCGTCTACGCCCTCGACTGCCTCGCCCTGGTGGACGGGCTCGGGGTCGACGGCGTGCACGCGTTCGCGCACGTCACCGGCGGCGGGCTGGCCGGCAACACCGCGCGGGTGGTGCCCGACGGGCTGGAGGCGGTGCTCGACCGCGGCACCTGGGCGCTGCCGGCCGCGGTGTCCCTGCTGGAGCAGCACGGCGTGCCGCGCGAGGAGTCCGAGCGGGCGTTCAACTGCGGCGTCGGCATGGTCGCCGTCGTCGCCGCCGAGGCGGCCGAGCGGGCGGTGGGCCTGCTGACCGGCCGCGGGGTGCCGGCCTGGGTGGCGGGCACCGTCGGGACCGGCGGGACCGGCGCGCGGCTGGTGGGTTCCTACCGCTGACCACGGCACACACCGCCGCCCCGCAGGGGACGGCGGTGTGTCGTGTCGATCAGACCGGCGGGGAGCCGACCCTCAGCGACTGGCTGCCCAGTCGTCCTCGGAGTCGTCGTCCGCCCATCGGTCGGTGTACTCGTCGTCGTCCTCGTCGTCCTTGTCGGCACGCGACGCGGTGTACGGAGACGGTGAACCGGCCAGCTCGCGCTGAAGCGCGGAGAGGTCGGTGTTGGGTGAGCTGTACTTGAGCTCACGGGCCACGCGTGTCTGCTTGGCCTTCGCTCGGCCGCGCCCCATCGGCTCGACCCCCTCGTGACGGAGAACGGGAGTCCAGCTCACGGGCTGGACGGCCCGCGTGGCGACCCCGACTGAGTGACTGTGTCTTGACCCAGCCTACGACACGGACGGGGCGCGGGCACGGGTCCTCCCCCGCGGTCCCCCGACAGGGGCGGTGGTCCCCGCCACGCCGCGGCCGACGCCGCAGGTCAGCGGGGCAGCCGGATGGTCGCCAGCCGCCCGACGGAGGCGATCCGCTGCTCGGCCAGCCGGTCGGCGGCGACCGCGGGGGAGACGCCCTCGGCCGCGGCGGTCTCGAACACCCGCAGCGCGACGTCGAAGATGCCGGCCGCCTTGGCCTCGGCGCGGGCGAAGGAGAAGCCGTGCCGCTCGTCCTCGACCTGGATGACCCCGCCGGCGTTCACCAGGTAGTCGGGGGCGTAGAGGATCCCGCGCGCGGTCAGCTGGTCCGGGATGCCCTCGTGCGCGAGCTGGTTGTTGGCGCCGCCGCAGACCACCTCGGCCTGCAGGGCGGCGACCGTCGCGTCGTCGAGCGCGCCGCCGAGGGCGCAGGGCGCGTAGACGTCGGCCGGGCAGCGCACCAGGGTCGCGGTGTCGGCGACCGCCTCGACGCCGGGGTGCCGGGTGAGGACCCGCTGCACCGCGGCCGGGTCGACGTCGGTGACGAGGACGTCGGCGCCGTCGGCCACCAGCCGGTCGACCAGCCAGCCGCCGACCTTGCCGACGCCCGCGACGGCGACGGTGCGCCCGGACAGCGTCGGCTCGCCCCAGCGGTGCTGGGCGGCGGCGCGCATGCCCTGGAAGACGCCGAAGGCGGTGAGCACCGAGGAGTCCCCGCAGCCGCCGTACACCTCGGAGCGGCCGTGGGCGAAGCGGGTCTCCCGGCCGACGAGGTCGAGGTCGGCGTTGGTCGTGCCGACGTCGCAGGCGGTCAGGTACCGGCCGCCGAGGGCCTCCACGAACCGGCCGTACGCGCGCAGCAGCGCCTCGGTCTTGTCGGTGCGCGGGTCGCCGATGACGACGGCCTTGCCGCCGCCGAGGTCGAGGCCGGCCAGGCTGTTCTTGTAGGTCATCGCCCGGGCCAGGCGCAGCGCGTCGGCGACCGCCGCGTCCTCGGTGGCGTAGGGGTGGAAGCGGGTGCCGCCGAGCGCCGGGCCCAGTGCCGTCGAGTGGACCGCGATCACCGCCCTCAGGCCGGAGGCCGGGTCGGAGCAGAAGACCACCTGTTCAGCGCCGGAGCCGAAGACGTCCACGACCGCCGAGCCTAGAACGTGCGGAAGTGCCGTCCGTCACCCCCGAGGGGGTCTCAAGTCCGCGGCCCCGGATGTCGACAAGTGCTGTGACGGATGTCGGTGACTGTGTCGTGCGGTCACGGTGTGACTTCCGTGCCGCGTGTTGCCACTGTGGCGCGTGTCCGCCGGACGACGCTGACGCCGCACCTGCACCACCCCTCTTCCCCAGGGAGCGCCCGATGCCGCAGTGCCGTCCCGCCCGGACCCGCGGCCGCCGTGGCGGCGTCCGCGCCGCCCTGGTCGGCCTGCTCTCCTGCGCGGTCCTGCTCGGCACCGCCGGGCCCGCGCTCGCCGTCCCGCCACCGCCGCCGAACCCGAGCGACGGCCAGATCGCCGACGCGCAGGCCGCCCAGGACGCCGCCGCCGCCGAGGTGGGCCGGCTCGCCGCCGAGGTCGCCGCCGCCGAGAGCGAGCTCGAGCGGCTCGGCGTCCAGGCCGAGGCCGCCGGCACCGCCTACCTCGCCGCGGAGGAGGCCCTCGCCCAGGCCCAGGCGGCCGCGGCCCAGGCCGCCGCCGACCTGCAGGCCGCGACCGACGCCGTCGACGCCGCGATCGCCCGCATCGCGGGGTTCGCCCGCGACAGCTACGTCAACGACCCCACCCTGGCCACCGCGTCCGCGCTGCTGGACTCCGCCGGCCCCGGTGAGCTCGTCCAGCGGGCCGCGCTGCTGGAGTACGTCGCCGACACCCAGGTCGACGTCCTCGAGGAGTTCGAGATCGCGCGGGTCCGGCAGGCCAACGCCGAGTCCGCCGCGCGGGCCACCCGGGACGCGGCCGCGGCGGCCGAGCAGCAGGCCGCCGACGCCAAGGCCGCGGCCGACGCGCAGGTGGCGGCGCAGCAGACCGCCGTCGCCGCGGCCGAGGCGAACAAGGCCGCGCTGGACCAGCAGCTGCAGGCGGCGCAGATCCACCTGCTGGAGCTGCAGGGCGCCCGCGACGCCTACCAGGAGTGGCAGCGGCAGAAGGCCGCGGAGGAGGCCGCCGCGGCCGCGGCCGCCGCCCGGGCCGCCGAGGAGGCCGCGGCCGCGGCCGCCGCCGCCCGCGCCGCGGCGTCGTCGGGCACCCCGACCGCCGCCGCCTCCGAGGTCAGCGGGTCCGGCTACGTGAAGCCCACCTCGGGCCGGACGTCGAGCTGCTTCGGCGCCCGCTGGGGCGTCCTGCACGGCGGCGTGGACATCGCCGCCCCGATCGGGACGCCGATCTACGCCGCCACCTCCGGCGTCGTCGTCCGGCACGGCCCGGCGACCGGCTTCGGCCTGGCGATCTACATCCGCGGCGACGACGGCGCGGTCACCGTCTACGGCCACGTCAACGCCGAGTACGTCGGCACCGGCGAGCGCGTCGTCGCGGGCGAGCTGATCGCCGAGGTCGGCAACCGCGGCCAGTCCACCGGGCCGCACCTGCACTTCGAGGTCCACCCCTCGGGGGCCCTGTACGGCGGCCAGGTCGACCCGGTGCCGTGGCTGCGTTCCCGCGGGGTGTCGATCAGCGGCTGCTGATGGAAGCCCCCCTGCCCCCCCGCCACTCGCACGCTCGCGGCGGGCCCCTGCAGGAGGGGCGGGACACGGCGACGGCCCGCCCCCCGAGCGGGGAGGCGGGCCGTCGACGTGCTGCCGGCTACGAGGTGGGGGCGGCGGCGCCGCAGTTCTGCTCGCCGAACTGCGCGACGTTGGTCGCCTCCGGGCCCTGCGCGACGGTCACGAACTGCTGGGCGGCGGCCTGCAGCTGGGCCTGGCCGTCGGGGGTGGTGAGGTCGACGGAGTTGGCGGTGTCGGAGAAGGCCTGGACGGCGTCGCCCACGACCTGCCAGTCGCTCGCGATCTCGGCCGGCGGCTGCACGGAGTCGAACGCGGCGGCCGCCTGCTGCAGCAGGCCCGGCAGCTGCTCGGGCGTCGCGGCCGTGAGCTGGTTGCCGAGCTCCTCGTACTGCCCGGCCTGCTCGCAGAACGCCGCGACGGCGGGGTCGTCGCTGCCGGCGGAGGAGCTGCTGGGGCTGCCGCTGGACTCGGCGGAGCTCGAGGTGCTCGCTGCGGTGGACTCGGCGGCCTCCTCGCTGCCCGACCCGTCGCCCCCGCCGCAGGCGGTGAGCAGGACGGCCGCGGCCACGGCCGCGACGGCGGAGCGGGACAGGTGCGCGATCGATCGCATGCCCGGAGGCTAACGGCCGGTGGGGCGGTCCGCGTGCGGGCGCGGCTACCGTGCGGTCGTGCGCGCCCCCGCCGACCCACGCGTCACCTGGGACCTCCCCGCCCCCGGCGGGCTGCCGCGGACGGCGGACCTCGAGCCGCTGGTCACCCGCGTGCTGGCCCCCAACCCGTCGGGCATGACCCTCGACGGCACCAACACCTACCTCGTCGGCGCGCCGGGCAGCGGGCAGGCCGTGGTCGTCGACCCCGGTCCCGACGACCCCGCCCACCTCGCCGCGGTGGAGGAGGCGCTGGCCGCCCGCGACGCGCGCTGCGTCGCCGTCCTGGTCACCCACCACCACGGTGACCACGCGGAGGCCGCGCTGCCGTGGGGGACCCGGTTCGGCGCGCCGGTCGCCGCCGCCGACGCCGCCGTCGCGGGGCCCGGCGGGCGGGTGCTCGAGCCGGGGGAGCGGCTGCGCCTGGCGGGCACCGCGCTGGACGTCGTCCCGACGCCCGGGCACACCCCCGACCACCTGGCCTTCCGGCTGGAGTCCGGGGCGGTGCTGGTCGGCGACCACGTCCTCGGCCGCGGCACCTCGGTGGTCACCCACCCGGAGGGCGACGTCGTCGCCTACCTGGAGTCGCTGCGGCGGGTGCACGACCTCGGGCCCAGCGCGCTGTACTGCGGGCACGGGCCGGAGCTGACCGAGGACCCGGGTGCCGTCCTCGACTTCTACCTCGCCCACCGCGCCTTCCGGGAGTCGCAGCTGCTGGCCGCGCTGGTCCGCGGGGCGGGCACCGTCGACGCGGTGGTGGCCGACGTCTACGCCGAGGTGCCGCGGGCGCTGTGGCCGGCGGCCGCGCAGTCGACCCGCGCCACGCTGGCCAAGCTCGCGGCCGAGGGGCACGTCGTCGTCGAGGGCGAGCGGGTGCGCCTGCCGTGACCGGCCCGGTCGCCGTCGTCCGGGCCGCCGACAGCGAGCGCGACCAGCGGCGGGCCGCGGCGGCGCTGCGGGCGGCCGGGCTGCGGCGCGGCGACCGGCTGCTGGTCTCGGCGGCGTCCTCCCCGGCGCTGCTGGCCGTCGTCCTCGGCGCGCTGCGCACCGGGATCGTGCCCGTGGTGCTCGACCCGGCGCTGCCCGCCGCCGAGCGGGCCGCCCTCGCCGACGACGCCGACGCCGCCCTCGACGCCGGTGCGGCACCCGAGCGGCTGCTCACCGGCGACGACGAGGCCGGCCTGGCCGACGTGCCGCTGGCCCGGCCGATGCACTACACGTCGGGCACCACCGGGCGGCGCAAGGGCGTGTGGTCCGGCGTCCTCGACGACGGCGACGCCCGCGCGCTGGCCGCCGAGGAGATCGACCTCTGGGGCTTCACCGCCACCGACCGGCACCTGGTGCTCTCGCCGCTGCACCACTCGGCGCCGCTGCGGTTCGCCGTGCACACGCTGCTGGCCGGCGGCGAGGTGCTGCTGCCCGGCCCGTTCGACGCCGCCCTGGCGGCCGCGGCGATCGGCACGCTCGCCCCGACGACGACGTTCTGCGTCCCCACCCACCTGCGCCGGCTGCTCGCCCGCGACGACGTCGACTGGTCCTCCTTCCGCGTCCTCGCGCACGCCGGCGCGCCCTGCCCCGAGCCGCTCAAGCGGGCGGTGCTCGACGCGCTGCCGGCAGACAGCGTCTGGGAGTTCTACGGCTCCACCGAGGCGCAGTTCACCGTCTGCTCGGCCGACGACTGGCTGGCGCACCCGGGCAGCGTCGGCCGCGCCCGGCCCGGCCGGCGGCTGGAGACCGACGAGCGGGGTCAGCTGTGGTGCGCGGTGCCGCGGTGGGCGCGGTTCGAGTACTGGCGCGCGCCGGAGAAGACCGCGGCGGCCTGGCGCGGCGACCGGGTCACCGTCGGCGACCTCGGCCGGGTCGACACCGACGGCACCGTCTGGCTCGACGGCCGCCGCGAGGACCTGGTGATCTCCGGCGGGGTGAACGTCTACCCGGCCGAGGTCGAGGCGGTCCTCGACGCGCACCCGGACGTGGTGGAGAGCGCGGTCGTCGGCGTCCCCGACGAGGAGTGGGGGCAGCGGGTGGTCGCCGCCTACGTGGGCGCCGCGGACCCCGCCGACCTCGCCGCCTGGGCACGCGAGCGGCTGTCCCCGGCCAAGCGGCCCAAGAGCCTGCACCCGGTGGGGGAGCTGCCGCGCACCTCCACCGGCAAGGTCCGACGGCTGGACCTGCCGGGGGTCCTCGGCCTGTGAGCTGGGACGTCGTCGTGGTGGGCGCCGGCTCGTCCGGCTGCGCGCTGGCGGCCCGCCTCGCCGACGCCGGCCGCCGGGTCCTGCTGCTCGAGGCCGGCGCCGACCACCCCCGGCCCGCCGACTTCCCGCCCGACCTGCGCGACGCCGCCACGCTGCGCGCCACCGTGCCGGGGCACCCGGCGAACTGGTCGTTCACCACCGAGCTGACCCCGGGTACGACCGCCCCGCTGCCCCGCGGGCGCGTGGTGGGCGGGTCCAGCGCCGTCAACGGCGGCTACTTCGTCCGCGCCACCCCCGCCGACCACGCCGGCTGGGCCGCCGCGGGCAACGACCTGTGGAGCCTCGCGGCCACGCTGCCGGCCTGGCGCCGGCTCGAGGACGACCGCCAGTACGGCGACCGGCCGGGGCACGGCCGCGGCGGCCCCCTGCCGGTCACCCGGCCCTCCGGCGGCTCGCCGCTGACCGCGGCGCTGGCCGCCGCGGCCGCGGAGCTCGGCGCCCCGGAGGAGCCGGACAAGAACGCCGGCGGCCCGCCCGGCTACGGGCCGGTGCCGTTCACCGTCGACGGCGGACTGCGGGTCAACGCGGCGATGGCCTACCTGTCCCCGCGCCGCGGGTCGCCGCTGCTGACGGTGCGCGGCGGGGTGCGGGTGCGGCGGGTGCTCGTCGAGGGCGGCCGTGCGGTGGGCGTGGACACCGACGCCGGCCCGGTGCGCGCCGCCGAGGTGGTGCTCGCCGCGGGCGCCGTCGGCTCGCCGCACCTGCTGCTGCTGTCCGGCATCGGCCCCGCCGGCCACCTGCGCGCGCACGGCCTCGGCGTCGTCGCCGACCTGCCCGGGGTGGGCGCCGGCCTGACCGACCACCCGCTGGTGTACCTGCCCTGGGTCCCGGTGGCGGGGCTGCCCGAGGGCGACTGGCCGCTGCCGCTGCACGGGTCGCTGAACGCCACATCCTCGGACTCGCCCGTGCCCGGCGACCTGGAGGTGCTGCCGTGGCTGCGGCCCTGGGGGCGGGTGGTCCCCGGCGGCGGCGGGGACGACCGCACGCTGTCGCTGGCCGCCGGCCTGTACCGCGAGGAGAGCCGGGGCCGGCTGTCGCTGGTCTCGCCCGACCCGGCGGCGCCGCCGCGGATCGAGCACCGGTACCTGGCGACCGCGACCGACCGGCGGCGGCTGCGCGAGGCGGTGCGCCTGGCCGACGGCCTGCTGCGCACCCGGGCGCTGGCCCCGCTGGTCGCCGCCCGTCCCGACCCGCCCGCGGAGGTCCTCGCCGACGACGCCGCCCTCGACGGCTGGGTCCGCGCGCACCTGACGACGGCGGTGCACCTGGCCGGCAGCGCCCGGATGGGCCCCGACGGCGACCCGGGCGCCGTCGTCGACCAGCGCCTGCGGGTGCGCGGCGTCGCGGGGCTGCGGGTGGCCGACACGTCGGTGCTGCCGGAGGCGCCCTCGCGCGGGCCCGCGGCGACCGCGGTGGTGGTGGGCGAGCGGGCCGCGGAGCTGATGACCGGCGGCTGACCCGTGCGACGCAGGTCACGTCCTCGGTAACGTCCCCGTGCCCGTGCCCGGACGGCGTCGTCCGGGACGTCCAGAGGAGGACCCGTTGCCCCAGGTGCAGACCGTCCGCGGCCCCGTCGACACCGCCGACCTCGGCCCGACCCTCATGCACGAGCACGTGTTCGTGCTCAACGCCGACGTCCAGCAGAACTACCCCGACGAGTGGGGCAGCGAGGACGACCGGGTCGCCGACGCGGTGCGGAAGCTGACCGGGCTGGCCGCGACCGGCGTGCGCACCATCGTCGACCCCACCGTCATCGGCCTCGGCCGCTACATCCCGCGGATCCAGCGGATCGCCGAGCAGGTCGACCTCAACATCGTCGTCGCCACCGGCTGCTACACCTACGACGACGTCCCGTTCTTCTTCCACTACCGCGGCCCGGCGCTCGACGCGGCCGTCGGCGCCGAGGTGCCCGACCCGATGGTCGACATGTTCGTCGGCGACATCACCGGCGGGATCGCCGGCACGGGGGTCCGGGCGGCGTTCCTCAAGTGCGCCATCGACCACCAGGGCCTCACCCCCGGCGTGGAGCGGGTCATGCGCGCCGTCGCCAAGGCGCACCGCGCCACCGGCGCCCCGATCACCGTGCACACCCACCCGGGCAGCCACACCGGCCTGGAGGTGCAGAAGGTCTTCACGGACGAGGGCGTCGACCCGGGCCGGGTCGTGCTCGGGCACAGCGGGGACACCACCGACGTCGACCACCTGTCCGAGCTCGCCGACGCGGGCTTCGTCCTCGGCATGGACCGGTTCGGCATCAACCTGGACACGACCTTCGAGGCCCGCGCCGACACGCTGGTCGAGATGTGCCGCCGCGGCTACGCCGACCGGATGGTGCTCTCGCAGGACGCCTCCTGCTACATCGACTGGCTGGCCCCCGGCGTCATGGACCTGCTGCCGCAGTGGCACTACACGCACATCCACGACGACGTCCTGCCCTACGTCCGCGAGCACGGCGTGACCGAGGAGCAGATCACCACGATGCTGGTGGACAACCCGCGCCGGTACTTCGAGAACACCGGGACCTACTGAGATGGCGCTGCACCCCTTCGACGAGGCAGGGGTCGAGCGCGACGCGGCCGGCGTCAAGCACTACACCGACCTGCCGGGGTCGGTCGTCGCGATGCTGCGGGCCTCGGTCGAGCGCGACCCGGACGGCGAGGCGGTCGTCGAGGTCGACGGCCCCCGGCTCTCCTTCCAGGAGCTCTGGGACGGCGCGGCGCGGGTCGCCGGCGGGCTGCGCGCGGCCGGCGTCGGCCGCGGCGACCGGGTGGCGATCCGGCTGGGCAACGGCGCCGACTGGGTGCTGGGCTTCCTCGGCACGCTGCTGGCCGGCGGCGTCGCGGTGCCGGTGAACACCCGGTTCACCGAGCCCGAGGCGCAGTACGTGGTCGACGACAGCGGTGCGCGGGTGGTGCTGGCGCCGGGGGAGCCGCTGCCCGACGGCGCCCCGTACGTGGAGGAGGGGCTCACCCGGTCCGACCTCGCGGCGATCTTCTACACCTCGGGGACGACCGGCTTCCCCAAGGGCGCGATGACCAGCCACGAGAACCTCCTGACCAACACGGAGAACGCGCGCCGGGTGGTCGGGCTGGGCCGGCACGACCCGACGCTGCGCAACCTGATCAGCGTGCCGCTGTTCCACGTCACCGGCTGCAACAGCCAGCTGCTGCCGGCGCTGGAGGGCGGCGCGGCGGCGGTGGTCATGCCGGCGTTCGACGTCGGCCGGTTCCTGCGGGTCATCCCGGAGGAGCGGATCGCGGTCGTCACCTCGGTGCCCGCGGTGTTCTGGCTGGCGGTCAACCAGCCCGCCTTCGCCGATGTCGACGTCAGCGGCGTCCGGTTCGCCACCTACGGCGGGGCGCCGATCGCGCCGGAGCTGGTGGCGCGGATCGAGCAGGCGTTCCCGGCGGCGCGGGTGGGCAACGGGTTCGGGCTGTCGGAGACGTCGTCGATCTCGACGTTCCTGCCGCACGAGTACGCCGGCACGCACGCCGACTCGGTCGGCTTCCCGGCCCCCGTGGTCGACCTGCGGGTGGCCGACCCCGACCCGGAGACCGGCGTCGGGGAGCTGCTCATCCGCGGCGCCAACGTCGTCCAGGGCTACTGGAACAAGCCGGAGGCCACCGCGCAGGCGTTCACCGACGGCTGGCTGCACTCCGGCGACCTGGCCCGCATCGACGACGACGGGTTCACCTACGTCGTCGACCGCGCCAAGGACATGATCAACCGCGGCGGCGAGAACGTGTACTGCGTCGAGGTGGAGAACGCGCTGGCGGCCGCGCCGGGGGTGTTCGAGGTCGCCGTCGTCGGGGTGCCCGACCCGGTGATGGGGGAGAAGGTCGGCGCCGTCGTCGTGCCGGTGCCCGGCACCGACCTCGACGTCGAGGCGTTCCTGGCGCACGCCCGCGCGCACCTGGCCGACTTCAAGGTGCCGCAGTTCGTGTCCGTGCGGTCGGAGGTGCTGCCCCGCAACCCCGGCGGCAAGGTGCTCAAGCCGGTGCTGCGCACCGAGTCGCAGTGGGAGCCGGTCCGCCGCTGAGCCAGCGGGTCGTCCCGGCGGCGCGCCGTCCGCAGCCGCCGGGACGCCGGACCAGAGGCCCGGTCAGCGGACCGGGCGGATCTCCGACGTCGTGGTCGTGGTCAGCGGCGACCAGGCGTCGGGGTGCGGGCGGCCGGCGTCGGCCACCCAGCCGGCGGAGCGCTCACCGGGCCGCGGCGCGGTGCGGGGAGCGGGCCGGGAGCTCAGGGCGACGATCAGGGCGAGCAGCAGGAGCAGCCCGGCGAGGACCCCGCCGGTGACCAGGAGCGTCGAGAGCACTGACTGACCGTATGCGGGGGGCTGCTCCGTGTCACAGGCAAGGAACGACGGACATCCCGGCCGACCACCGGCAGGTCCTGCCGGTTGACGAACGACACGTGCACGTCCCCGGGGTGCGGGTAGGGCAGCGGCGTGCACGACCTCGCGAGGTTGGCCGGACGACTGGCCGCGGTGCCGCTGGGCGCCCTGGCGCGCCGGCGCCGCGGCAAGCCGATGCACCCCCGCGGCGCCGTCGTCGCGGCCGTCCTGGAGCGGACCGGCGTCCCCGGCGCCTGGGGCGTGCCGTGGCTGGAGGGGCCGGCGCGCGAGGCCGCCGTCGTCCGGCTGTCCCGCGGGGCGGGCCTGCCCGCCCCGCTGCCCGACGTGCTGGGCCTCGCGGTCCGCCTGCCCGACGCCGGCCGGCCCGTGGACCTGCTGCTGTCGAGCACCGGCTCCGGCCGATGGACGCGGTTCCTGCCGGTGCCCCGGGCCGACGCCGCGACCACCTACTCCTCGATCATGGGCTACCGCTCGGCCGCGGGGACGCTGCGGCTGGCCGCGGTCCCGGACGGGCCGGAGGACCTGCCGTCGGACCCGGCGCCGGCCGCGGCCGCGGCCCCCGGGACGGCGTTCCGCCTGCTGGTCGCCCGCGGGGCGGGGGAGTGGGTGCCGTTCGCCCGGTTGACCCTCGGCGACCCGGCCGGGGACCTCGACCCCGACCTGCGCTTCGACGCCGTGCGCAACCCGCCCCCGGGCCTGCTCGCCGACGGCCCGATCGCCCGGTTCCGGGCCCCGGCCTACGCCGCCGCGCGGGAGGGCCGCACCGCCCCCGGCTGAGCCCCATCGGGTGATGCAGGCCACCCGGTGAGTCTCCACACGGTTGTGCGGCACCATCCTCGGGTATCGGAACTCCCCGGAGTTCGTCGAGGAGCACCGCCCCTGCTGTCGCAGTGCTCGACCGCAGGAGGAGTGGCCGCCCGAGTGATGCACGCACTACCGACGTCCGCGTCGTCCGCGCGGATCCGCGTCGCGACGGTGCCGCACGCCGACCCATACGTCGACGCCGTGCTGCCCGCCTCCGCGGTGCGGGTGGGTCCGGCCCACGACCCGAGCCCCTGGCTGGACCCGGCGTACCTCACCGCGCACGCCGGCCTGGTCGACGTCGTGCACCTGCACACCGGCTACGGGCACCTCCACGAGGACGAGGTGGTCAGCTGGACCGAGGCGCTGCGCCGCACCGGCGTGCCGCTGGTCGTCACCGTGCACCAGCTGCGCGACCCGGCCCGGCCCGCCCGGCACCGGCTCGCCGCCCACCTGGCCGCGCTGCTGGCCACCGCGGAGGTCGTCCTCACCCTGACCCCCGGTGCCGCCGACGAGATCGCCGAGCGCTTCGGGCGGACGGCGATCGTCGTCGCCCACCCCTCGGTCGCCGCGGCCGACCCGGACACCGGCGCCGAGCGCGGCCTGGTCGGGCTGGCGCTCGGCATCCCGGGCGCGACGGTGGCCGACCCGGTGGCGATGGTGCGGGCCGCGCTGTCGGGCGCGGTCTCCGGCGGCGGGCGGCTGCGGGTGTTCCTGGAGCCCGGGCAGGCGCTCGCCCTCGACCCGGACCTGGCCCGCGCCGAGGGGCTCGAGGTGGTCGTCCGGGACCCCGCGCGCTGGGC
This sequence comes from Geodermatophilus sp. SYSU D01180, assembly GCF_054050415.1. Lineage (NCBI taxonomy): Bacteria > Bacillati > Actinomycetota > Actinomycetes > Geodermatophilales > Geodermatophilaceae > Geodermatophilus > Geodermatophilus sp. SYSU D01180. Next base: position 69,114 of record NZ_JBJGZH010000007.1, on the reverse strand, counting down.
CGCGCAGCTGCAGGAGCTGCACGTGGCGGTGCTGCCGCAGCGCTGCGGCACGCACTCGCGGGACCTGGAGGTGTGCCGCGACGTCGGCACACGGGTGGTGGCGCCCCGCTGCGGGTGGTTCGCCGACCAGTGGTCCGACGTCGTCAGCTACGGCGATGACGAGGAGTGCGGCTTCGACCCGGTGTCGCTCGGCGTGGCGGTCGGCGCGGCGCTGACCCGGCCGATGCCCCGCCCGGCCGACCGTGCCTGGCGGGCGGAGCAGCGCGCGGCGGTGCAGGCCGTCCACGAGCAGGTCTACGACCAGGTGGTGGCCGACCGCGCCGTCCGGGTCTGAGGCATCAGGGTCTGGGTCGTCCGGGCCTGACCAGGTCGACCACCCACAGGCCGGGCAGCACCTCGCGCTCGGCCACCTCGGCGAACCCGGCCCGGGCGTAGAGCCGGCGGGCCGGGGTGTTGTCGCGGCCGGTGGAGACGGTGACCGGGCGCCGCCCGGCCCGCTCCAGCACGGCGGCGACCAGGGCCAGCCCGGTGCCCCGGCGCGCGTGCGCGGGGTCGACGACGAGCCGGTCGACGTCGACGCCGTGCCCGGTGTCCCGCCGGCCGAGGGCGCCGAGGACGGTCGCGCCGTCGCGGGCGACCAGCCAGGACAGGCCGGCGGCTCGCAGGGCGGCCAGGTCCTCGTGCAGGGCGGGGATGCGGTCGTCGCCGATGAGCCGCGCCTCGACGGCGTAGGCGGCGTGCTGGACCTCGAGCAGGCGGGCCGCGAGGCCGGCGTCCCGGGCCGGGTCGCGGGCTTCGACGACCACCGGGCTCCGGAAGAGAGGGAAGAGTGTGTGGGCAGGGGCGGGGTCGAACCGCCGACCTCTCGCTTTTCAGGCGAGCGCTCGTACCGACTGAGCTACCTGCCCCTCCCGGTGACGCTGCACCGGGGAAGCGACCCTGACGGGACTCGAACCCGCGACCTCCGCCGTGACAGGGCGGCGCGCTAACCAACTGCGCTACAGGGCCTTGCTGGTACTGCTGGTGGTGCCGTGCCCCCAACGGGGTTCGAACCCGTGCTACCGCCTTGAAAGGGCGGCGTCCTGGACCGCTAGACGATGGGGGCTCGTGTTCGCCGGGGGCAGGGAGAACGATACACGGCCCCCGGAGGGCCCCTGACACCACCCCTCGGCCAGGCGTGGCGGGCCCGCCCGGGGCCGGCCGGCTGTCACGATCCGCGGGTGTCCCGCCGTGCCCTCGCCCCGGTCCCCGCCCTGCTCACCGCGGCGCTCCTGCTGACCGGCTGCGGGGAGGAGGAGCGGCCGGCGGCGGGCGCGTCCCCGACCGCGGCGTCGCCCCCCGCGACGTCGTCCGCGACGTCGTCCGCCGGCGGGTCCGCCTCGCCGACCGGGACCGACGACGGCGACGGCGGCACCGCCGCGCCGTCGTCCCCCGCCGACACGCGGCCCGACACCGCCGACGCCTCCGCCGACGCCTCGGTGACCGTGACCGACGTGCGCACCGGCCGCCACGACGGCTTCGACCGCGTGGTGTTCGAGGCCGGCGGCACCGGGACGCCGGGCTGGGACGTCCGCTACGTCGACGTGGCGAGCTCGCAGGGCAGCGGCGAGGAGGTCGCCGTCGCCGGCGACGCGGTGCTGCAGGTGACGATCACCGGCGCCGGCTACCCGTACGACACCGGCGTCGAGGAGTACGCGGGCCCCGACCCCCTGCCGGGCGAGGGCACCGCCACGGTCACCGAGGTGGTCTTCGACGCGACCTTCGAGGGGACGACGGTCGCCTTCGTCGGCACCCGCTCGCAGGCGCCGTTCCGCGTCTACGCGCTCGAGGACCCGACCCGGGTGGTCGTCGAGGTCGCCGACCCGGACTGAGCGTTCAGCCGAGGCTGGCGGTGAGCTCCACCTGGTCGCCGGACACGCTGGTGCACTCCAGCGACAGGCTCCCGGCGGACACGGACTCGCCCTCCCCGCAGGACACGCTCGCGCCGGCGACGCTGATCTGGGCCCGCCCGTCCTGCACGCTCCCCAGCGTCACCGTGGTCCCCAGGATCTCGACCTCGCTGCCCTCCCCGTCCAGCGTGACCGTGCAGGTCGACCCGGAGCAGGAGAAGCCGTTCGAGGTGAACGAGCAGCCGGCGACGGGGACCAGGGCGAGCGCCCCGGCGAGGACACCGGCGGCCAGTCGGGGAGTCGGAGCCATGGCGCGAGCGTAGGACGGGCGGCTCAGTCCGTCGGGGAGGACGGCGTCCCGTCGCCGGTGCCGTCCTCCGTGCCGTCCTCCGTGCCGTCGGCGGGGACGTCGTCGGCGGTCCGCTCCGGGACGACGGTGCGCACGATCGTCGCCTCGGTCTCGCCGAGGCCGCCGAGGGTGATGTCGTCGTAGGCGACCAGCGCGCCGGTGTCCGGGTCGAGGTAGAGGACCGTGCAGGTCAGCGGCTCGGGGTACTCGCCCTGCAGGCCGCGCAGGCCGGCGCCGCCGGTCGACCCCTGCACCATGAGCAGCGTCCCGCCGTCGAGGGTCTCGACCTCCCGCTCGTGGGTGTGCCCGGCCAGGACCAGGGGGACGACGCCGTCCAGCGGCCCGGCCTGCTCCGGGTCGTGCACCATCGCGATCGCCGGCGTCTCCGGCTGCTCCTCGGCGACCTCCGCGAGGTCCTCGCCGGTCTGCTCGAGCGACTCGGCGTCGCCGGTGGCGTCCTTGTCGGGCGTGAACCGGGGGTCCCGGGCGCCGACCACGGTCAGGCCGGCGACCTCCGTCGCGGAGTCGTCGAGGACGGTGGCGTTGGGCTGGGAGGCGACCAGCGCGGCGGTGGTCGCCGAGTCGTGGTTGCCGCGGACGTACACGTAGGGGACGCCGAGGGCGCCGATGGCGCCGATCAGCCGGTTCTCCGGCTCGCTGCCCCAGTCGGTGATGTCGCCGGTGTCGAGGACGGCGTCGACGTCGAACTGGTCGGCCACCTGCGCGACCAGGTCGAAGCCCGCCGGGTTGAGGTGGACGTCCGAGACGTGCAGAAGGGCCACGGTGTCGGTGGGTCCGCCCGGCGCCGGCAGCGCCGACAGCGTGGAGTACAGCGTGCCGACGTTGGTGACCAGCTCCTCCAGCGACTCCCGGTAGGCGCTGAACCGGGCGACGATGTCCTCGGCGCTGCCGATCAGGCTGGTCGCGTTGACCAGCAGGCCGGTGTAGGTGGGCTGGGACAGCGCCTCGGGCCGCCAGGTGGCGGCGCCCAGGCCGGCGGTGCCGGCGAGCAGGACCACGGACACGCCGGCGGCCACCAGCGGCTCGCGCCAGCGGCGGTAGAGGAGCAGGGAGGCGACGGCGGCGCCGCCCACCCCGGCGGCGGCGGTGGTCCAGGCCAGCCGGACGACGGCGTCCTGCAGGTCGGCGCTGACCCGGTCGACCAGGCCGTCGAGCCGGGCCGGGTCGCTCACCAGCTCCTGGATGCGCGACTCGTCGACCCGGCGCAGCTGCACGTCGAGGCCGAGCGGGCCGTCGTAGGCGTCGACCTCCAGCGTGCCGAGCGGCGGCACCTCCACCGTCGCGCCGCCGCCGGTGGGGGTGAGGGCGAGGCCGGCGTCGAACGGGCCGATGGGCGCCTCGACGCGGCCGAGCAGCAGGATGCCGAGCAACGCGCCGGCGGCCGCGACGGCGAGCCGGACCGCCCAGCGCCCGGCGACCCGTGCCGGACGCCTCCAGCGTCCGGGCGCCCGCGTCGTCGGCTCGCTCATCCCGCCGAGGCTAGTTCCGGGTGCACGCCCCTGCCGAGGACGGCGACGGCCGGTCGGGAGGACTCCCGGCCGGCCGTCGCGGTGCGTCCGTGCAGCTCAGGCGGCCAGCTTCGCCGACACCTCGGCCAGCCGGCGCCCCTGGTAACGGGCCGCGGCGAGCTCGGCGTCGGAGGCGGTGGCCGACTTGCCGCCGGAGGCGTTCGAGGCGCCGTAGGGGTTGCCGCCGGCCTCGAACAGCAGCGGGTCGGTGTAGCCGGGCGGCACGATCACCGCGCCGAAGTGCGAGAAGACGTTGAAGAACGTGAGGATCGTCGACTCGTTGCCGCCGTGGACGTTCTGCGCGCTGGTGAACGCGGTGGCGCCCTTGTCGGCCAGCTTGCCGGTGAACCACAGGCCGCCGAGCGTGTCGATGAACTGCTTCATCTGCGAGGCGGGCGTGCCGAAGCGGGTGGGGCTGCCCAGCGCGTAGCCGTCGGCCCACTCCAGGTCGGCCGGCGTGGCCTCCGGGACCTCGTTCGCGGTGGCGTCGACGTGCGCCCGCCACAGGGGGTTGCTGTCGATGGCCTCCTCGGGGGCCAGTTCCGGGACCCGGCGCAGGCGCACCTCGGCGCCGGCCTCCTCGGCGCCCTCGGCCAGGGCGCTGGCGAGCTGGTGCACGTTCCCGGTGGACGAGTAGTAGATGACGGCGATCTTCGCCACGGTTCCCTCGGCTCTCGTGTCGCGTACGCGGTCTGGTGGTTGCACGTTCAACCACCACCGGGGTGTGTGCTCGCGACACGCGCGCGCCAAACACGCGACGGCGGACCGGGCCGGGGGATCAGGCGGGCTGCGGGCGGAAGACCCAGCGCAGCGCCAGGAAGCGCAGCGTCCCGATGGTCGCGGTGACCAGGGCGATGACCGCCAGCTCGGCGACGACGGCGGGCTCGCTGACGGTGGCGGCGAACCAGCTCAGCGCCAGGCTGGTGGCCACCATGCCGGCGATCGCCAGCGCGCCGCCCTCCCACTGCGCGGCGAACCAGCCGACCCGCTCACCGGCGCGGAAGGTCAGCCGCCGGTGCATCTCGTTGGCGAGCATCGACGACAGCGCCGAGCCGACGACGTTGGCCTGCACGCCGCCCAGGTCGCGCAGCAGCCAGAACAGCAGCGCGTAGACGGCGCTGGAGAACCCGCCGACCATCACGAACCGCGCGAACTGGCCCAGCGCCCGGTCGGAGCGCACCAGGGTGTTCAGGCTCGCGGCGAGGTCGGTGACCACGTCGACGACCGCGGGACGGTGCAGCAGCGACGGGCAGGTCACGGGCGCACCTCCTCGCTGGTCACGGCGTCGTCGGGGATCACTGTGCAGGATCCTCCTGACACTTACCTGGGGGCGACCGGATTACTCCCTGCGGGTCGCTGTGTCGGGTGTGCGTCCGCTCACTCCGGGTTCCTGCAGGCGGTTCCCAGGGGGCTGCCAGGGACCTGCGTCACGGTCGGGGTCATGAGGTCGCTGCTGTCCGCCGCCCTCGCCGTGGCGCTGGCCGCCGTCGCCGCGCTCACGCTCCTGCCCACCGGCGACGGGGGCTGGGCCTGGGGCTCACCCGCCGTCGAGGCGCACTGGTACCTCGCCGGGCTGGACTCGCGCGCGACCGTGCGGCAGCTGCTGGGCAACCTGCTGCTGCTGGCGCCGGTCGCCGCGGTGGCCGTGCTCCGCTTCCCGGTCCTGCGCCGGCCGGCCGTCCTCGCGGGCGCGGCCGTCGCCGCCGGCGGGGCGATCGAGGTGCTGCAGTGGCTGCTGCCGCTCGGCCGGGTCGTGTCGCCGCTGGACGCGCTGCTCAACGCCGCGGGTGCGCTCGCGGCGGGGCTGCTCGTGACCGCGCTGGTCAGCACCGTGGCCGGTGGCGTCAGGGTGGCCCGGCGGGGGTAGGAGCCCGCGCATGAGCCTGATGGGGATCCTCGACCGACTCGCGGACGTGAGCACCTTCGACCGGGCCATCGAGCCGGCCCGCAAGGCGGTCCAGGCGGTCCTGCGGCCGGGGGTGCTCAAGGACGCGCTGCACGGCACCTGGCTCGGCCACCCGCTGCACCCGGTGCTCGTGCAGGTCCCCGTCGGGAGCTGGACCTCCGCCGGCCTGCTCGACGCCGTCCCGCCGCTGCGGCCGGCGGCCACCGTCCTGATCGCCACCGGGGTCGCGGTCTCGGTGCCCGCGGCGATGTCCGGTGCGGCCGACTGGTCGGAGCAGGAGGTCGGCGTCCGCCGGCTGGGCGCGCTGCACGCCGTCTCCAACGTGGCCGCGCTGGGGCTCTACGTCGGCTCCCTGGTCGCCCGGGCCAAGGGGCGCGGCACACTCGGCCGGGTGCTCGCCTACGCCGGACTGGGCATCGCCACCGGGTCCGCGGCGATCGGCGGGCACATGTCCTACGCCCAGTCCTCCGGCGCGTCGCACTCCGCGACGGCGGCCCGCGCGCTGACCTCCGACTGGATCGACCTCGGCCCGCTCGACGACCTGCCCGAGGGCCGGCCCGCGCTGCGCACCGCCGGCGGCAGCGGGGTGGCCGCGCCGCTGGCCGCCGTGCGCCGGGGCGCGCGGGTCGACGTCTTCGTGGGCGCCTGCTCGCACCTGGCCGGGCCGCTGTACGAGGGCGCCGTCGAGGAGGTGCGCGGGCACGAGTGCCTGGTCTGCCCGTGGCACGGCTCGGCGTTCGACCTGGAGGACGGGGAGCCGCGGCGCGGACCGGCGGCGAACCCGCAGGAGAAGCTCGAGGTGCGGATGGAGGCCGGCCGGGTCATGGCGCGGCTGCCCGCCCGCCACCAGTAGCCCGCCGCCCTACCCTCGCCGCATGCGGCGGACGGCGGCGGTGCTCGCCGTGCTGCTGTGCGCCGCGTGCGGCTCCGCCGGCCCGTCGGCCGCCGAGCCGGCCTCGCCGGTGTCGCCGTCGTCCACGCCCGCTCCCGGGCCGGCCGTGCCGCCGGTGCCCGGGATCGAGGCCGAGGCGGTGGAGCTGCGCACCGACGCGGCGGTCGGCGGGCAGGTGCAGGTCCGGGTCACCGGCACCGGCGCCGAGCCGTTCACCGTCACCGCCGTGGCGATCGACTCGCCCGGCTTCGCGCCGCTGCCGGACCGGGCGCTCACCGCCGCCTACGCGCCCGGCCGCACCATCGACCTGCCCACGCCCTACGGCGAGGTGGTGTGCGACCGGGCCGCCGAGCCCGCCGCGGCGCGGCTGAGCGTCGTCCGGCCCGACGGGCGCACCGAGACCGTACGCGTGCCGCTGGCCGCCGAGGTGCTCGGCCGCATCCACGGCGAGCGGTGCGCCGTCCGCGCCGTCCTCGCCGTCGCGGGGGTCACCGTCGCCGGGCTCGCGCCGGACGGGGACGCCGTCACCGGGTCGCTCGTGCTGGCCCGCGCCGGCGGCGACGACCGCCCGGTGACCGTGACCCGGCTGGAGGGCAACGTGCTCTACGACGTCGCGGCGGACCTGCCGCGGACCCTGGAGGCGGGGGAGTCGACGCTGGAGGTCCCGGTCGAGTTCACGACGGCGCGCTGCGACCCGCACGCGCTGGCGGAGGCCAAGCAGCCGTACCTGTTCGTGCTCGGGCTGCAGGTGGGCGACGAGGACGAGGTGCCCGCGGACCTGCCGCTGGACCAGGCGCAGCGGGACGTCCTCCTCGGGCTGGTCGGCACCGCCTGCTGACCCCGGAGAAGGGACCGGCCCGGCTGTCCCGGGGGGAACGGGACGGCCGGGCCGGAGTGCTCGCGCGCGGTCGGGACCGGCGCGCTGGGGATGACCGTAGGTAGTGACCCCCGGTGCCACGATCCCCTGAACGGGTGCACGTCCCCGAGCGGGTGGCGGCTCCTCGTGACGCACGGTTGCCGACGGCGCACGGTGGGCACCTCGACCGGGTGTTCCTCTTCTTCTCCAACCGCCTGGGCTGTCTGGGCTCCCTGCTCGTGTCGGCGGTGCTGACCCTGGTCGTGCTGCTGGTGCTCGACGTGCTGTGACCCGGCGGGCAGCGCGGCCGGTGACGGGATGTGCACCGGGGGACCGCAGCCCGCTGCGCAGCGCCGGGGGGCGGGGGGTGACCGGCGTGTCCGGGACGGGCGGTCCGGGCGGCCGCCACAGGATCGGCGCCCTCGGAACCCCAGGCGTGCACGGACGTGCGCCGACGAGATCGGAGGGCACCGATGCAGGACCCGACTCCCCGACGAGCCCAGCCCGACCAGCGGCGCCGCCCCGGCCTGCGCGAGATCCCCGCCGTCCGGAGAGGTGAGGAGGACGAGCGCAGGGCCCCGGCACGGGCCGCGCGCGCCGACGCCTGAGCCGCCGGACGCGGCGCGCCCGGTCAGACCCGCCGGTCGCGCCGCGTCATCGGTCAGGCCTGGGCACGAGGAGTCGCGCCCGCCGGCGCCCAGGGCATCCGCGCGCGGCCGGCCCGCGCCAGGGCGGAGGCGCCCGCGCCGAGTGCCGCGGTGACCAGCGCCGCCGACGCCGTCGGCGGCAGCCGGCGGTCCAGCAGCCGGATCAGCAGTGCCGTCGCGCCACCGGCGGCCATCGAGCCGAGCACGGCCGAGCCGCCGAGCAGGCGCGCCCCCTCCCGCGAGTCGCGGTACGGGCGCGTGACCTCGTCCCGGACCCGCTCGACCTCGCGGTGCACCACCGCGCCGATCTCCTCGGTCAGCGGCTGCAGCAGGTCACGGCCGGGAAGTCCCGGGATCTGCGACGTCATGGCACCCTCCCCGGTCCCGACGGTCGCGGTGCCTGTGATTGTCGTCCCGGCCGGCCCGCCCGCGGGGCCCGCGCGTCCTACCGCTCGCGCTCCTCGTCCCCGCGGCCGGTGATCTTCCCGACGAAGTCCTCGATCTTCTCCGCGGGACCGCTCAGCTTCTTCTTCACGACCATCTTGGCGCCGCCCTCGAGGGCGTCCTCGAAGAGCCCGGGCAGGCCCTTGGCCTCGCTCTCGGGGTACAGGTCGAGCCGGTTCACCGCCTCCGCGAACCGCAGGTAGGTGTCCACGCTGGCGATGACGACCCGCGCGTCGACGGTCACCAGCTCGATGCCCAGCAGCGCCACGCGCACGTACGCGTCGATGACGATGCCCTTGTCCAGGACCACGTCGAGGACGTCGGCCAGGCCGCTCGGGCGGGGCGCGCGGTTGACGGTCGACACGGTCATGAGCTCCCCCAGGTCTGCGGTTGCCTCCCCACGATGGCCCGCCGCCCGCCGGCCCGCAGAGGATGTCGCCCCGGTCGCGGCACCCCGTCGTCGGACGGTCACGCCCGGTCACGGCGTCACGGATGGCCCCGGCGTGCCGTAGGGGAAGCCGCTCCGGCGGTCGCCAGCAGGCGGGATCATGCGGGGAGCCGCACCTCATCCGCGGCCGCGCGCGGGCAGGGCGGCGGGGGAAGAGGGTGCCGCCATGCCGCAGGGAACCCGACGCCGGGCCCAGCCACCCCGACGACGTCTGGACTCGACGCGCCAGGCGCCGCGGAGGACGTCGAAGCCGCAGGCGACGGCGGGTACGGGGCAGAAGCAGTCGTTCGGCAGCCAGCTCTGGAAGGGGTTCCTCGACGGCCTGCGCCGCCGAGGCTGATCTCCGAGGCCGCTGACGCCCTGCTGCGGCTGGGAGACCCGGCGGTGCCGGGCCTCTGGTGGGTGCAGAGAACGCCCTGGACCTGCTGCTCCGCCTCGCCGACGCATCGTGATCATCGGGCGGTCGGGGCGGGTGCCGTTCCTCGCTGGAGCGCAACAGCACCACGTCCGGAACGGCGCCCCTCCGAGCGGTCGTCGGTGACCTCCGTCCTCGTCCTGAGCGGCGTGCTCCGCGCGTAGCGTTGGCCTGTGGGCGATGTCCGGGAGGCTCCGGGCACGGAGTGGGACGGGCACGTCCTGCTGCTGCACCGGACCGAGGGCGAGCGGTTGGCCGGTCTGACCGCCTGGGTCCGTCGTGGGCTGGAGCTGGGCGAGAAGATCGTCTACACCGAGCTCCCGCTCGTGCCGGAGGACGCGCTGGTCCCGGTGCTGGAGGCGTGGGGTGTGGACGGTGCCGCCGCCGTCCGCGATGGGCAGCTCGTGGTGCTGCCGCCGGAGGAGTTCTATCCGCCGGAGGGTCAGCGCGTGGTCGTGGAGCGCGCGCTGGCCGAGGGGTTTCCGTCGGTGCGCATCTCGGCGGAGGTGCGGGCGGCGCTGAGTGTCCTGTCCCCCAGTGCGGTCCACGGTGTCGAGCAACGGCTCGACGCGCTCGTCGGTGATCTGCCGATGAGCGCGATGTGCCAGTACGCCGAGGCGGCCACCACCGGCACGTGGCTGGACGACGCAGTGGCCACGCACCTGTCCGGCGTGCACCAGTCGACCTTCTCCACCAGTCGGGACCTGGACGGGCTGGCCCTGCACGGAGAGGTCGACGCCACCAACACCGACGTCTTCACGGCGGTGCTGAGCGCCGCGAGCCGTCACCGGTCGCGGGTGCTGTGGGTGGACCTGGGCGAGGTCAGCTACGTCGACGCCGGTTCGTGCTGGCGGCTCGACGACGCCACCCGTGGCTTCCGGTCGTCGGGCGGCCACGTCCTGCTCGTCGCCCTCCAACCGCCGGTCGAGCTCACGATGCGCATGCTGGAGGTCGACGAGCTGCCCGGCATGCACCTGGTGGGGGGCGGGCGATGACCTCCACCACCGGACCGACCCACCTGCACGCCGCGCTCCTCTACCGCTCCGCGGAGGACCTGGTGTCCGCCGCCGTGCCGTTCCTGGCCGAGGGGCTGGCCGCCGGCGAGACGGCCGTGCTCGCCTGCCGGAACGAGAACAGCGCCCTGCTGGCCGAGGCCCTCGGCCACGACGACCGCGTCCTCGTCCTGCCGCGGGAGGGGATCTACACCCGGACCACGCACGCGATCGCCACGTTGCGCCGGATGGTCCGCCGCCAGCTGGCGGCCGGGGCTCCCGGCGTGCGGCTGCTCGGCGAGATCCCGGTCGATCGGTCCGGCGACGGATGGCACGAGTGGCACCGCTGCGAGGCGGTGCTCACCGTCGCGCTGGGACCGCTGCCGCTGTCGAGCGTGTGCGCCTACGACCGGCGCGAGCTGTCCGACGGGATCCGCGGAGGCATCGAGGAGACCCATCCCGCGGTGATGACCCCCGCGGGGCCCGTGCCCAGTCCCCGCTACCGGGACCCCGCGACCGTCCTGCGCCGGACCCCGACCACCCTGGCGGGTCGAGCGGACGATCTCGCGCCCACGCTCCAGCTGGCAGACCTGGCCGATGTCACCCGGCTGCCGGAGCTGCGCGCGCGAGTGCGCGCCGCCCTGGACGACCCGGGCCAGCCGGGGCAGCTGCGCAGCCGTTTCGCCGCGGCGGTCGCCGAGGTCCTCCTCAACGCCTTGCGGCACGGTCGCCCGCCGGTCGCCGTCCGGCTGTGGGCGACGCCGACCCGGCTCGAGTGCACGGTCACGGACTGCGGGGACGGGTTCGACGACCCGCTGGCCGGCTACACCCCGCCGAGCAACGGCCTCCCTCCTGCTGGGGCGGGTCTGTGGCTGGTCCGGGAGGCCTGCGACACGCTGGAGACGTTCCGTACCAGGGGCGGCTTCGCCGTCCGCCTGACCACCCGCCTGCCCGGATCGGACACGGCTGCCACGCCGTCGTCGGAGGCGGCGCCCGCCGACACCCCTGCCGCCCGGACGGACCGGGCCCGCGTCCACGCGAGGGAGTTGGCCCGTCGGCTGGTGGGGCAGTTCTAGGCGGCGCTGGCCGCCGGCCGTGCGCTGCTCGTGGTGGCGCCCGACGCCGGCGGTAGCCTCGCAGCGGGCCGCAGGCGCCGCCGCTGTCCCACGCGTTGTCTCGTGGGTTGTCCGGAGGGTCGTCTGCACCCACCGGGCCTCTAGCTCAACTGGCAGAGCAGCGGACTTTTAATCCGCGGGTTGTGGGTTCGATCCCCACGGGGCCCACCGTGCCGAGGCGACCGGCTGTCCCGGCGGGCGCGGCGCGGGGCGCCGATGAGTGCCGATGAGTGCTGCGGCCGCCGCTGGTCAGGACCACATGAGCGTCGCGACCCAGGCGATCCGGCTGGACATGACCCTGTCCCTCGACGGGTTCGTCGTCGGGCCGGAGGACAGCACGGAGCAGCCGATGGGCATCGGCGGGTTCCGGCTGTTCAACTGGCTGGACCACCGCCTCGACCCGGGGCCGAACGGTCAGGTGGTCGCCGAGGCGACCGCGACCCGGGCCGTCGTCTCGGGCCGCCGCACCTACGAGCACGCGAACCGCTGGAACGGTGACCACCACGACGGCGTCCCGGTCTTCGTGCTCACCCACCACGTGCCGGAGGAGCCTCCGCCGGGCAACGTGCGGTACGTGACCGAGGTCCACGCCTGCGCCGCAGAAGCGAGAGCCGCCGCCGGCGACGCCGACGTGCTGGTCCTGGGCGCCGGGGCCGGCCAGGCCCTGCTCCGGGCCGGTGAGCTCGACGAGATGGAGCTGCACGTCGTCCCCGTCCTCCTCGGGCGGGGACGGCGGCTGTTCGACCACCTGCCCGCCGAGCGGACCGAGCTCGAGCTGGTCCGTGAGCTGGACGCCTCGGATCCCGACCCCGAGCACCGTGTCCTGCACCTGCGCTACCGCGTACGGCAGCCGCCGGCCGGCCGGGACGAGGGAGCGGGCCGATGAGGACCCTGCACGTCGGCCTCCGGGTCGCCGATCCCGAGCGGGCGGTCGCCTTCTACACGGCCGTCGGCTACGAGGTGGTCGGGCGGGTGCCGGAGACCCCGATCGGACAGCTGACGATGCTCAAGCTGCCCGGCGACGACGTGGTGAGCATCGAGCTCGTCTCCGACCCCGGCGACGCCGGCAGGGACCGGGGCTCCGGCCTCAGCCACCTCGTCGTCCAGGTGGACTCCATGGACGCCACGGTCACCGACCTGCGGGCGAAGGGCGTCGACGTCGCGGAGCCCGGGTCGCCCGACGGCTCGGCGGACTTCCTGACCACCTGGATCACGGACCCCGACGGCAACCGGATCGAGCTGGTCCAGTGGCCCCCAGGCCACGCCGTCGGTCTCACCGCGGCCGACTGGGCGTGACGGGCGGTCCCGGGGTGTGACGGAGCACCGCCCGGACCGCGGACCTCGACGTCGTCCGGGCCTCCGGCGACCGGGTCGCCGAGAACTGCGTGGCGACGGGCGTGGGCGAGCTCGCCGCCCACCCGTGGCTGCGGGCGGTGCTGGCCGCGTTCGCCGAGACGGTGCGGGGACGCGGACCGGTCCTGGACGTCGGCTGCGGCCCGGGGCACGTGGCGGCGCGCCTCGCGGGCCTGGGCGTCGACGTCGCGGGGGTGGACCTGCTCCCGCGCGACGTGCTGCCCGACGTGCTGCGGTCCTTCGCCGACGCCCTGGTGCCCGGCGGCCGGGTGCTGGTCGGCACGCACGTCGGGGAGGGGGACCTCGTGCGCACCGTGGCCTACGGCGGGCGTGCCGGTGGCCTGGACGACGCACCTTGGCCTGCCCGAGCAGGTCGCCGCGATGCTCGCCGACGCAGGGCTGGAGCCCGTGGCCGAGCTGCTGCTGCCGGCGGACGCGTCCGGGCACCCCCGGGTGGCGCTCACCGCCCGGCGACCGGACTGACCGGGCGAGTCAGGAGCCCGCCAGCCAGGCCACGGTGCGGCCCCGCGACCAGCACCGGCCGACGGCCTCGGCGTGCAGGGTCGGGCCGTCGAGCACGGCCACGCCCAGGATGCTGTGGCCGGAGGCGCGGCGGTCGCCGAACGTCGGGACCGCGGGCGCGACGCCGACCCCCTCCGCGGACACCCACGCCACCGGCCGGCCGGCCGCCGCCTCGCCGAGGCGCTGCAGGAAGCGCAGCCGCGCCCCGGGCGGGAGGCGCGACAGCGCCCACGTCGTGGTGACGACGGGCAGCGCGTCCGCGGGCACCCGGGCGAGGGCGTCGGGCAGCACCTCGACGGCGTCGCCGCGCAGCAGCAGGGGAGGAGCCGACGCCGCCAGCGCGATCTCCGCCTCGAGCAGCGCCCTCCGCTCGGGCCGGTCCGGCGGCAGGCAGGCGCGCAGCCACCGGGCGTCGTCGGGATCGGTCACGTCCACCGGGTCGCGGTCGACGCCGATCCGGGCGACGACCCCGGGCACCGCCCGCATCGGGACGGGCCGGTCCCCGACGACCCGGCACGCCGTCTGCACCGGGGACGACGGGTCGCCCAGCGTCCGCCCGTCGCCGTAGGTGATGCCGACGCGGTCGAGGAACAGGTCGAACCCGGCCCCGCAGTCCACGCCGACCAGCCCGACCGCGGCCGCTCCCGCCCGGTGCGCCGCCTCGGCGACCAGCGGGTACAGCACGGCGCCGTGCCCGGTCCCGTCGTCGCGCACCGGCCGGCGCGCGGCGACGGCCGCGACCTCGTCGGCCGCCCGCAGCAGCGTGTCGACCGCCGCGTAGGCGGCGGCGTCGGCGTCCCCGGCGGCGTAGGCCGCGGCGAGCGCCGGGGCGCGCCCGGCCAGGGCGAGGTCGTGCAGCGCGGCGAGGACGACGGCGGGGGTCCGCCGGCGCGCCGGCAGGGCCCCGAGGGCGCGCAACGCATCGTCGGAGCCGCCCAGCGCGACGGCGAGGCGCTCGTACAGCGGCGACTTCGCCGCGACGCCCTCTCCGGACTTCCGGTATGCCGCTTCCGGGCCGCGGGACCGGCTCCCGGACGTGGCAGCTCCCGACGTCGGCCCTGGCATCCCAGCGACCCTAGCCGGACGGCGTCCTTCTCCCAGCTGTGCCAGCGGACGTTCGGTACCACCCGAAGGCAGCCTCTCTCGGGGTCTTCGCCTGGACGTCGCCGCGATCCGCTTCCGCAGCGTCGGCGGCGTACAGGGGAGGCCGTCACGGCGCGCTGACGGCCGGGACCGCTGCAGCCGTCGCCCCCGTTGCGGGGGATCTCGTTCCTCAAGTAGGCCGCCCATCCGGCCGATGTCCCCGAGCGCGACCCGCGTCGACGGACTGCGCGGGGATCGGACCGGAGGAGCGCCGTGTACGTCATCGAGGCCAACGAGCCGAACCGGACCGAGCAGGAGATCGTCCCTGCGTTGGCCGACCAGTCGGGGGTCCTCGTGCTGTGTCCGATGGTGGTGTACGGCGACCGGACCAGGGAACTGGACGCCATCGTCATCACCCCCCACCGCGTCACCGTGGTGGAGGGCAAGGGCACGAGGATGAGGGGCCAGCTCACGCCGGCCCTCAACGGCCCGTGGATGGTCGGCGGGGAGCGGGCCGACTTCGCCGGCCGCAAGAACCCGTACCTGCAGGCGCGGCAGGCGATGCAGGTGCTCGTCGGCGCCGCGGAGGACGCCGGAGTGGCCCGGATGCCGTTCGTGCACTTCGTGGTCGCGGTGGCCGGCGCCGGGGTGCAGACCGACACCCCGGCGCTGCAGCTGGGAGACGGCCAGGTGTGCACGATGCGGAACCTCGCGCAGGTGACCGGCCGACCTGACCAGCGGCAACAGGACGTGACCGTCGAGACCGTCACCGCGCTGCTCGCGCTGCTGGACCTGCACGTGGACGAGGCGACGCTCCGCGCGCAGGGTTTCCTCAGCGCCGGAGAAGCGGTGCAGCGGCGGATGGCGGCACGCCGCCCCTCGCCCGGCTCACCGGTCGTGGTGCGCTCGTCTCCCACCTCGGTCCCGTCGTGGCAGGTCCCGCGCCCCGCGACGCCGACCCCGTCGGGCCGGCCCGGGCGAGGAGCGGCCGGTCGCGTGGCGACCCTGGCCGTGTACCTCGGCGTCGCCGCGATCGTCGA
Organism: Geodermatophilus sp. SYSU D01180; assembly: GCF_054050415.1. Taxonomy (NCBI): domain Bacteria; kingdom Bacillati; phylum Actinomycetota; class Actinomycetes; order Geodermatophilales; family Geodermatophilaceae; genus Geodermatophilus; species Geodermatophilus sp. SYSU D01180. The sequence goes on along the minus strand of NZ_JBJGZH010000007.1, from coordinate 53,634 downwards.
AGCGCTGCTCTACTGGGCCTACCTGTCCCTCGACGCCGGGCTCCTCGGGAGCCTGATCCGGCTCCCCGTCAGCATCGCGATGCCGGTGGTGGCGTTGTTCGCGGTCATCCGGGTGGGAGTGCTGCTCCTCGGGCGGCCGCGGCCCGGGCGATACGGGGTCGCCGGTCGGCGGTGAACGGGGAGTCCGAGAGCACCGCGACGACAGGGGAGCGTCTTGGGGACGTACGACACGGTGCACCACGGCGACCGCTACGAGCAGGTGAAGCTGTGGGGCAAGGGCCTGCGGTACCTGCACGTCGGCGACCGGGTGGGCCTGCCGCGGGGCGGGCTCGGTCCCACGGGGACCTACACCGTCGCGATGCACACGGGCGGCTTCGCGCACGTCGTCGACGGCGTCCTCACCGGCTGGGAGGAGGAGCCCGGCGCGGGCCCGCTGCTGACGACCGGCGGCGGCCGGTTCGACCCGGCCGACTGGCCCGGCGGCCCCTTCGGCCCCTGGTACCGCGACGCCGACGCGCCGCCCGAGCGGCGGGTCTTCGCCGGCCTCGAGCGGGACTGCCCGCGGCACGGGGCGCCGGCGTTGCGGGTCGCCCGCGACGACGACCCGGACCTCCGGCGCGAGCGGGCCCTGGCCGCCGCGCGGGCCGACGTCGCCGCGCGGCTGGCCGCGGGTCTCGACGAGGCCGGGCGGGTCGAGGCGGCCCGCGGGTACCTCGCCGACCGGCGGGGCTGGGTGCAGGTGGCGAGCGCGGGCGCGGCGGGGTTCCTCGGGATCCCCGAGGAACCGGTCCGGGCGGGCGACCGGTTGGTCGCGCTGCTGTCGACCGCCGTGCCCGGCGCGCCGGAGTGGCGGAACGCCGCCTCGCTCCTGGAGGACCGCGCCGCCGGGCTGCCGGCGTCCGCGGTGGCCGAGAGCCTGCGGCTGCTGGCTGCGGCGCTGCCCCGGGACGGGGAGGCGGAGGCCGACTGGGAGGCGGAGTTCCCGGACGCCGTCGCGCACCCGGCGATCCGACGCCGGCGCCGCAGCGTCGCCCGGGCCGACGACCGGGCCCACCGACTGGGCCGCTACGACGACCTCCACTTCCGCGCCGCCGCCGAGGCGGCGGTGGCCCGACACGGAGCAGCCGTCCTGCCGGCGATCCCGCTGCCCTTCTGGGGGCGCGACATCGTGGCCGACGAGGTCGCCGCGCCCCTCCTGGTCCCCGTCCTCGGCCGGGACCTCACACCCGGGGAGCGGAACGTCCTGACCTGGGCGCTGCTCGGTGTGCCCGGGTTCCTCGCGACGCTCGACGCGGGGACCCTGGAGGCGGCTCTGCGCCGCACCCTCGCCGGCTGAGGACGGGTCCGCCGGGCTCCGGGCTTGACCCTGGACCCGGGTCACAGGCCTAGCGTCGGCCGCATGACAGCGACAGCCGTCCGCGGGCTCCGCGTCGCCGAGCTGGCGTCCGCGGCGGGGGTCCCGACGGACACCGTCCGCTACTACGAGCGCGTCGGCCTGCTGCCGGAGCCGGAGCGGACCGCGGCGGGCTACCGCAGCTACGACGCCGGCGCCGTCGACCGGCTGCACTTCATCCGCGGCGCCCAGCGCCTGGGCCTGCGGCTGTCCGACATCCGCGCCCTGCTGGCCGTGCGCGACACCGGGACGTGTCCCTGCGAGCCGGCCGAGCAGCTGCTGCGCCGTCGGCTGGACGAGGTCGACGCCGAGATCGCCCGCCTCGTGGCACTGCGCACGGAGATGCGGGCGATGGCCGACGCCCTGCCCTCGGCGCAGTGTCCACCACCCAGCCCCGGCACCTGGTGCCCGCCCGCGAGGGGAGGTGACGAACCGTGAGCGACCCGGTCGAGGACGACTGCTGCGACGAGACGTGCGACTGCTGCTGACGGCGGACGCCTGACGCGAGGGCCGCCGGGCCCGGGACCGGTGCGCTCTCCACAGCGGGACGACCTCTCGTTTGTCGACAACTGTCTATCGACTTTCGATGGATGATGCGCGACAGTCGACGCATGTCGCGTGTGCATCGGGTGGTCGTGCCCCTCCAGGTCCTGCTCGTCGTCGTGTTCGCCGCGCTGGCCGCCGCCCAGGTCCGGGCCGTGCCGGAGCTGGTGCCCGACGTCGCCGACCCGTCGCTGGAGCAGACGGCCATGGGCTGGGTCATGTGGACGGTCCTGGTGCTCGCGCTCGTGTGCGTCCAGGTCGTCATCGTCTGCACCTGGCAGCTGCTGACGCTGGTCACGGCCGACCGCATCTTCAGCGCGAGCTCCCAGCCGTGGGTGGACGCGATCGTCGGCGCGATGGCCGCCGGGTGGCTGATGCTCCTCGGCGCCTTCGTCTGCTCGTACTACTTCGTCGTCGACGAGGTCAGCGACGACCCCGTGCTCCCCGCTCTCCTGGTCGTGCTGCTGCTCGTCGGCGCCGTGGTCGGGCTGCTCGTGGTCGTCATGCGGGCGCTGCTGCGGCAGGCCACCGTCCTGCGCAGCGACATGGAAGCGGTCATCTGATGCCCATCGTCGTGCGTCTCGACGTCGAGCTGGCCCGGCGGAAGATGAGCGTGGGTGAGTTCGCCGAGCGGGTCGGGCTCACCCCGGCGAACGTCGCGGTGCTCAAGAACGGCCGGGCCAAGGCGGTCCGCTTCAGCACCCTCGAGGCGATGTGCCGGGTGCTCGACTGCCAGCCCGGCGACATCCTCGAGTGGGTGCCCGACGGGCAGGAGGCGTCGCAGCCGGCGCACGAGGCGTCCCGGTGATCGAGGTCCGCGGCCTGACCAAGCGCTACGGCGACGTCCTCGCCGTCGACGACCTGAGCTTCGACGTCGCGCCCGGGACGGTGACCGGCTTCCTCGGCCCCAACGGGGCGGGCAAGTCGACGACGATGCGGATGGTGCTCGGCCTGGACCGCCCCACCGCGGGGACGGCGCTGGTCGGGGGCCGGCGGTTCGCGGAGCTGGCCGAGCCGTTGCGCGAGGTCGGCGCGCTGCTCGACCCGGGTGCCGTCCACCCCGGCCGCACCGGGCGCGACCACCTCCGCGTGGCGGCCCGCACCAACGGCATCCCGGTGCGCCGCGTCGACGAGGTGCTCGGCCAGGTGGGGCTGGAGCGCGCCGCGCGCCGCCGCGTCCGCGCGTACTCCCTCGGCATGCGCCAGCGGCTGGGCATCGCGGCCGCGCTGCTCGGCGACCCCCGCGTCCTGCTGTTCGACGAGCCGGTCAACGGGCTGGACCTCGACGGCGTCCGCTGGATCCGCGGGCTGCTGCGCGGGCTCGCCGACGAGGGCCGCACCGTGCTGGTCTCCAGCCACCTGCTCGGCGAGGTGCAGGCGGTCGCCGACCGGCTGGTCGTCATCGGCCGCGGCCGCCTCGTCGCCGACGTCACCACCGACGAGCTCCTGCGCGGGCTGGGCCGGCCCCGGGTGCGGGTCCGCAGCCCGCAGCCGGAGGCGCTGGCGGCGCTGCTCCGGCGGCACGGCCTCTCCGTCGAGCTCGCCGGGGGAGGGGAGCTGCAGGTCGAGGGGGGCACCGCCGCGCAGGTGGGCGACCTCGCCGCGGCCGCCGGCGTCCCGCTGCACCACCTGTCGGAGACGGCCGCCTCGCTGGAGGAGGCCTACCTCGCGCTCACCGGCGAGGCCGTCGAGCACGCCGGTCGCCCGGTCCCGGCGGAGGGGGCGCGGTGACGGGGCAGGTGACCACCGGGCGGCTGCTCGCGCGCACCGCCGCCGCCGAGTGGACCCGGCTGTGGACCGTCCGCGCCACCTGGTGGTGCCTGGCGGCCGCCGCCGTGACGATGGCCGGCATCGCCGCCCTCGCCGGCGCGGAGGCGGCCGCGGACCCGCCGTCGGGGAGCGGCGCCTGGGCGGCGGTGGCCGTGCCGGTGCTGCCCGCGCAGTTCGCGCTGCTCACGCTGGTCCTGCTGGCGGTCACGTCCGACCACGCCACCGGCGGGATCGTCCCGACGCTGCAGTGGACGCCGCGCCGCGGGGTCCTGATGGCGGCGCGCACGCTCGTGCCGGTCGCCGTCGCCACCGTCCTCGGGGTGGCGATCGCGCTGGTCAGCGCGATGGCCGCCTTCGCCGCGCCGCACCCGGAGATCACCCTGTCCTGGGACGACGGCCCCGGCGTGCTCGCCGACGTGGCCCTCGTGCTCGCGGCCGGCACCGCCCTCGCCGCCGGGCTCGGGTTCCTGCTGCGCAGCACGGCCGGCGCCCTCGTCGCCGCCTTCCTCCTGCTCCTCGTGCTGCCGCTGCTGCTCCCGGCGGTCGGCGCCGGCTGGTCCGCGGCGGTCGCCGAGGTGCTGCCCGGGTCCGGGGCGGCGTTCCTCCTGCTCGGCGGGGACGTGCCGGGGGTGACGCGAGGGTCGGCGGTCGCCGTGCTGCTCGCCTGGGCCGCCGGTGCGCTGCTGCTCGGCCTCCTGCGCCTCGTCCGCACCGACGCCGACCGGTGAGCGGCCCCGACACCGCCGACGTGCTGGTCGTCGGCGCCGGGCTGGCCGGCCTGCACACCGCCACGCTGCTCGCCCGCCACGGCCACGACGTCCTGCTGGCCGACCGGCGGCGGCGCCTGGACGGCGCGATCCGCACCACGGGCATCTTCGTCCGCAAGACGCTCGACGACTTCGCGCTTCCCCCGGACTGCCTGGGCCCGCCGATCCGGCGGGTGGTGCTCTACCCGCCGGACCGGCACCGGCCGGTGGTCCTGGACAGCGACCGCGACGAGTACCGCGTGGGCGACATGGGCGCGCTCTACCTGGCCGCCGCCCGCGAGGCGGCCGACGCCGGCGTCCGGCTCGCCCTCGGCACCCGCTACGCCGGGCGCGCGGACGGTGCCTCCCTGCTGGCCGGCCCGGACGGGGTCGCGCGCGTGCGGGCGCGGTTCGTGGTCGGCGCGGACGGCGCCCGGTCCGCCGTCGCCCGCGACCTCGGCCTGGACCGCAACACGCACCTGCTGGTCGGCGCCGAGGAGGTGCTCCCGGTCGCGGACGGCGGCGGACCGCCGACGTTCCACTGCGTGCTCGACCCCTCCCTCGCGCCCGGCTACCTGGCCTGGGTGGTCGACGACGGCCGGCACGCCCACGTCGGCGTCGCCGGGTACGCCGCCCGCTTCCCGGACGGCGTGCGCGCGGCGCTGCGGCGGTTCGCGACGGCGGCGCCGGGCCTGCCGGCGGGCCGGCCGGGCGAGGTGGAGCGGCGCGGCGGCCCGATCCCCGTCGGCGGCCTGCTGCGCCGGATCAGCTGCGCGGACGGGCTGCTCGTGGGGGACGCCGCGGGCGCGGTCTCCCCGCTCACCGCCGGCGGGCTCGACCCGTGCCTGCGGCTGTCCCGGCACGCCGCCGGCGTCCTCGACGACGCGCTGCGGACCGGGCGGGCCGACGCGCTCCGGCACCACGACGGCGCCGCGCTGCGTGCCGCGTTCCGCGGCCGGCTGCTGCTGCGCCGGGGCCTGGCCGCGGTGCGCACCCCGGCGATGGCGGCGGCCGCCTTCCCGGTGCTGCGCACGGCGCCCGGACGCGCCGCGGCACGCCGCGTGCTCTTCGGGGACCGCTCGTTCCCCGACCCCGCGCGACGTACCGTCTCCTGAGGCCGGTCGTCCCCGCCGCGGGCGTCCGGCGGCCGGGGACCGGCCACCGGACGACGAGGGGGAGAGCACCGATGCGCCCGACGGGCGACCTGCTGGGCGGCCGCTACCGGCTGGACTCCGTCCTGGCCAGCGGCGGCATGGGACGGGTCTGGCGGGCGCACGACACGCTGCTCGACCGGCCGGTCGCCATCAAGGTGCTGCGCAGCGAGTACACCGGCGACCCGACCTTCCTGCAGCGCTTCCGCGCGGAGGCGCGGCACGCGGCGCTGCTGTCCGACCCGCACATCGCCGCGGTGCACGACTACGGCGAGACGGTCAGCCCGGACGGCGAGCCGCTGGCCTACCTGGTGATGGAGCTGGTGGCCGGGGAGCCGCTGTCGGCCCTGGTCGCCCGCACCGGTGGGCTGGACGCGACGGAGACGCTGCGGATCGTGCGGCAGGCCGCCGCGGGGCTGGCCACGGCGCACGCCGCCGGCGTCGTCCACCGCGACGTCAAGCCGGGCAACCTGCTCGTCACCCCGGACGGCGGCGTGAAGATCACCGACTTCGGGATCGCCTTCTCGGCGTCGTCGGTGCCCATGACCCAGACCGGGCAGGTGATGGGGACCGCCCAGTACATCTCCCCGGAGCAGGTCCAGGGCGCCAAGGCCTCGCCCGCCAGCGACGTCTACGGCCTCGGCGTCGTCGCCCACCAGTGCCTCACCGGCCGGGTGCCCTTCGACGCCGAGAGCCCGGTGCAGGTGCTCCTCATGCACGTCCAGCAGCAGCCGCCGCCGCTGCCGGCCGACGTGCCGCCGGACGTCCGCGCGCTGGTCGAGCGCGCGATGGCCAAGGACCCGGCCGCCCGCTTCCCCGACGGCGCCGCGCTGCGCGACGCCGCCGACGCGGTGCTCGCCGGCCGGTCGTCCCCCAGCGCGTCGTCGGCCACGCTCGTCCTCCCCGTCGCGGCCGCCCAGCACGCCCAGCAGACGGCCGTCCTCCCGGCCGACGTGACGGCGCCCGCCGACGTCCCCGCGGCGGCGCCGCGGCGCCGCCGGCTGGTCGCCGGCGCCCTCGCGCTGCTCGTCCTCGCCCTCGCCGGGGTGGCGGTCGTCCTCGGCACCCGGGGGGACCCGTCCCCGTCCGCGGCGCCGTCCTCGACCCCGGCGCCGTCGTCGTCGTCCGCGCCGTCGTCCTCCGCGCCGACCACCACCGAGCCCGCTCCGCCGCCCACCGTCGACGTCGTGGCCGCGGCCCTCGTCGGGCGCCCCTTCCCCGACGTCCAGGCGGAGCTGACGGCGCTCGGGCTCCAGGTGCAGCCGGGCACGGTCGTGACCGGCGACGCCCCGGAGGGGCAGGTGGTCGCCGTCGACCCCGCCGGCCCGGTCGTCGTGGGGTCGACGGTCACCGTCACCTACGCCACCCCGCCTCCGCCGCAGGGCGAGGGCGGCGGCGACAGCGGCGAGGACGAGGGCGGGGAGGACGACGGCCCCGGGAACGGCAACGGGAACGGGAACGGCAACGGCCGCGGGAACGGCAACGGCGGCGGGGACGACTGACCGCCCCCGGCCTCAGAGCACGGACAGGCCGTACATCTCCCCGAGCGGGTCGGCGATCAGCTCGATGCGGGCGCCGTCGGGGTCGCGGAAGTAGACCGAGACGCCGCTGTGCACCTCGTGCGGCACCCCGGCGTCGGTGAGCCGCCGCACCAGCTCGTGCCAGCGCTCCGGCTCGACGCTGATCGCCATGTGGTGCAGGCCGCCGAGCACCTCGGCGTAGGGGCCGACGTCCAGGCCGGGGAAGTCGAAGAACGCCAACAGGTTGCCGTTGCCGATGTCGAAGAAGAAGTGCGAGGAGCCGGGGTAGTCGCGGTTCTCGACCAGCTCGGTCAGCGGGAAGCCGAGGACGTCCTGGTAGAAGCGCACGGTCCGCTCGACGTCGCTGCTGATCAGCGCGGTGTGGTGCAGGCCGCGGGCGGTCGAGGGCGGGCGCTCCCCGGCCGGCTTCAGGTGCGCGGCGCGGATGCGGGCGCGCTCGGCCTCCAGGGCCGTCAGGTCGCGGGTCTCGGTCATCTCGGGTCTCATCTCGGGTCGTCGGGGGTCGGGTGGTCGGCGGCCGGCGCCAGCCCGAACTGGGCCCTGCGGTCGGCGGGGACGAGGTCCAGGTACTCCGGGTGCCGCCGGATGTAACCGCGGATGAACGGGCAGAACGGCAGGACCCGCGCGCCCGCCTCCCGGGCGGCGTCGAGGGCGCCGCGGGCGAGCACGGAGCCGAGCCCGCGGCCCTCGGAGGCGGGGTCGACGACGGTGTGGGTGAACGTCAGCGCCGACGCCGTCCGCCGGTACTCCGCGTAGCCGGCGACCGCGCCGTCCACGAGGACCTCGAAGCGGCTGGCCGCCGTGTCGTCGACGACCACCGGTGCACCGTCGGTCACGGGGCTGTCGGTCACGGGTCTGTCGGTCACGGGTCTCCTCCGTTCGTCCCGGGGATGATCGCGCATCCCGGCCGGGCACGGTCCCGGTCCGCCTGCGCCGCCGCCGGGACGCGCCGCGGGGTTGAGCCGAAACGGCGTCGTCGTGCGGTTTCGGCACATCCGCACGCCCGCGCGAGCGCGGAACGGTCGACATGTGGGCGGTTCGAGGAGCCGGTCACCGTCCGTGTCGGGGGCCTTCGCAACGATCCGCTTACGCCGTGTCACGCGGGCGTTCCGCGGGGCGCCGTGGCGGACCCCGCGCCCCTACGTTTCTGACATCCGCTCCGCCCTCACCCGGCGGGCGCGGGCGCCGTCGCGCTTCCCCAGCGGCGGCCCCATGGACGGGATGAACGGTGGAACCAGTGGCACTCCGCAGCAGTGAGATCAGGGTCGACGGCCAGGCACGCCTGGGCTGGTGGCTCGTCGTCGACGACGGGCAGGGACGCGACCGCCTCGTCGACGGTCCCTTCCCCGACCGGTCGGAGGCGGCCTGGGCCGCCTCCATGCACGCCGGCGACGCCCGGCCGGTCTACGGCGTCCTGCGACCCGACGGCGGCCTGCACCGCCGGCCCTCCCCGCAGGAACTGGCCTGGCTGGGCCACCTCGGCGACCAGCTCGACCGGCTGCCCGCGGACTGGGACGCCGAGCTCTCCGACGAGGACCCGCTGGCCACCCTGGTCGTCGAGGTCACCGCCGCGCTCACCGAGGCCGGCCTGCCGCTGTGGGACGCCGCCGGTGACGGCGCCGCGCTCGGCGGGGCCTGCGTCAGCGCCGAGCCGGCCCTCGACGGCGTCGTCGTCGGCTGGCGGCAGCACGACCGGATGAGCGTCGAGCAGGTGCACGGGCTGGTCGCCGACATCTCGGTGCAGGCCGTCATGAACCGCGCGCTCGCCGACGTGCTCTGGCTGCGCGGCCTCGACGTCACGCCGCTCGGCGAGGAGGCCGGCGGGCACGTCGTCCGCCACCCCGAGTAACAGCCGCACGCGCTCCACAGCACGCCCTCCCGGGACGCCGTCGACACCGACGGCGTCCCGGTGTCGTTTCCCGGGTCCCGCCGCCCGTCGGACCCCCGTGGCAGGCTCCGGCCGACCCGGGACCCCGAGGACGGAGGCGGACGTGCCCCAGGCCGAGTCCACCGACGGGCCGCACGAGGAGCGGCACCGCGACGGGTCCCTGCGCGCCCGCGGGAACGTCGCCGGCGGGCAGCCCGACGGCTACTGGGAGTGGTTCCGCCTCGACGGGACGATGCTGCGCTCCGGGTGGTTCGACCGCGGCCGCCCGACCGGCGAGTGGACCACCTACGACGGCAGCGGCGCGCCGTACAGGGCGACCAGCCGGGGCTGACCGCGCCGACACGCCGCCGTCCGGGATGACCGACCGGCCGTGGGCGCCGTCCACGCGGAGGGACGCACCGCGAGTCGACAAGACGTCGTCGGTTGCACACGGTCACCACCCCTGCGGGCGGGCGCAGACAACGATCACGTGACGCCGCCGCGGGAGCCGTGTCCAGCGGGGGCCCCGCGGGGCGCGCGGGCCCGATGCTCTCGGTGTCCCCGGCACTTCCCCGGCCGGGACGACGTCCTGGAGGAACACCGTGAGCGCGCCCACCCTGCCGGCCCCCCGCCGGACCTCCTCGTCCCCGGTCCCACCCGGGGACGGGCTCGGCATCGCCGACCTGCTCGACCTGCTCGGCCTCGAGTCCGACACCCTGACCCCCCTCGACCCGCCCCTCCCCGGCGACCCCGCCGACCGCGCGCCGGTGGACCCGGTGGCGGTCGTGCGCGGCTGGGTGCGACGGGCGGCCGACTGGGGCGCCGGCCCGCAGCGGTCCTGGTGCGCCTGGTGATGACCGCCGTCCTGGTCTGGCCGGCGGTCGCCGTCCTCGGGTTCCTCGCGACGGCCGGGCTGGTCGTCGCGCTCGGCCGCAGCTCGACTGCCCGCTACGAGTTCGAGCGCAACGCCGCGAGCCGGCGGCAGCCGCCCGCCGCTCCGCCCGCGGCGGCCGCGGCGGGTGCCGACGACACCGTCCCCGTCCTGCTGAAGACCCCGGTGCCTGCCCTCCCGACCGGCGGCGGCGAGGGGGCTGCGGCCGGCGCCGTCGCGACGGTCACCCCGGCCCGCACCGCCGTGGGGCTGGCGACCCACCCCGCCGGGCGGCGCGGCGGCTCGGCCGGCGCGCCGACGGCGTGGTGGCTGGCCGACGGGACCGGGGACCGGCCCGTCGTGCTCGCGGGGCCGTTCGAGGACCGGGTGGAGGCCGACTGGGCGGCCGTGGCCTGCGACCTCGACGGCGCGGTGCGCACCGTGCACGGCGTGCTCCGCGAGGACGGCACCGTCGCCCGGCGGCCCTCGCCGCAGGACCGGGCGTGGCTCACCGAGCTCGGCACCCAGCTCGACCGGCTGCCCGAGGACTGGGACGAGCTGCTCACCGACGAGGACGCGCTGACCACGCTGGTCGTGGAGGTCGCCGCCGCGCTGGTCGAGGCCGGCCTGTCGCTGCACGACTGCTCGGCCACCGACCCGGGGACCGCCGCGGCCGGCGGGGTGTGCCTGACGCCGGAGACCACCCACGGCGGGGTCCTGGTGAGCTGGCGCCAGCACGACCGGATGAGCCTGCAGCAGGTCCGCGGCGCCGCGCTGGACACGTCCGTGCAGCGGACCATGAACGCGCTGCTCGCCGACGTCCTCGTGCAGTTCGGGTTCGTCGTCGACCCGTTCGGGCCCGACGGCTGCTCCCTGGTCACCGCGATCCGCACCCACCCCCTCGGGGGGTGACCGGCGGGTAGCGGGTCCAGTCCGTCCGGAACCGTGCCGACCTCCGGGGCATGGCCGAGTCGACGACGACCCGCTCCCGCCGCCGCGGGGTCCCGCTGTGGTGCCACCTCACGGCGCTGGTGACCGTCCCGCTCGTCGGGGTCGGCGTGCTCACCGCGCTCATCGCGGGCGCGCGCTCGGCCGAGGTGGCCAGCGCGACCCGCGCCGAGGACGGGATCCGGGCGTTCGCCCAGCTCGACGCGCTGCGGACGGCCGCCGAGCAGGAGGTCCTGCCCGCGCTGGCCCTGACGGTGATCGACGACCCGGCGGCGGCCGCGCAGCTCGGCGTGCAGCCGTGGCTGCTGACCGGGATGCGCGGCACCGCCGAGCAGGCCCTCACCGAGCGCCGGGCGGTCACCGACCGGGCGCTGGCCGCGGTGCCCGCGGGCTCGCTGGGGTCGGAGGTCGCCGGCCGGGCGGCCGAGGCCCTGGCCTGGTGGCGGGCCCGCACCGACAGCGGCGGCGTGCGCCTCGAGCAGGTCTACCTGGGCTACCTCGACCTCTCCAACGAGATCATGACCGCCGAGCGCGCCGCCGCCTCGGCGGCCGTCTCCGAGGGGGTGCCGGCGGCCACCGTGCGGGCGGTCCAGGACGTCCAGACCGTCGCCCGGCTCGCGCAGGACGCCAGCCGGCAGATGCCGCTGTACCTCGGCTCGCTGTTCGCGGCCGACACCGCGCTCATCGGCTCCCGCCTGGCGTGGGAGACCGGCTGGCTGTCCTACACCGACGCCAAGCGGCAGATGGACGAGCTGTCCCAGGAGTCGCTGCGGCGGGCGTGGGAGGAGGTCCGCGACTCCGACCTCGTTACCGGCCTCGACCGGTTGCTCACCCCGTCCGACACCCCGGACGCCGGGTACGCGGCCGACGTCACCGGCATGGCCGAGCTGCTGTTCAGCAGCGGGGACCGCGACGCCCGGCTCGCCGGGCTGGTCGGGACCGCGGTCGGCACGGTGCTGGAGCTGGCCGCGGCCGACCGCGAGGAGGCCGCCGCCGACCTGCGCACCACGCTGCAGGTCGGGGTGGGGCTGCTGCTGCTGTCCCTGGTGGGCGCGGTGTGGACCGGCCGCACCGTCTCCCGCGAGCTCGGCGTGCTGGCCGGCCAGGCCACCCGGATCAGCGAGGGCGAGCTCGTGGAGGTCGAGGTCGCGGGCCCGCGCGAGGTGCGCACCGTGTCCGCCGCCCTCGGGGACGCCGTCGCCGGGCTGCGCCGCATCCAGGACCAGGCCCAGGCGGTGGCCCGCGGCGACCTCGACGACGCGCTGCTCGACCGGCCGCTGCCCGGCCCGCTCGGCGAGGTCGTGCACGCCTCGGTCCGGCAGATCGTGTCGTCGGTGCGCCAGCGGGAGGAGCTGCAGTTCGCCCTCGCCCACCGCGCTACCCACGACCCCCTCACCGAGCTGCCCAACCGGGCGCAGGCGCTGACCCTGGTCACCTCGGCGCTGCACCGCGCCCGCCGCTCCGGCGAGATGACCGGCCTGCTGTTCGTCGACCTCGACGGGTTCAAGGCGGTCAACGACGGCCACGGCCATGCCGCCGGCGACACGGTGCTGCGCGAGGTCGCCGCCCGGATGCGCGCCCTGGTCCGCGCCGGCGACGTCGTCTGCCGCCTCGGCGGGGACGAGTTCGTCGTCCTGGTCGAGCCGGTCGAGGCCGAGCGCGACCTGCAGGAGCTCGCCGAGCGGCTGATCGCGGGGGTGAGCGAGCCGATCGTGGTCGGCGGCGTCCCGGTGCGGGTCGGCGCCAGCGTGGGCGTCGCGGTCAGCCGGGACGGCGGCGCCGACGCCGACGTCCTGTTCGCCGAGGCCGACACCGCCGCCTACCGCGCCAAGCAGCGCGGCCGCGGCCGGGCGGAGGTCTTCGACGAGGCGCTGCGGCGGCAGCTCGCCGCCCGCGCGGAGACCGAGGCGGCGATCACCGCCGCGCTGGCGAACGGCGAGATGCGGCTGCACTACCAGCCGGTCGTCGACGTCGACGGGCAGCGACTGCACGGCTTCGAGGCGCTGGTGCGCTGGCAGCGCGACGGCGCGTTCGTCCCGCCGGACGAGTTCGTGCCGGTCGCGGAGACCTCCGGCCTGGTCTGCGAGCTGGACCGGTGGGTGCTGCACGAGGCCACCCGGCAGCTGGCCGCCTGGCGCACCGAGGTGCCGCCGGTGCCGGGCGAGCCGGAGCCGACGGTCGCGGTCAACGTCTCGGGGCGGCACCTCACCGACCCGCGCGTGGTCACCGACGTCGCCGACGCCCTGGCCGCCTCGGGGCTGCCGGCGCGCCTGCTGGTCCTCGAGGTCACCGAGACCGTCCTGGTCGACGACCCGGTCGCCATGACCCACCTCGCGCAGCTGCGGGACATGGGCGTGGCCATCGCCATCGACGACTTCGGCACCGGCTACACCTCGATCGGGCAGCTCCGGCACATGCCGGTCGACACGCTCAAGATCGACCGCAGTTTCGTCACCTCGCCCGACCCGGGGCAGCGGGAGCTCGTGGCGCTGGTCATCCGGGCCGCGCACACCTTCGGCCTCGACGTCGTCGCCGAGGGCGTGGAGGAGCCCGGGCAGCTCGAGCGGCTGCGCGAGCAGGACTGCGACCACGCGCAGGGCTACCTCATCCACCGCCCGCTGCCGCCGGAGGCCGCCGGCGCGCTGCTCCGGTCGGCGCCGGTCCCCTTGCCCGCCCCGCGCGGCGACGGCGCGCCGTGGGCGGTGCCGGCCTCCTGACCGGGCGCGCGGCCCCGTTGACCGCGGGGTCGCCGCCGGGGAGCCTCGCTGTCACCATGCCTGCCGCCGCCCGCCCGCGACACCCGGCCGCCGGCGTGCTGCTGGCGGCAGGGGTGCTGGCGGGCGGCTGCACCGCCGTCGTCCCCGGCACGGCGTCCCCGACGGGGACGGCGACCACCGACGCCACCGACGTCGAGGTGCGCGTGCACCTGGCCGAGGACGGCGACCCGGCCGACCGGGTGGCGCGCAACGCGGTGGCCGACGTCCTCGCCTTCTGGGAGCGGACCTACCCGGAGGTGTTCGGCGGGCCGTTCGGGGCGATCGAGGGCGGCTTCTGGTCGGTCGACCCGGCCGAGACCGACCCCGCCGCCCTGCCCGACGGCGTCTGCTTCCCCGACGACGTCGACGACCTCGCCGACAACGCGTTCTACTGCGGCGACGACGACGTCGTCGTGTACGACCGGGCCTGGCTGGCCGACCTGGTCGGGGACTACGGCCCTTTCATCGTCGCCGAGATCATGGCGCACGAGATCAGCCACGCCGTCCAGGCGCAGGCGGGGCTGGACGACCCCTCGATCGTCGCCGAGACCCAGGCCGAGTGCTTCGCCGGCGCGTGGACGAAGTGGGTGGTCACCGGCCGGGCCGAGCACTTCGCCGTGCGGCCCAAGGAGCTCGACCCCTACCTGCTCGGCTACCTGTACTTCGGCGACGCCGTCGGCACCTCACCCGACGCCGCGGACGCGCACGGGTCGCTGTTCGACCAGCTGTCGGCCTTCCAGGAGGGCTACGCCGACGGCCCGGAGGCCTGCGCCGCCTTCGACGGGTCCCGGCTCTACACCCAGCAGGAGGTCCACCCCCGCCCGGGCGGGCGTGACCGGTCGTACCACGCGGTGGTCGACGCCGCCGACGACGTGCTCGCCGGCTTCTGGCAGCAGGCCCTGGCCCGCGGCTTCCCGGGCACCGGCCCGCTGGGCGGCCCGTTCGCCGCGCCCGAGGTCCGGGCCGCCGACGGCGCGGGCGCGGTGTGCACCGGCGAGGGCCACGAGCTGGACCTGCAGTTCTGCCCCGAGGACGGCTCGGTCCGCTACGACGCGGCCGACCTGCTGGAGCCGGCCTTCGACGACGTCGGCGACTTCGCCGTGACGACGCTGCTCGGCCTGCCCTACGCGCTGGCGGTCCGCGAGCAGCGCGGGCTGTCGGTGGACGACGCCGAGGCGGTGACCAGCGCGGTGTGCGCCACCGGCTGGCTGGCCCGCGAGGCGCACCTCGGCGCGCTCGACGGCGCGCCGCTGGACCTCTCGCCCGGCGACGTCGACGAGGCCGCGGTGGTGCTGCTGCGGTACGCCACCGAGCCGACCGTCGTCCCGGAGCCGGAGCTGTCCGGCTTCGAGCTGGTCGACGCCTTCCGGCAGGGCTTCGTCGACGGCGGCGACGCCTGCGGGCTCTAGCGCGCGTCCCCCTGGTCGGCGTCGAGGAAGTCCTCGACCACCGGCGCCAGCTCGTCGGCCTCGGTGACCAGTGCCAGGTGGCCGCCGCGGTACACGTGCAGCCGGGCGTCGGGGATCAGCCGGGTCATGATCCGGGCGTTGACCAGCGGGACGATCGGGTCGTCGTCACCGGCCACCACCAGCGTCGGCTGCCGGACCAGGGAGAGGAACGGCAGGCTGCTCCAGCCCGAGCTCGCGGCCAGCTGGTAGTAGTAGCCGCGCCGCGGGCCCGTGCGCTCGTGCGCGTGCAGCGCCCGCGCGGCCCGCTCGGGGTCGGTGCGCACCGAGCCGCCGTAGATGACCGGCGCGATCCGCCGGGCGTACTCGGCGTCGCGGTGCCGCCGCGGCGTGAGCATCCGCGAGAGCACCCGCGGCGAGCCGGGCACCATCAGCGCGCCGGTGCCGGTGGCCGCGAGCACCAGCCGGCGGCAGCGGCGGCGGTGCTGGACGGCGAAGTGCTGCGCCAGGCCGCCGCCCCAGGACAGCCCCAGGACGTCGACCGGCCCGTCGTGGCCCAGCCGGCGCAGCACCCC
The DNA here is from genome assembly GCF_054050415.1 of Geodermatophilus sp. SYSU D01180. Classification (NCBI taxonomy): domain Bacteria; kingdom Bacillati; phylum Actinomycetota; class Actinomycetes; order Geodermatophilales; family Geodermatophilaceae; genus Geodermatophilus; species Geodermatophilus sp. SYSU D01180. The sequence goes on along the minus strand of NZ_JBJGZH010000007.1, from coordinate 38,067 downwards.
GGCCACCACCGGCGTCAGCGTGCCGAGCACGTAGGGGACGACCGGCCGCGGGGACCCGCCGACACCCGGGACGTCGAACCGGACCACGGTGCGCCGCGGGTCGAGCGCGTCGACGAAGGGCTGCAGCACCTCGAGGCTCGCGCCGATGCCGTTCATGAGCAGCAGCGGCGGCGTCGTGCCGTCGCCGCGCCGCTCGGCCACCCGCAGGGTGCGGCCGAGCACGGTCAGCGTGCCGACGGACTCACTTCTCGAGGACATAGGTCCCAGGAGCGTCCCCCAGGACCGGCAGTTCCGCACTCCCGAGCGACTGCGGCGCGGGCACCTCGTCCCCCGACCGCTCGCCGAGCCAGGCCGTGAAGTCCGGCCACCAGGAGCCCTTCTCCTTCGTCGCCCGGGACAGCCACTCCTCGGGGTCGGCCGGGGTGTCCGGCGCCACCTGGAACGTCGACTTCGGGTTGCCCGGCGGGTTGACCAGCGAGGCGATGTGGCCGTTGGTGGAGAGCACGAACCGGCTCTCCCCGCCGAGCAGCTGGGTGGTGCGGTAGCAGGCCTGCCACGGGCAGAGGTGGTCGGCGATCCCGGCGGTGACGTAGGCGTCGACGTCGACGGCGGACAGGTCCACCGGCGTGCCGAGCATCGTCGCCCGCCCCGGCTCGGCGAGGGCGTTGCCGACCGCGACCTCGATGAAGTCCCGGTGCAGCGCCGCGCTCATCCGGGTGGTGTCGGCGTTCCAGAAGAGGATGTCGAAGGCAGCCGGCGGCTTGCCCTGCAGGTAGTTGTTGACCCAGTAGTTCCACACCAGGTCGTTGGGGCGCAGCCAGGCGAACACCTCGGCGAGCATCGCGCCGTCGAGGTAGCCCTTCCTCCGGGACTTCTCGGTCGCCTCCCGCACCGCCTCGGGGTCCATCAGCGCCGACACGGTGCCGGCCCGCGCCCAGTCGAGGACGGTGACGGCGAAGCTGGCGGCGGCCACCCGGTCGAGCCGGCCGGTGGCGGCCAGGTGGGCGAGCACCATCGCGGTGATGATCCCGCCGGAGCAGAACGCCTGGAGCGCCACCCGCTCGCTGCCGGTGATGCGCTGCGCGGCGTCCATCGCGTCCACGACGGCCTGGCCGTAGGCGTCCAGCCCCCGGTCGGCGTGCCGCTCGTCGGGGTTGCGCCAGCTGATCATGAAGACCTGCTGGCCGGCGGCCACGTAGTGCTCCACGATGCTGCGGCCGGGCGCGAGGTCGGTGATGTAGTACTTGTTGATCGTCGGCGGCACCATCAGCAGCGGGACGGCGCGGACGGTCTCCGTCGTCGGCCGGTACTGGATCAGCTCGAACACGTCGGTCCGCAGGACGACGGCGCCCGGGGTGACCGCGAGGTCCTCGCCCACGGTGAAGGCGTCGGGCTCGACCATCGAGGGCACCCGCGGCGGGGACACCAGGTCCGAGACCATCCGGCGCAGCCCGCTCACCGCGTTGCGGCCGCCGGTGTCGATGACCGCCTTGAGCGCCAGCGGGTTGAGGAACGGGACGTTGGACGGCGCCAGCGCGTCGACGACGTTGGTCATCGTGAACCGGATCCGCTCGTCGTCCTGCCAGTCGAGGTCGGCGTCCTCGACCAGGCGCGCGGCGGCCTGCGCGGCGGCGATGTGCGCCTGCATGGTCCGCCGGAGGAACGGGTTGCCGGTCCAGGCGGGGTCGGCGAAGCGGCGGTCCTTCGGCGAGGGGGCGACCTCCGAGCGGCCCACCGCGATCCGCCCCAGCTCGCGCACCAGGTCCCCGCCGGTCCGGACGACGGTCCCGGGCCGGCGCGCCAGCGACGCGCCGAACCGGGCGACCGTGCGGGCCGGCGGGACCATCCGCCGCAGCGGCCCGCGGGCGCCGTCGACCAGCACCATGTCCAGGCCGGTGACCGCCTCGGACGCCTCCGGGGAGGAGGGCTGGCCCCCGTCGGGGGCCGCGGCGGGACGCGGACGGGGCGGGGCGGACGGGCGCGGGGCGGTGGTGGTCATCCCGGGCTCCTCGGGTCTTGAGGCCTCCTGTGACCTCAGTCACTCAACCACAGGCGGCGTCGCGCGGCAGACCTCACCCCGGCCGGCCGACCACCAGCAGCGCCACCGCCCCGACGAGCAGGCCCAGCCCGACGCCGCCGACGACGTCCAGCGGCAGGTGCGCCGCGGTCCACACCCGCGCCAGGCAGACCAGCACCACGAGCACCACCCCGGCGATCCGCCCGCGGCGGCCCAGCCACGGCCAGGCCACGGTGAGCACGGCGGTCACGACGGCGGCGTGCCCGGAGAGGAACCCGCGGCCCTGCGCGGCCGCCCCCCGGACGACGACGTCCTCGAGCAGCCCGCCGGGCCGGCCGCGCACGACGACGTCCTTGATCCCCTTCGCGGCCAGGTAGGTGCTGACGCCGGCGAGCAGCAGCCCGAGCGCGAGCCGCCACTTCCGCAGCGCGGCGGCGACCACGGCAGCCGCCGGCACGACGAGGAAGTTGCCCAGCTGCATGACCGGCCAGACCAGCACGAACGGCACGACGTCGACCCCGTTGACCGCCCGGAACACCGCCGCCTCGGCCGGGGGCACCGACGTCCGCTCGACCGGCAGCGCGGCCAGCACGAGCAGCAGCGCGCCGACGGCGGCGAGGACCACCTCGCGACCGCCCCGGGCGACCGGCGGGCGCGGGCGGGTGGCCGCCCGGCCGGTCACGCCGTCTCCGGCACCAGGTCCGTGCGCGGCGCGGAGTTGGGCTCCCGCCGCCACGAGCGGTTGTGCCGCCAGAACAGGTAGGTGCCGATGCCGAGGGGGATGGGCAGCAGGTAGGTGAGGCCCCGGAAGACGAGCACCGCCGCGGCCACCAGCGACCGGTCCCCGCCGTACGCCGACATGCCGGTGATGAGCGCCAGTTCGATGACCCCCAGCCCGCCGGGGGTGAACGGGATCGCGGTGAGCAGCCGGGCGAAGGCGAAGACCGTGAGGGCCTCCACCACGCTGACCTGCCCGGCGGACACGCCCACCGCGCGCAGCGCGATGAGCAGCACGAGGAACAGGGACAGGTGGCTGACCAGCGTGGCGAGGGTGAGCCAGTGCCAGCGGGCGCGCAGCAGCAGCGCGGTCCGGTCGCGGAACTTCGTCGTCGCCTTGTCCCAGCCCTGCACGGGCGGGCGGCCGAACGGCCGGATCAGCGCGGAGGCGACCCGCCCGCTGCCCCGGCCGATCCGGGCGGCGCCCTCCCGGCTGTGCAGCAGCAGGCCGAGCACGACCACGGCCGCGACCAGCCCGGCCACCCCGGCGATCCCCGCGGCCACCCGGCCGGGACCGGGCGTGGAGGAGGTGAAGGCCATCAGCACGAGGGCGACCACCGGCAGGGCGAGCTTGGCGAAGTTGTTCCACAGCCCCGACAGCAGCAACGACACCGACGTCCGGGACCGCGAGAACCCCCACGACGAGTTCATCGCGTAGGTCAGCCCGAGCGAGATCGCCGCCCCGCCGATGACGGTGTTCGACACCGCCGTGGTGGTGAGGGTGGAGACCGTCGCCTCCCGCAGCCGGAGGCCGGGCATGGTCACGACCATCACGAACTGGTAGGTGGCCAGGTTCCAGGCGGCCGCGGCCACGAGAAGCAGCAGCGACGCCCACGACAGGTCGACCACCGCGTCCCAGACCTGCGTCATGTCGGCGAAGCGCGGCAGGAACCACAGGAAGACGGCGGCGACCAGCGCGAGCGAGAACAGCGGGGCGAGCACCCGGCGCCACAGGGGCTTGCGCCGGGACGGCCGTTCGGGGGGCGCCTGCGGGGTCACGGCGGTCATGGCGGGTCCCCCTCGTCCTCGGGGCGGGCGGCGTCGGCGGGCGGCGGGTCGAGCTGCAGCCGGCCGCCGCTCTCCTCGTGCACCTCGGTGGCGAGCACCTCGCGGCTCACCACGCCCAGGCTCTGCGTGGCGAGCGCCAGGGGCTCCCCGCGGTTGTCGCCGGAGAGCGTGAACACCACGGTCAGGCAGCCGCCGGGGAACACGTAGTAGCGGCGGCCCAGGTACTCCGGGGTCACCCGGACGACCCGCTCGAAGCGCGTAAGCCCGTCCCGCTCGCTGGGGATCTCGGTGGCCCCCGAGGTGTCGCAGCCGGCGGTCAGCCGCACCTCGATGGCGTGGTAGCCGTCGCGGTCGGAGTTCAACCAGAACCGCGCCGAGCCCGAGTGGGCGTCCAGGCCGGCGAAGGTCCAGCCCACCGGGACGCTCTCCACGCACGGCACCCAGGACGCCGTCGGCACCGCCTGGGCCATGAGCACGACGCCGTGGGCGGCCCGGTCGTCGTCGCCGGTGCGGCAGGCGGGCAGCTCGCCGCTGACGGTCGGGGTGCCCGGCGCGCACCCCGCGGTCAGCAGGGCGGCCGCCAGCACCGCTGCCGCGGCCGGGCGCCGGGCGCCGCTCACAGCGGGGACCCGAGCAGGTCGACGGCGACGGCGGCGGTGAGGACGAGGACCAGCGCGGTGACCACGCACAGCCCCGCCCTGCGCCAGGTCCACCGCTGGATGCGCACCGGCGGGAGCCGGTAGGGCAGCAGCTCGAGGAAGTCCCGGTGCAGGTCGCGGCCCTGCGCGCGCAGCATCCGGCGCAGCTGCGAGGGCATGGTGAGCCCGCGGGTGGCGGCGAAGGCCTCGGCCAGCTCCTCGTCGGAGAACTGCAGGCGCGCCCGCTCGTAGACGGTCCGGGCGTCGGTGCGCAGCGCGAGGACCAGCAGCATGTTGGCCAGGTCCACGGCCTGCCGCCACGGGCTGGGGCGCACCTCGGCGAACGCCGAGTCGATGAGGAACAGCGTGCCGTCGCGCACCATCACGTTGGCCGGCTTGATGTCGCGGTGGGCCATGCCGATCTCCCACATCCGCCGCACCACGGCCAGCCCCTGGTCGATCACCGCGTCGTCCACGACGACCTGGGGGTCGCCGATCTCCCGCGCGCCCTGGAGGAACTCGGCGACCAGCAGGTACTCCCGCTCCGGGGTGATCTCCACGATCCCCAGCGGGTGCGGCACGGGCAGGCCGGCGTCGGAGAGCAGCCGCAGGACGTAGTCCTCGTACTGCACCAGCCGCCGCACGCTGTGGTACGGCTTCTCGTCCTCGAGCCGCCCGTAGAGCAGCGTGCGCCCCAGCTTGAACCAGCGGTCGGACCGCACGTGCGTGGCGGCGTAGAGCTTGCCGAAGACGCAGCTCTCCTCCTGGTCGGCGGCGTCGGTGGCCTTGACGGTGATCTTCAGCGGCGTGGACCCGCCCGAACCCGCCAGGCCGAACGGCTTCACCGAGGTGGCGACCAGCCCGAGCTGGTCCTGCAGCGCCCGGACGATGGCCTCCCCGCGGGCGCCGGTGACGTCGAGGTGCGCCGGGCTGCCGCGCCGGTAGCGGACCGGGTACACCTCGTTGGGCGTCAGCAGCCGGAAGGCGGCCAGCGGAGCGGCGACGCCGAGGACGACCCCGGCGAGGACGTCGGTGGGGTGGTCCTGGGCCAGGTACAGCCGGGAGGCCGCGGTGACCAGCAGCAGGCCCCACACCACCCACTTGCCGACGTCCCGGAGGTGGCCCGCGGGCACCAGCGAGTAGAGGGTGCTGACGAGGAAGGTGGCCAGCACGGTCATCGGCACCGACGGCATCGAGAAGCCCGACCAGCTGCCGAGGATCTCCACCTCGTAGGGCCGCGGGCGCTGCAGCGTGGCGGCCAGGGTCGCGGCGGTGTTCACCACCAGCAGGCCGACCCCGATCCACACGAACAGGTGCCGCCAGCGGCGGAAGACCGCCAGCACCACGAGGTTGGCCAGCCACAGCAGGTGGATCGCCCGGCTGGTGCCGAGGACGCCGGCCACCTCGGCGACGTCGGTGAGGCCGGGGGAGCGGAGGGCGGCGATCGCCTGCAGCACCCGGGTGTCGACCAGGTCGAAGAACGCCGCGCTGCCGGTGAGGAGCACGACGCCCCAGGTGACGACGACGCCGCCGCTGAGCGCCAGCCACCACTTGCCCGAGGCGTTGAGGTGCCGCGGCAGCGGCGGCGGCTCGCCGGAGGGGCGGCGCCGGCGGTGGACGTGCTGGATGGGCGGGAGGTCCGGCCGCCGGACCTGTCCTCCCGCGGGTTGCTGCGCCGCAGGCCCCGTCGCCGGTGCCTGGGGCGCCGGAGCGCGGCCTGGCGCCTGGGGCGCCGGGGTCCGCGCCGTGGCCGCCATGCCGCCCGATGCTGCACCGGTTGCGCTCGCGGGACCATCGACCTTGGTCCCGAGCAGGGCTAGCGTGGCGTCCCTGCGCCAGTCCGCCCGCGGGGCGTCGCCTCCTGTCCCGGGAGGGTCCGTGATGCGTCGTCGACCGCTCGTCGCGCTGCTCCTCGCCGTCGCCGTCCTGGGCGCCTGCGGCTCCCCGGCCGCGGACGCCGGCCCGCCCGCCGAGGGCGTCGTGCGGGTGGCGTCCTACGACTTCCCGGAGAACCAGACACTGGCCGAGGTGTACGCCGAGGCGGTCCGGCGGGCCGGGTTCGAGGTGGCGGTGCAGCACGGCATCGGCACCCGCGAGGTGGTCTTCCCGGCGCTCGAGCAGGGCGTCGTCGACCTCGTCGTCGACTACCTGGGCACCGCGTCGGAGTTCCTGGAGGCCGGTGCGGGGACGGCGTCCCACGACCCCGCCGTCCTCCGGGAGTGGCTGGCCGCCGCCCTCGCGCCGCGCGGGCTGACCGTCCTGGCGCCGGCCGAGGCCGAGGACCAGAACGGGTTCGTCGTGCTCACCGACCTCGCCGCCCGGCGGGGCGTGACGACGCTCAGCGAGCTCGCCGCGATCGCCCCGGAGCTGGTGTTCGGCGGCCCGCCCGAGTGCAGCGAACGGCGGTTCTGCCTGCCCGGGCTGCGCGAGGTGTACGGCATCGAGTTCGCCGAGGTGCGCAGCATGCCGTCGCGGGCGGCCACGGTGGAGGCGCTGCTCACCGGGCAGGTCGACGTCGGGATGCTGGAGACGACCGACGCCCGGCTCACCGACGCCTCGCTGAACCTGCTGCGCGACGACCGGGCGCTGCAGCCGCGGGAGAACGTGGTGCCGCTCCTGCGGACCGAGGTGGCCGCCGAGGGCGGCGAGCGGCTGCGCGCCGCGCTCGACGCGGTCAGCGCCCAGCTGACGACGATCGACCTGATCCGGCTCAACCGCTCCGTCGCCGTCGACGGGCTCACCCCCGCCGAGGCCGCGGCCCGGTGGTGGGACGGCCGGTGACGAGGGGTCCTGCCGCTCAGGTGATGGCGCTCGTGCCGGTGATCGCGCGGCCGACGATGAGGCTGTTGACCTCGCGGGTGCCCTCGTAGGAGTAGATCGCCTCGGCGTCCGCCACGAACCGGCCGACGTGGTTCTCCAGCAGGATCCCGTTGCCGCCCATGAGCTCCCGCGCCCAGCCGACGGTCTCCCGCATGCGCATGGTGCTCCAGCCCTTGGCCATCGAGGCGTGCTCGTCGCGCAGCATCCCGCAGTCCTGCAGCTGGGACGCCCGCGCGCACAGCGCCGCCGAGGCGGTGATGTTGCCGAGCATCCGGAACAGCAGGTCCTGCACCAGCTGGAACGAGGTGATCGGCCGGCCGAACTGCTCGCGCTCCATCGCGTAGCGCAGCGCGTGCTCGTAGGCGCCGCGCGAGCACCCGACCGCCGACCACGCCACGCTGACCCGGGTGGCCCGCAGGACGTTCGCGGTGTCGCGGAAGGAGTTCGCGTTCTGCAGCCGGTTCTCCTCCGGCACGCGGACGCCGTCGAGGGTGATGTGCGCGTTCTGCACCGCCCGCAGCGCGATCTTGTCCTCGAGGTCGACGGCGCTGAAGCCCGGCGTCGGCGCCTCGACGACGAAGCCGAGCACCCGGTCGGTGTCGACGTCGCGCGCCCAGATGACCACCAGGTCGGCGAAGCTGCCGTTGCCGATCCACTTCTTCTGCCCGTCGAGGACCCACTCGTCGCCGTCGCGGCGGGCGGTGGTCTGGATGCCGCGGGCGACGTCGGAGCCGTGCTCGGGCTCGGTCAGCCCGAAGGCGCCGATGGTCTCCATCCGCGCCATCGCGGGCAGCCAGCGCTCCTTCTGCTCCTCGGAGGCGCACAGGTGCAGGGTGCCCATGGCCAGCCCGCCGTGGACGCCCATGAAGGTGGCCACCGAGGGGTCCCCGCGGCCGAGCTCCATCGAGACCATGCCGTCGAACAGCGAGGAGCGGCCGGGGGAGCCGTACCCGGAGTACTGCGCCCCCGCGATGCCCAGCTCGGCCAGGCCCGGGATGAGCTCGCGGGGGAACTGCGCCCGGGTCCAGTACTGGTTGATCACCGGCTCGACCTGCTCGTCCATGAACGCCCGGACGCGCATCAGCGTCGCCCGGTCCTCCTCGTCGAGGAGGGCCTCGAGCTCGTAGAAGTCCGACGTGACGGTGGGCCGGTCGGCCATGACGCTGCCTCCTCCGGGTGCCGGGACCCCGCTGTCCCGTGGGTCCGGGCTACCCCCGCCCCCGGGCGGCAACCCGTGCCGGCGGCATGACGGCGCGCCGATCGGGGCACGGACCGGCGGATCCGACCGCACCCGTTCCGAGGAGGGCCCCGTGCCCCGTTCCATCGCCGACCAGACCGACGACGAGCTGGGAGGTCCCGGCAGCGTCCTGGTGCGTCAGCGGGCGGACCACGTCGAGCTCGACCGGCTGCTGCACGAGCTCGACGGCACCACCGGCCGCGCGCAGGAGGCGGTGCTCACGCGCATCGACCGGCTGGTGTTCAGCCACGCGTTCGCCGAGGAGACCGTGCTCTGGCCGGTCATCCGCCGGGTGCTGCCCGACGGCGACGCGCTGACCCGGCGGATCGAGACCGAGCACCAGGAGGTCAACGAGCTGGTCGCGGCGCTGGAGGAGGGCGGCCCCGACCACCCCGAGCGGCCCGCCCGGCTCGCCCGGCTGGTCGAGGTGCTGCGCGAGGACGTCCGCGACGAGGAGGACGTGCTGTTCCCCCGGCTGCAGGAGCGGCTCGACCCCGCCGAGCTGCGCCGGCTGGGCCGCCGGTGGGAGCTGGTGCGGCGGATCTCGCCCACCCGCGCGCACCCCACGGTGTCCCGCCGCCCGCCGGGCAACGCGCTGTCGGGCCTGCCGCTGTCGCTGCTGGACCGCAGCCGTGACGTCGTCGACACCCTCGTCCGGCGGGCGCCCGCCCCGCTGGCCCCGGCCGGTCAGGCGGTCAGCCGGGGGCTGGCCGCGGTGGCCGCCGTCATCGAGCGCACCCCGCCGGCCCGCCGCGGCGACGGCCCGCCCACCGCCCGCTGAGCACACGACGAGGGCCCCTCCCGATCCCGGGAGGGGCCCTCGTGCTCGGCCTCCCCTGCGGGGGCCCGCCGCGAGCGGAGCGAGTGGTGGGGGGCAGGCAGGCCCTTCCTCAGTGGGTGTTGCGGGGCTTGGGCTCGGCGCGGGCGTCGAGCTGGATCTCCTTCTCCGCCCCGGGGACGCCCTCCTTGAGCTCGGTCGTCCGCTCCTTCTCGGCGTCGAACTCGATGCCGAACAGCAGGGCCAGGTTGATCAGCCAGAACCAGATGAGGAACACGATGACGCCGGCCAGCGCGCCGTAGGTCTTGTTGTAGCTGCCGAAGTTCGCCACGTAGAAGGCGAAGGCGGCCGAGGCCAGGACCGCGACGAGGATCGCCACGCCGGCGCCGGGGCTGATGAACCGGAAGCCGCGCAGCTTGACGTTCGGCGTCGAGTAGTAGAGGACGGCGATCATCAGGGCCAGGACCACCAGGATCACCGGCCACTTGACGACGTTCCACACCGTGAGCGCGGTGTCGCCCAGGCCGATGGCCGAGCCGACGGCCTCGACCACCGGGCCGCTGAGGACCAGCATCGCCACGATGACGGCGGCGAACAGGATGCCGATCAGGGTGATCAGCAGCTGCAGCGGCTTGAGCTTCCAGATCTTGCGGCCCTCGGGCGTCTCGTAGACGACGTTGGACGCGCGGGTGAAGGCGCCGACGTAGCCCGACGCCGACCAGATCGCGAGGGCGAGACCGACGACGAGCCCGAAGCCGGCGGTGCTCTGGTTGCCGGCGACCTGCTCGATGACCGGGCCCATCGTGTCCGCGGCACTGGCGGGGACGACGGTGGTCAGCGCGTCGGTGAGCTGCTGGGGGGTGGTCAGCAGGCCGACGATCGACGTCAGCGCGATCAGCGCCGGGAAGAGCGCGAGGACGCCGTAGTAGGTCAGCGAGGCTGCCCAGTCGGTGAGGTTGTCCTCCTGGAACTCCTTGACGGTCCGCTTGACCGTCCCGAAGAAGGTCGGCGTGGTGTCCGTCCCGCGCGGCGCGTTGTCGAAGCGGGTGGAATTGACCTTGTCGTCGTGCGGCGCGGGGTCCCCGGCGGTGTTGCCGGAGAAGCGTGCCGGCTTCGCCGTGTCGGTGCTCGCGGCGCGGGAGCCGTGCGGGCGGGCCATGGTCGTCCTCCGGGTCTGGGGGCGGGTCGATCGGACCCTGGGTTCCCCGGACGGGCCGCTTCCATGCGCCCCGGTGATCATCCCGGCGCGTCGCGGGCGTCAGCGGATGCCGGACACCGGGGACCACTCGCCGGCGCCGGCGGTCGCCCGCTCGACGTCGTGGAGGTCGTCGGGACCGCCCGGCCCGCTGCGCCGGGCCTGCACCATCCCGGCCAGGCTGACCAGCGCCACCGCGGCCGCCGCACCCGCGCCGAGCAGGGCCACCGCGGTGAACCCCGAGGCCCGCGGCAGGCCGGTGGCCGGGTCGGTGGTCGCGCCGAGCAGCGCCACGGTGAGCGTGCTGCCCACCGCCTGGCCGAGCGAGCGGGCGATCGAGTTGACCGCGTTCGCGACGCCGGTCTCGCTGCGCCGTACCGCGTGGACCACGAGGGTCGGCAGCGCCGCGTAGGCGACGGTCACCCAGGCCTGCGACAGCAGCCCCGCGACGACCACCACCGCCGGCTCGGACCGGCCCAGGGCGAACACCACGAACCCGGCGACGCCGGCGACCGCGCCGGTGAGCAGGGTGGGCAGCGCGCCGATCCGGTCGACGACCTTGCCGGCCAGCGGCGCCAGCAGGATGCCGACCACACCGCCGGGCAGCAGGTAGACGACGGCCGCCTCGAGCACCGGCGCGCCGAACCCGTAGCCGGCCGCGCCGGGCGGCGTCTGCACGTACTGCATGACGGCGAGGAAGGAGACGAACAGCCCGATGCCGGTCGTGAAGCCGGCGATGTTCGGCACCAGCATCCGCGGGTCGGTGAGCAGCGCCGGGCGCACCAGCGGCTGGGCGCGGCGGCGCTGCAGCAGCACCCAGCCGGTGAGGACGGCCAGCGCCCCGGCCGCGCAGCCGAGCGTCTGCGGGGAGGTCCAGCCCCAGGTGTTGCCCTGCGACACCGGCAGGAGCAGCAGCACGAGCCCGATCCCCAGGACGACGGCGCCGAGCCAGTCGACCCGCCCGCGGGCCGTCGCCGGGCGGCGGGGCAGCAGGACGGCGCCGAGTGCCAGGGACAGCAGGGTCACGCCGAGCCCGATCCAGAACGGCCGGTGGTAGTCGCCGCCGTCGCCGGTGAGCAGGCCCGCGGCGACCAGACCGACGACGCCGCCGACGCCGAGGGTGCTGCTGACGACCGACATCGCCACGCTCAGCCGCTCGGGCGGGAGCTCGCGGCGCAGCACGCTGATCGACAGCGGGAACAGCCCGTAGGAGGAGCCCTGCAGGACCCGCGCGACGATCAGCAGCGGCAGCGAGCGGGTGACGATCGCCAGCAGCGTGCCGATCGCGACCGCGACCAGGATGCCGAGGATCACCGGTCGCTCGCCCCGGGTGTCGCCGAGCCTGCCGAGCACCGGGGTGAGGACCGCGGCGGCCAGCAGGTTGGCGGTGAGCACCCAGCCGGCCGCGGCCGGCGAGACACCGAGCTGCTCGCCGATCGGCCCGAGCACCGGGACCACGAGGCTCTGCAGCAGGGACAGCGTCGTGACGCCGAGTGAGAGGGTCAGGACCAGCAGCGCGGGCCGCGTGCGGGCGGGCGGGGTGTCGGGGCCGGCGGTGGAGACCTCGGCACCTGCGGACACGCCTCGATGACACCACGCGCCGGATCCGGCGGCGCACCGGGCTCCGACGGCCCCGACGGGTGAAGTCGGTCACAGCCTGTCAGGTGAACACTGCGTAGCGACGATTGAGAGGGCGGTTCGCTGGGGACACAGTCCCCAGAGACGAGCCGCCGGGCCCGCCGCCCGGCCGGCGTCACGAGACGAGCAAGGGGACGTTCGAGATGCTTCTGTGGCCTGCAGTCACCCTGGTCGGGTTCCTGGTCCTGACCGCCCTGGTGATCGCGATGGGCACGTCGACCACGGCGCGGTACGAGCGCGAGCAGCGGGCGGCCGCCCGCCGCGAGACCGCCCCGGCCGGTGCCGCCGTCGAGGCGGTGGGGATGGCCCGGGCGGCGTAGTCGAAGGACCCCCTCGACCACCGCCGCTCGCGAGCTCGCGGCGGGACCCCACGAGGGGGCCGGCCCCGGACGACCCGCGCCCCGCCGCTCCTCCCGGAGCCGCGGGGCGCGAGTGCGTTCAGAGGTGGGCGTCGGGGGTGTCGAGCACCGTCCGGTCCAGGGACTCCAGCAGGTCCAGCCAGGTGTGCACCCTGGGCAGCTCCCAGTGCTGGAAGTACCGCGCCGCGGCGCGCTTGCCCTCGTGGAAGTCGCTGGTCTCGTCGCGCGTGGCCAGGGCCTGCTCCAGCCACAGCCAGCCGACGACGGTGTGCCCGGCCGCGTCGAGGTAGGCGCTGGCGTTGGCCAGGGCCAGCGCCGGGTCGCCGGTGCCCCAGAGCGTGCCGGTCACCGCGACCAGCCGGGCGACGGCGGCGTCGACGTCCGCGGCCAGGTCGGCGAACGGCGTCCCGGCCGCCCGCGCCGTCGTCGCCGCGATCGTCTCGGCCAGCAGCCGCAGCCCGGCGCCGCCCTGCATGGTCACCTTGCGGCCGAGCAGGTCCAGGGCCTGGATGCCGTTGGTGCCCTCGTGGATGGGGTTGAGCCGGTTGTCCCGGTAGAACTGCTCGACCGGGTAGTCGCGGGTGTAGCCGTAGCCGCCGTGCACCTGGATGGCCAGGTCGTCGGCGACCGGGCCCCACTGCGAGGGCCACGCCTTGGCGATCGGCGTCAGGGTGTCGAGCAGCAGGTGGGCGCGGCTGCGGTCGTCCTCGGTCTCCCCGGTCCGCTCCTCGTCGACCAGGCGGGCGCAGTACAGGCCCAGCGCCAGGCCGCCCTGCGCGTAGCTCTTGGCGGCCAGCAGCATCCGGCGGACGTCGGGGTGGTCGACGAGCCGGACCATCGGCGACGACGGGTCCTTGCTGCTCGCCGAGCGGCCCTGGGTGCGGGTGCGGGCGTACTCGAGCGCGTGCAGGTAGCCGGTGTAGCCGAGGACGGTCGCGCCCATCCCGACGCCGATCCGCGCCTCGTTCATCATGTGGAACATGTAGGAGAGCCCCTTGTGCGGCTCGCCCACGAGGTACCCGACCGCGCCGGCCCGGCCGCCGGGGGTGTGCACGCCCTCGCCGAAGTTGAGCAGCGTGTTCGTCGTGCCGCGGTAGCCCATCTTGTGGTTGAGGCCGGCCAGGACGACGTCGTTGCGCTCGCCCAGCGACCCGTCCTCCCCGACGAGCACCTTCGGCACGATGAACAGCGAGATGCCCTTCACGCCCGCCGGGCCGCCGGGGATCTTGGCCAGCACCAGGTGGACGATGTTCTCGGTCAGCTCGTGGTCGCCGGCCGAGATCCACATCTTGTTGCCGGTGAGCCGGTAGGTGCCGTCGTCCTGGGGCTCGGCGCGGGTGGTGATGTCGGCCAGCGAGGACCCGGCCTGCGGCTCGGACAGCGCCATCGTGCCGAACCAGCGGCCCTCGAGCATCGGCCGGACGAAGCGGTCCTTCTGCTCCTGCGAGCCGTGCGCGAGCAGCAGCCGGGCGTTGCCCATGGTCAGGAACGGGTAGCTCGAGGTCCCGACGTTGGCCGCCTTGAACCAGGCGAACGCCGCCTGCCCGACGGTCTGCGGCAGCTGCATGCCGCCGTACTCCTCGTCGAAGGTCCCGGCCATGATCCCGGACTCGCGGAACACCGCGAGCGCCTTGGCGACCTCGGGGATCATCTCCACCTTGCCGTCGACGAACCGCGGCTCGTTCTCGTCGGCCTTCCGGTTGTGCGGCGCGAAGTGCTCCGTGGCGATCTGCTGCGCCAGCTCCATGACCGCGTCGAACGTCTCGCGCGAGTGCTCGGCGAAACGGGGCCGCTTGGTGAGGGTCTCGACCTCGAGCCACTCGTGGAGCAGGAAGTCCAGGTCGCGCGGCGACAGGATGAGGTTGGGGGACACGGGGCCTCCACGGACGACGGCGGCGGGAGAGCCGGGCGCGCGGCCCGACCGGCCCACGATAGGCCGGGGGCGGGAGGGGTCAGCGGGCGCCGCGGCCCGCCGGGGCCCGGCCCGCTCGTGTCGATCATCGGCTGCGTGCACGCGACACGGCACGACGCGCCGCCGCACCGTGCACGCGTCCGATGCTCATCCCCTGAGCGACAGGAATGGCCATTTCTGCCGCACCACGAGGAGAGGCCCCTCCCCGGTGCGGGGAGGGGCCTCTGACGTGCTGGAACGGCCTCAGGCGCGGTGCCGGCCCGCGGGCTCGGCGTCGCCGGGGCGCCCGGCGGGGGGAGCCGTCGACGTCGGCACCGCGGCACCGGCGGCCTGGGCCACCTGCGCGCCGGCGTCGTCCCCGGTCGGCTCGCCGGCGGTCTGGCGGGCGGCCTGCTGGGCCTGGATGCCGGACTGGTTGCTCAGCGCCAGCTGCGGCAGGAACAGGAACACGAAGAACCCGATCGCCACGACGCAGGCGGCGATGAGGAACACCAGGTCGATCGAGTTCGAGAACCCGGTCTTGAACGGCGCCGCGAGGAACGACGGCAGCGTCTGGATGAACGAGGTGTCCGACAGGTCGCCGCCGCCCTGCAGCTGACCGCTCTGCAGCGCCTGCTGCACCCGCGGGTCGGTCGACGACGTCAGCGCCGACTCGATGTCCACCGGCAGCCGGCTGAACAGCACCGACAGGAAGACCGCGGTGCCGATCGTGCCGCCCATCTGCCGGAAGAACGTGACCGACGAGGTGGCCACGCCCATCTCCCGCGGGGAGACGGCGTTCTGCACGGCGAGGATCGTCGGCTGGAAGTTGAAGCCCAGCCCCAGGCCCAGCAGGACCATGAACGGCACCAGCGTCCACACCGAGGTGTCGGCGTCGACGACGAACGACATCGACAGCAGCGCGACGGTCATGAACACGATGCCGACCAGCGGGAAGACCTTGTACCTGCCGGTCTTGGAGATCGCGATGCCCGAGCTCATCGCGCCGGTCATGATGCCGGCGACCAGCGGGATCATCTGCAGGCCGGCGACCGTGGCGCTCGAGCCGTGGACGATCTGCAGGTACTGCGGCAGCAGGAGCAGGCCGCCGAACATGCCCGCGCCCATCACCACGCTGCCGACGCCGACGACGCTGAAGCTGCGGTTGCGGAACAGCCGCAGGGGCAGCAGCGCCTCGTCGCGGTAGGCGCGCTCGGCGAGGATGAACAGCACGAAGCCGACGGCGCCGACGGCGTAGCAGACCAGCGAGCGGGTCGAGCCCCAGCCCCAGATGCGGCCCTGCTCGGCGACGATCAGCAGCGGCACCAGGAAGGTGACCAGTGCCAGCGCGCCGGGCCAGTCGATGCGGTGCTCGCGCCGCTCGTGCGGCAGGTGCAGCACCCGGAAGACGGCGGCGAAGGCGAGCAGGCCCAGCGGGACGTTGACGTAGAAGATCCAGCGCCAGCCGTCGATGCCGAGCAGCGAGTCCTGGCCGGCGAAGAAGCCGCCGATGACCGGGCCCAGGACGCTCGAGGTGCCGAAGACGGCCATGAAGTAGCCCTGGTACCGGGAGCGCTCCCGCGGCGGCACGATGTCGCCGATGATCGCCAGCGCCAGCGACATCAGGCCACCGGCGCCGATGCCCTGGACCGCGCGGAACGCGGCGAGCTCGTACATCGAGTCCGCCAGGCCGCAGAGCATCGAGCCGACGACGAACACGGCGATGGCGAACAGGTAGAACGGCCGCCGGCCGTAGATGTCGGAGAGCTTGCCGTACAGCGGCGTGGCGATCGTCGAGGTGATGAGGAACGCCGTCGTCGCCCAGGCCTGCAGGTCGTAGCCCTGCAGGTCGTCGGCGATGGTGCGGATGGCGGTCGCGACGACGGTCTGGTCGAGGGCCGCGAGGAACATCGCGACCATCAGGCCGACGATGATCGTGACGATCTGGCGGTGCGTGAAGGCGCCGGAGGAGTCCGGTGCGGCCGCCGCGGCGCGGGCGCCGCTGCGCCCACCCGTGGGGTGGGCGGTGGTCTGGCTCATGGTCTCTCTCTCGGGACGGGGAGTGCAGAGGGGGAGCGGGGGTCGGACGGCAGCGCTGCCGTCAGGTCGTCGAGCAGGCGCCCGAAGAGCTCGGTGAGCGTGGCGAGGTCGGCGTCGGACCAGCCGGGGAGCATCGCGGCGAGCTGGGTGGTGCGCTCCTCGGCCAGCCGCTCGACGGCGGCCCGGCCGGCGTCGGTGACGACGAGGCGCGTGGCGCGGCCGTCGGTCTCGTCGGCCACGCGCTGCACCAGGTCGTGCTCGACCAGCCAGGCCACGTGCCGGCTGACCGTCGACGGGTCGGCGTGCACCAGCTCGGCCAGCGCGCTCTGCCGCAGCGGCCCCAGGCGGGTCAGCGGGAAGAGCAGCACCAGCGCCGCCCGCTCCCGCCCGTCGGCGGCGGCGGACGGGAGGCTCTTGAACGCGTGCACCAGCCGCATGAAGCGCGGCATCTGCTCGGAGAGCCGGCGGACCTCCGCTGCGCGCTGTGGCGACGGCGCGGCGGGGCCGGCGTCACGGGGCGCGGACGGGGACATGGGGGACTCCGGGGAACGGGATGAGCGGATGCATGCACGGTACAAGTCCGTGTGCGCTACATGCAACCAGTTGCACCGTGCACGCATCGTGAGGTGAGTGACAGCGGGTCCACCTCCGGTACCCGCGGGTGCCGCTGGGTGCACCTCGCGCGGGAAGGGTCCGGCGCTCCGGCGCGTTGGAGCCCATGGCCCTGCGGTCCCGGACGTCCGGCGGCGCGGGCCGGACCTGCGATCCTGGGGGCGGTGGCCCCCGTGGCCACCCGTCCCCCCACCCCGGAAGGGAGTCGAGCGCGCCCGTGACCGCGACCCTCGCGGACCTCCGGTCCCGGCTGGCCGCGCTGACCCTCGACGACGAGCACCGGCTCGGCCGCCGGCTCGAGGGCCTGCGCCGCACCCGCGACGAGGCCGCGCGCGAGCGGGCCCTCGGCAAGATCACCGCCGACGTCGCCGCCGCGGAGGAGCGCATCGCCCGCCGCCGGGCCGCCCTCCCCGCGATCACCTATCCCGAGCAGCTGCCGGTCAGCGCCCGCCGCGACGACATCGCCGCCGCGCTGCGCGAGCACCAGGTGGTCGTCGTCGCCGGGGAGACCGGCTCGGGCAAGACCACCCAGCTGCCCAAGATCGCCCTCGAGCTCGGCCGCGGCGTGCGCGGCCGGATCGGGCACACCCAGCCGCGGCGGATCGCCGCGCGCACGGTGGCCGAGCGGATCGCCGAGGAGCTCGGCACGCCGCTGGGCGGGGCGGTCGGCTGGAAGGTGCGCTTCACCGACCAGGTGGGCGACGGCACGCTGGTCAAGCTCATGACCGACGGCGTGCTGCTGGCCGAGATCGCGCACGACCGGCTGCTGCGCCAGTACGACACGATCATCGTCGACGAGGCGCACGAGCGGAGCCTCAACATCGACTTCCTGCTGGGCTACCTCGCCCAGTTGCTACCGCGCCGGCCCGACCTCAAGGTCGTCATCACCTCGGCCACCATCGACGTCGACCGGATCGCCAAGCACTTCAGCGTCGACGGCGCCGAGGTGCCCGTCGTCGAGGTCAGCGGCCGCACCTACCCGGTGGAGGTCCGCTACCGGCCGGTGGTGGACCCCGACGACCCCGACGCCGATCCGGACCGCGACCAGGTCACCGCCATCGGCGACGCCGTCGAGGAGCTGGCGCACGAGGGCCCGGGCGACGTGCTGGTCTTCCTCGCCGGCGAGCGCGAGATCCGCGACACCGCCGACGCCCTGACCGAGCGCTTCCCCGGCGTCGAGGTGCTGCCGCTCTACTCCCGGCTGTCGGCCGCCGACCAGCACCGGGTGTTCCAGCCGCACACCGGCCGCCGGGTCGTGCTGGCCACCAACGTCGCCGAGACGTCGCTGACCGTGCCCGGCATCCGCTACGTCGTCGACCCCGGCACCGCGCGCATCTCCCGCTACAGCGCGCGCACCAAGGTGCAGCGGCTGCCGATCGAGCCGATCAGCCAGGCCTCGGCGCGGCAGCGCTCGGGCCGCTGCGGCCGCGTCGCCGAGGGCGTCGCGATCCGGCTGTACACCGAGGACGACTTCGACGCCCGGCCCGAGTACACCGACCCGGAGATCCTCCGCACCAGCCTCGCCTCGGTGCTGCTGCAGATGGCCGCGCTCGACCTCGGCGCCGTCGAGGACTTCCCGTTCGTCGACCCGCCGGACCGGCGCGCCGTCGCCGACGGCCGGGCGCTGCTCGAGGAGCTCGGCGCCCTCGACGACGCCGGCCGGCTCACCGACACCGGGCGGGCGCTCGCCCAGCTCCCGCTCGACCCGCGGCTGGGCCGGATGGTCGTCGAGGCCGACCGGCGCGGCGTGCTGGAGGAGGTGCTCGTCGTCGCCGCGGGCCTGACCATCCAGGACCCCCGCGAGCGGCCCACCGAGCACCAGCAGGCCGCCGACCAGATGCACGCCCGGTTCGCCGACGAGCACTCCGACTTCCTCACCCTGCTCAACCTCTGGCGGTACCTGACCGAGCAGCAGGAGGCGCTGTCGGGCAGCGCGTTCCGCCGGACGGTCAAGCGCGAGTTCCTCCACTACCTGCGCATCCGCGAGTGGCAGGACCTGCACGGCCAGCTGCGCAGCACCGCGCGCCGCCTCGGCATGACCCCCGGCTCGCTCGCCGCCGAGCCCGACGAGCGCGGCATCACCACCGCCCTGCTCGCCGGCCTGCTGTCGCAGGTGGGCCTGCAGGTGGAGGACACCAAGCGGCGCGACGGCGACCGGCGGCGCGGCGGCCGCGAGTACCTCGGCGCCCGCGGCGCCCGGTTCGTCATCGCCCCCGGCACCCCGCTGGCGAAGAAGCCGCCGCGCTGGGTGGTGGCCGCCGAGCTGGTGGAGACCAGCCGGCTGTTCGCCCGCACGGTGGCCCGCGTCGACCCCGACGACGTCGAGCGGCTGGCCGGCCACCTGGTCCGGCGCGAGTACTCCGAGCCCCGGTGGGACGCGAGGCGCGGGTCCGTCGTCGCCACCGAGCGGGTCACCCTGTACGGCATCCCGCTCGTCGTCGGCCGGCGGGTGCAGTACGGCTCGATCGACCCGGTCGTCTCCCGCGAGCTGTTCATCCGGCACGCCCTCGTCCAGGGCGAGTGGACGACGCACCACCGCTTCTGGGCCGACAACCAGCGCGCCCTCGAGCGGGTCGCCGAGCTGGAGGAGCGGGCCCGTCGCCGGGACATCCGGGTCGACGACGAGACGCTGTTCGAGCTCTACGACGCCCGCATCCCCGCCGACGTCGTCTCCACCCGGCACTTCGACCGCTGGTGGAAGCAGGCCCGCCGCGAGACGCCGGACCTGCTCACCCTCACGCCGGAGGTGCTCACCGACGCGGCCGCGGCCGGGCAGGTGGACCCCGCGGACTTCCCCGACGAGGTGCCGCTGACGCAGGGGCTGACCCTGCCGCTGTCCTACGCCTTCGCCCCCGGCGCGCCGGAGGACGGCGTCACCGTCGACGTGCCGCTCGCGGTGCTCGACACCGTCGCCGAGCGGACGTCGGGGGAGTCGCTGGCCTTCACCGTGCCCGGCCTGCGCGAGGAGCTGGTGACCGCGCTGCTGCGGACGCTGCCCAAGCAGCTGCGCCGGGCGCTGGTGCCGATCCCCGACCGGGTCCGCGAGGTGCTGCCGCGCATCGCCCCGACCGAGCCCCTGCTGCCGGCGCTGGAGCGCGAGCTGCGCCGGGCCGCGGCCGTCGTCGTCCCGCCGGACGCCTGGCGCCCGGCGGAGGTGCCCGCGCACCTGCGCGCCACCTTCCGCGTGCTCGACGACAAGCAGCGGCCGCTGGCCACCGGCAAGGACCTGCAGGCGCTGCGCCGCGAGGTCGCGCCGCAGGCCCGGGCGAGCCTGGCCCGCGCCGCCTCCGAGCTGGAGCGCACCGGGCTGACCGCCTGGACGATCGGCGAGCTGCCGCGCACCGTCGAGGTCCGCCGCGGCGGGCACGTGGTCACCGCGTACCCGGCGCTGGTCGACGAGGGGGCGACGGCCGGCGTCCGGGTGGTGGCCACCGAGGCCGAGGCCACGCGGCTCACCTGGCGCGGCGCCCGGCGGCTGCTCGTGCTCGTGGCCGGCTCGCCCACCCGGCAGGTGGTCAAGGGGCTCTCCCCGAAGAGCCGGCTGGCGCTGCAGTTCAACCCCGACGGCGAGATCCCCGCGCTGGTCGACGACTGCGTGGACGCCGCGGCCGACGAGCTGGTCGCCGCCGCCGGCGGGCCGCCCCGCGACGAGGCCGCCTTCACAGCCCTGGTGACGACGGCGAGGCAGCAGCTGCTGCCGCTCACCCAGGACGCCGTGCGGCGGGTCGAGGCGGTGCTGACCCAGGCCCGCGAGGTCGCCGTCGCGATCGGCGCGGCGCCCGGGCGGCGGGTGCCCGAGGCGGCGGTCGCCGACCTGCGCCGCCAGATGGCGGGGCTGCTGCACCGCGGCTTCGTGGCCGACGCCGGCCGCCGGCGGCTGCCCGACCTGGTGCGCTACCTCAAGGGCATGGCGCTGCGGCTGGAGAAGCTCCCGGCCAACGCGGTGCGCGACGCCCTCTGGACGGACCAGGTCGCCGCGGTCACCGCCGAGTACGAGCAGCTGCGCCACGAGGTGCCGCCCACCGGCGCCCCCGACGACCCGGTCGCCCGCGTCCGGTGGATGGTCGAGGAGCTGCGCGTGGGCCTGTTCGCCCAGCAGCTCGGCACGCCGCGGCCGATCTCGGAGCAGCGCGTCTACAAGGCCATCGACGCGCTGACGGCCTAGGCCGTCCCGCCGTTCCGGCCGGGCTGGTCCCGGAGCAGGGCCGAGATGCGCTGGCGGGTGACGCCGAACATCGCGGCGATCCGGTTGATGCTCACCTGCTCGGCCTGCAGCGCGCGGGCCTGGGCGCGGCGCCACGTCGACCCGGCGCCGGCCAGGGCGCCGAGGACGGTGGTGATCCGCTCGACGACCAGCGGGCGGGACTCCTCGGTGACGATGGCGAGCCAGCTGTCCCCCGAGCGGCGCTGGCACAGCAGCTGCTCGGCGCGGGTGCGGGCGTCCTGCAGCTCGGCCGCGCACCGGTCGATCTCCCGCACCAGCTGCTCGAGCGCCGCGACCGCGTCGTCCCCGGGTGCCGGCGTGGCGGTCACCGACGGTCCTGTGGCCACGGGGCCTCCTCGCAGTCGGGCGGGCCGCGCCCGCGACCGGTCGTGCCCGATCGTAGGGAACGGGTGTTGCACGCAAGGGGAGTTGCGCTCCGGCGGCGGCAGGCTCGTCCGGTCCGTCCCGGCGGGTGACCGGGGCCGGAGTTTGACCGCGGGGCCCGCCGGGGAGGGCTGGAGGGACCGAAGCCGTTCGACGGAGGAGATGGGATGAGCGAGCCCACCAGCCACACCGAGGCCGCCGGCGAGGGCCTGTCCGACGAGGAGATGGCGCAGACCGTCGCCGACCAGACCGACAGCGCCTCCGGGCACGCCTACAAGGCCGGCAAGGACTGGGACGGCGACGCCAGCCAGGCGCCCGCGCCCCCGGACACCGACGCCTGAGCTGACACACTCCTCCCGCCCGGCACCGGCCGGGCGGGAGGTGCTGTGACGACGACGTCCCCGCGGCCGGCCCGGTCCGCTCCGGGCGTCCCGGCCGCGACGGCGCGCCTGCTGCGCCCGGCCCGCACGGCCACCCGCTACGCGCTGGGCCACGGCCTCCCCGCCCTCTACCTCGCGCGCGCCGCCCGCCGGGGCGACCCGGTCGCCCGGCTGCTGCGCGACCCGGCCTCCCGCGAGGACCCCCACGGCCTGTACGAGCAGCTGCGCGCCCGCGGCCCGCTGTCCGGTGGCGCGCTGGGCCCGGTCACCACCTCGCACGCCGTCGCCACCGCGGTGCTGCGCTCGGACGCCGCCTCTGTCGGCTGGGACCGGTCGCAGGCGCCGGCCCTCGTCCGGTGGGCGCTGCGCTTCGGCGACGAGCTCGACGCCACCGGGGTGGCCGAGCCGCCGTCGATGCTGGTCACGGACCCGCCCGACCACACCCGCTTCCGCCGGCTGGTCAGCCGTGCCTTCACCCCGCGCGCCACGCTGGCCTCCGAGCCGATGGTGCGGCGCACCGCCGAGGCGCTGCTGGACCGGCTGGCCGGCCGCGACGACGTCGTCGACCTGGTCGGCGTCTACGCCGCGCAGCTGCCGGTGCTGGTCATCGCCGACCTGCTCGCCGTCCCCACCGACCGACGCGAGGACTTCCTGCGCTGGGGCGCCGCCGCGGCCGCCACCCTCGACCCCGGCCTGCCGCTGCGCCGCTACCTGGCCGCCGAGCGCGGCCTGCGCGCCATGCACGCCTTCCTCCGCGGGCACTTCGCCCGGCTGCGCGCCGACCCCGGCGAGGACCTGGTCAGCCGGCTGGTCACCCTCCCCGACGACGAGGCGCTCTCCGAGCGGGAGCTGCACGCCACGGTGATGCTGCTGCTCGGCGCCGGCTTCGAGACCACGGTCAACCTGCTCGGCAACGCCGTCGTGCTGCTCGACGCGCACCGCGACCAGTGGGACGCCCTGCGGGAGGACCCGGCGGGCTGGGGCGGCGCGGTGGAGGAGGTGCTGCGCCACGACAGCCCGGTCCAGCTCACCGGCCGCGCCATCACCCGCGACACCGAGGTGGCCGGGGTGCCCCTGCCGGCCGGCGCGAGGGTGACCCTGCTGCTCGGCGCGGCCAACCGGGACCCGGCGGTGTTCGCCGACCCCGCCCGCTTCGACGCCACCCGGGCCGACGCCCGCGAGCACCTGGCCTTCTCCGGCGGGATCCACTACTGCCTGGGCGCGGGCCTGGCCCGGCTGGAGGGCGTCGTCGGGCTGCGGGCGCTCACCGAGCGGTTCCCGCGGCTGCGGGTGGCCGGCCGCCCGGTCCGCCGCGACCTGCAGACGCTGCGCGGCTTCGAGGTCCTCCCGGTGCGGCTGACCTGAGGTCTACCGGTGCGGCGGGAGCATCCCGGCGCCGACGGTGGCGTTGGTGGCCTCGTCGACCAGGATGAACCGGCCGGTGACCCGGTTGCTGTTGTAGTCGTCGACGAACAGCGGCTGCGTGGTGCGCAGCTTGACCCGGCCGATGTCGTTGAGGCCGAGCTCGGTGGCCTCGAGGTCGCGGTGCAGCGTGTTGACGTCGAGCCGGTAGGTCAGCTCCTTGACCACCGCGCGCACCGAGCGGGTCGTGTGCTTGACCGCCAGCCGCTGCCGCGGGCGCAGCGGCTCCTCGGCCATCCAGCACACCAGCGCGTCGAGGTCCTGCGTCACCTGCGGCACGTTGCCCGGCCGGCAGACCAGGTCGCCGCGGGACACGTCGACGTCGTCGGCCAGGCGCACGGTCACCGCCATGGGCGGGAAGGCCTCGGCGACCGGGCCGCGCGGGCCGTCGATCGCCGCGACCGTGGTGGTCAGGCCGCTGGGCAGCACCTGCACCTCGTCGCCGGGGCGCAGCACGCCGCTGGCCACGGTGCCGGCGTAGCCGCGGTAGTCGTGGAAGGCGTCGGACTGCGGCCGGACGACGTACTGCACCGGGAAGCGGGTGTCGACGAGGTTGCGGTCGCCGGCGACGTGCACGTGCTCGAGGTGGTGCAGCAGCGAGGGCCCGCCGTACCAGGGCGTGTTCTCCGACCGGGTCACCACGTTGTCGCCGTGCAGCGCCGAGATCGGGACGACGGTCAGGTCGTGGATCGACAGCTTCGTCGCGAACGCGGTGAACTCGTCGCGGATGCGCTCGTAGACGTCCTCGGACCAGTCGACGAGGTCCATCTTGTTCACCGCGACGACCAGGTGCGGCACCCGCAGCAGCGACGCGAGGAAGGCGTGCCGGCGGCTCTGCTCGACCAGGCCCTTGCGCGCGTCGACCAGCACGATCGCCAGGTCGGCCGTGGAGGCGCCGGTGACCATGTTCCGCGTGTACTGCACGTGGCCGGGGGTGTCGGCCAGGATGAACGTCCGCCGCGGGGTGGCGAAGTACCGGTAGGCGACGTCGATGGTGATGCCCTGCTCGCGCTCGGCGCGCAGGCCGTCGGTGAGCAGCGCGAGGTCGACGTAGTCGCCCTTGCTGGCCCGCTCGATCGCCGCGTACTGGTCCTCGAACACGGCCTTGCTGTCGTAGAGCAGCCGGCCGATCAGCGTGCTCTTGCCGTCGTCGACCGAGCCGGCGGTGGCGATGCGGAGGATGTCCTTGCGCGCCGTCGCGATCTCGGCTGCCTGCTCGGCGGCGGGGGAGTGGACGTCGACCGCGGACTGCTCGGGCATGGCCCCCATCGTCCCAGCCGCGGCACCGGGGCCCGCGATCGGGGACGCTGGTGTGAGCGGGACCACCCGGGTCCCGCGGGGAGGAGCAGCCGTGGGCGGCTTCGTGTTCCTCGTCCCGGTGCTGCTGGTCGTCGTCGCGGGGTACGCGGTCGGTTACGTCGTCGCGGAGGCGCTCGGCGTCGCGGCGCCCGAGGCGGTGGCCTGGCCGGCGGGGCTGCTGCTGCTCGCCGTCACCGCCGTCGCCCTGCTGCGCTTCCGCCGCCGGCGTCGCGCTAGAAGTAGCCCTCCTTCTTCCGGTCCTCCATCGCCGCGTCGCTGACCTTGTCGTCGCCGCGGGTGGCGCCGCGCTCGGTCATGCGGGTCACCGCGATCTCGGCGATGACCTCCTCCACCGTGCAGGCCTCCGAGCGCACCGCCGCGGTCAGGTTGGCGTCGCCGACGGTGCGGTAGCGCACCGTCTCGCGGGACACCCGCTCACCCTCCCGCGGGCGCACGAACTCGTTGACCGCGTAGAGCATCCCCTGCCGCTCGACGACCTCCCGCTCCTGCGCGAGGTACAGGGCCGGGATCTCGATGCCCTCCCGGGCGATGTACTGCCAGATGTCGAGCTCGGTCCAGTTCGACAGCGGGAACACCCGGATCGACTCGCCCAGGTGGATGCGCCCGTTGTAGAGGTCCCACAGCTCCGGCCGCTGGTTCTTCGGGTCCCACTGGCCGAACTCGTCGCGGAAGGAGAACACCCGCTCCTTGGCCCGCGCCTTGTCCTCGTCGCGCCGGGCGCCGCCGAACAGCGCGGTGAAGCCGTGCTCCTCCACCGCCTCGAGCAGCACCGGCGTCTGGATCCGGTTGCGCGAGCCGTTGGGCTCCTCGCGGACCAGGCCGCGGGCCATCGCGTCGGGCACCGAGGCGACGACGAGCTCCACGCCCAGCTCGGCCACCCGCTTGTCCCGGAACTCGAGGACGTCGGGGAAGTTCAGGCCGGTGTCGACGTGCATCACCGGGAACGGGATGCGCGCCGGCGCGAACGCCTTGCGGGCCAGCTCCAGCATGACGATGGAGTCCTTGCCGCCGGAGAACAGCAGCACCGGCCGCTCGAGCTCGGCGGCCACCTCCCGGATGACGTGGATCGACTCGGCCTCGAGCGTCTCCAGCTGCGTGAGCCGGTAGTCGGGGGTCGTCACCCCACCAGTGTCCGTCACCGGGTCGAGCGTCCCGGCCCGGCCCCTCGCCGGCTACCGGCGCACGGCGGTCAGCAGGTCCGCGGCCAGCTCGGGGCGGCACACCAGGAGGTCGGGCAGCGAGGGGTCGGGCTGGTTGTAGCGGAGCGGCGACCCGTCCAGCCGGACCGCGGTCAGCCCCGCGGCCAGCGCGACGGCGACCGGCGCCGCCGAGTCCCACTGGTACATCCCGCCGGCGTGCACGTAGGCGTCGACCTCGCCGCGGACCACCGCGGTCACCTTGAACCCGGCCGAGCCCAGCGGCACCAGCTCGCCGCCGACCGCCGCGGCGGCCGCGTCGGCCTGCGCCGGCGGCCGGGTCCGGCTCACCGCGATCCGCGGCGGGCGGGCCACCGGCGGGGGCAGGGCCGGCGCCGGGTCGGTCACCAGCACCTCCCCGACGGCGGGCAGCGCGACGGCGCCGGCGGCCAGCGTCCCGCGCACCCACAGCGCCACGTGGACGGCGAAGTCGGACCGTTCCGTCTCGCCGTACTCCCGGGTGCCGTCCAGCGGGTCGACGATCCACACCCGCCCGGCCTCCAGCCGGCTGCGGTCGTCGGCCGCCTCCTCGCTGAAGACGACGTCGTCGGGGCGCTCGGCGGCGAGGACGGCGGTGATCGCCCGCTGGGCCGCGGCGTCGCCGGCGTCGCCGAGGGGGCGGCCGTTCAGCCCGCCGGCACGCAGGTCGGTCAGGACGCCCGCGGCCGCCCGGGCGGCGGCCGCGGCGACCTCGACGTCCCTCACTCCCCGGCTCCGGGGGCGGTGGCGTCGGTGGGGCGCGAGGGCGGGGCGTGCCGGCCGGAGGCGTCGGTGACCCGCGCGAAGTACTCGGCGCGCAGGTCCTCGCGCGGCAGCACGAACACCGCCCGCGCCTCGACCAGCGGCCGGTCGGGCGCGTCGGCGAGCGCGATGGTGCCGGTGACGACCGACTTGCGGCCGCCGGCCTCGGTCACCCGGCCGCGGCAGACGACGGGGGTGTCCAGCGGCACCGGCCGCCGGTAGTCCAGCTCCAGCCGGGCGGTCATGCCCCACAGTCCCGCGCGGATCGTGGCCGCGCCCAGCACCTGGTCCATCACCAGGCCGCTCATCCCGCCGTGCAGGAAGCCGGGCGGCCCCTCGTAGGCCAGGCCGAAGGACACCTCGCCGACGACGCCGCCGGGTTCCTCGCGCAGCCGCAGCGGCGGCGCGAAGGCGCTGCCGACCCCGGCCACCGGGTTGTAGACGCGCCGGAAGCGCACCGGGTCGTCCAGCGCCGGCAGCTGCCCCGGCGGGCGGACCGCGGCGGTGAGCCGGCCGGTGGCGGCCCGCACGGCCGCGGCGACCTCCTGCAGGTCCGCGGCGGGGACGGCGGTGCGCACGGAGGCGTGGACCAGGCCGCGCAGGGCGTCGCCCAGGTCGGCGACCGCGGTCATCAGCGCGGCGTCGTAGGGGGCTCCTCCGCTGTCAGTGCTCACCGGCGGACGGTAGCCCCGCGGGCTCGGCGGGCTGCCCGGGGGGACCGGCGGGCGCGGGCCCGGGCGCCGCGCCGGGGGTGCCGCCCGGGACGCCGGGCACCTCGGGACCCGAGCGGGGGAGCCGCACGGTGAAGGCCGCGCCGCGGCCGGGGGCGGTGTCCAGGGAGACCTCCCCGCCGTGCGCGGCGACCAGCGAGGCCACGATCGACAGGCCCAGCCCGGTGCCGCCGGCCACCCGGCTGCGCGAGGCGTCGGCCCGGTAGAAGCGCTCGAACACCCGGGCGGCGTCCCCGGGCGCCATGCCCGGGCCCTCGTCGGCCACCCGCAGCACCACCAGGTCACCGCCGCCGCTGGTGTCCTCGCCGATGGAGACGGTCACCCGGGCGGTCTCGGGCGTGTGCACCAGCGCGTTGGTCACCAGGTTCCCGACCACCTGGCGCAACCGCGCCTCGTCGCCGAGGACCACCGGGACCTCGGTGAGGGAGTCGTCCAGGTGCAGGCCGACCGGCCGGTCCGGCTGCAGGACCCGCGCGTCGTGGACGGCGTCGCCGGCGACCTCGGCCAGGTCGACCGGCGCGATCGACAGCGGCCGCTGCATGTCCAGCCGGGCCAGCTGCAGCAGGTCCTCGACCAGGACGCCCATCCGGCCGCCCTCGCTCTCGATGCGCTGCATCAGCCGGGCGGTCTCCTCCGGGTCGGTGACGGCGCCCTGCCGGTAGAGCTCGGCGAAGCCGCGGATGGAGGTCAGCGGCGTCCGGAGTTCGTGGCTGGCGTCGGCGACGAACCGGCGCATCCGCTCCTCCGACGCCCGGGCCTGCTCCTCGGAGGCCCGCTGGGCGCGGAACGAGTCCTCGATCCGGGCGAGCATGCCGTTGAGCGCCTGGGACAGCCGGCCGACCTCGGTGCGGCTGTCGCCCGGCGCCACCCGCTGCGAGAGGTCGCCGGCGGCGATCGCCTGCGCGGTGCGCTCCACCTCGGCGAGCGGGCGCAGGCTGCTGCGCACCAGCCAGTACCCGGCCACGCCCAGGGCGCCCAGCACCACCAGGCCGACGACGACCTCGATGGCCACCAGCCGCGCGATCACCCGGTCGTCGCGGTCGAGGTCCCCGCCGACGACGAGCACCAGCCCACCGGGCAGCTCCGCAGCCGTGACCCGCCAGTAGGTGTCGCCGTCGCCGGAGGCCACCGTCTGCGCCAGCGACCGGCCGGGGCCGCCGTCCTGGGGCGGTCCGCCGGGTTCCGCCGCCCGGGCCGCGATCGCGGCGACGTCGTCGGAGTCGAGGGCGGGCAGGTCGTCCTCGTCGTCCGGGCCGGAGAGCACCACCGGCTCCTCGTCCCCGGGCACCACGCACGCCAGGTAGTTGCCCGGGGCCAGGTAGCGCTGGCGGCTGCCGAACAGGCAGTCGGTGAGGTAGTCCTGCGAGCCGGCCGTCTCGCGCAGCGTGCTCTCCAGCTGCTGGTCCAGCTGGTCGACCAGGTAGCGCTTCAGCAGCGACGTCGCCGCCACCCCGGTGGCGACCAGCGCGAGGGTCACCAGGACCAGCAGCATCGCGACGAGCGTGAACCGCAGCGGCACCCGCGGGAGGCGGGGGCCGCTGCGGGGCGCCGCTCCGGGAGGAGGACCCGGGGGAGTGCTCACGCGCCGCGGGGCAGGCGCAGGGTGTAGCCCACCCCGCGGATGGTGTGCAGCAGGCGCGGCTCGGTGGTGTCCACCTTGCGCCGCAGGTAGGAGATGTAGGACTCGACGACGTTGGCCTCGCCGTTGAAGTCGTAGTTCCACACGTGGTCCAGGATCTGCGCCTTCGACAGCACCCGCCCGGCGTTGGCCATGAGGTAGCGCAGCAGCTTGAACTCGGTGGGGGACAGGCTCACCACCTGCCCGGCCTTGACCACCTCGTGCGACTCCTCGTCGAGCTCGATGTCGGCGAAGGTGAGCCGGCTGGTCTCGACGGCGCGCTGCTGGCCGGCGCTGCGGCGCAGCACCGCCCGGATGCGGGCGAGCACCTCGTCGAGGCTGAACGGCTTGGTCACGTAGTCGTCGCCGCCGAGGGTGAGCCCGGAGACCTTGTCCTCGGCCGCGTCCCGCGCGGTGAGGAACAGCACCGGTGTGTGCCGGCCGCTCTCGCGCAGCCGGCGGACGACGCCGAAGCCGTCCAGGCCCGGCATCATCACGTCGAGGACCAGCAGGTCGGGGCGGAACGTCGAGGCCAGGGCGAGCGCCTGCTGGCCGTCGGACGCCGTCGCCACCTCGAAGCCGGCGTAGCGCAGGCTTGCGGAGAGCAGCTCGCGGATGTTGGGCTCGTCGTCGACCACCAGGAGGCGCGCCTCCGGGGCGGCCGGTCGAGCGGTGCGGGCTCCCGTCACGACAACTCCCGTCGGACGCCTGGCTGCTGTCGTCATGCCCCGAGACTCTGCCGCGGAACTGCAGTCCCCCTGGACGCTACCTGTGAGTTCCCTGGGGACGGCCCCGCTAGCCCGCGGGCGCCATCGCGCGGCCGCGCCGCCAGTAGCCGATCGCGTGGTGCTGGGCGCGGGTGAGCCCCCAGCGGCCGCGCAGGTCGGCGCGCACCGCCCGGACGGCGGCCGACTCGGCGGCCACCCAGGCGAAGACGTCCTCGCCGGCCGGGCGCTCGGTCGCGGCCACGGCGTCGGCGAGCAGGGTGCTCTCGCCGGGCGGCGTCCCGCCGCGGTGCAGCCAGCGGACCTCGACGCCGGCCGGCGCGGCGAGCGACTGCTCCTCCTCCGGCCCGGCGACCTCGAGCAGCGCCGTCCCGACCGTGTCCGGGCCGGCCGCGGCCAGGATGCGGCTGATGGCCGGCAGCGCCGTCTCGTCGCCGGCGAGGAGCAGCGTGCCGGCCGGCCGGTCGCCCAGCGGGCCACCGCCGGCCACGCCCAGCAGGGCGCCCGGTGCCGCCGCGCCGGCCCAGGCGGCGGCCGGGCCGTCGCCGTGCAGCACGAAGTCGATCTCCACCTCGCCGCAGGCGGTGTCCTGGCGGCGGGCGGTGTAGCTGCGCAGGCTGACGCCGTGCGCCCCGGCCGGCCACACGACGCGGCCGTCCCGGGCGACCGCCGGCCACCGCGGCTCCGGGTCCCCCACGCGGGGCACCAGCAGGTTGACCGTGGGCCCGGCCGCGGCGACGGCGTCCGGGGTCCCCGAGAGCACGACCCGGCGCACCGACGGGGTGACGTCGGCGACGGAGACGACGGTGAGGACGTCGACGGGGCGGGGGCTGCCCGGCAGGTGGTCCCCGTCAGCGGGAGCGGGCGGGCCGGCGGGATCGGTCACGCCGGCGAGCGTAGGGACCGGGCTGTGAACGGGGCCGACCCGGCCGACCCCGGGGGAATGGGGTCGACCGGGCCGGCGATCGAGGACGGGCGCCTCACCGAGCGTCACCGCTGCTCGACTCTCAGCAGGAGGTTCGCTCGTCCGGTCCCCGTCACCGGACACGCTACGTGAGCGCGGCGGTCCTGCCACCGCACGAGCGGGTGACGCTGGCGCTCCGGAGGGTGATCTCCGTCGCTGCCGGTACCGATGTGTGTGCGCTCCGGACGCCGGGCACGGGGGAGGGACGACCCGACGACGTGGAGGTCCGACGATGGCCGACGACTTCGAGAAGGGTGACCACGTCACCTGGAACAGCCACGGCAGCAAGGCCGAGGGGACCGTCACCCGGAAGATCACGGAGGAGACGGAGGCCGGCGGCCGGAAGGTGAAGGCCAGCTCGGACGACCCCCAGTACGAGGTGAAGAGCGACAAGAGCGGCAAGACGGCGGTGCACAAGCCCTCCGCGCTCGACGAGAAGTAGTCACAGGGACAGGGAGGCGATCGTGAGCGAGATGGACGACGGGTTCGCTGGTGTGTCGTCGCGCAGCAACAAGCACAACCCGCGGCTCGACGAGGAGCTGGAGCACGAGATCCAGGGGATGCTGAAGGCCGAGCGGGCCACCCGGGCCGAGGAGTTCCGGGAGGTCGAGCCGGTCGCCGAGGGCGAGCCGGACATCGCCGCGGACCCCGCGGGCACCCTGGTCGGCGGCGTCCCCGTCGGGATGACCGAGGAAGCCGTGGTCGCCCGCGCGGAGCTGGCGCGCTGGCTGGTGCGGGCCGACTTCCCGAACGACGGCCCGGGGCTGGTCGAGGCCGCGCTCGACCACCGGGCGACCGACGCGGTGGTCGACGAGCTGCGCCGGCTGCCCGAGGGCGAGACCTACGAGCGGATCGGCGACGTCGCTCGCGCGCTGGGGTACCCGACCGAGACCTGACCGGCGGGACGAGCGGGAGTCGAGGGGGCTCAGGAGCCGGTGCGCTCCTGGGCCCCCTCGGCGTTCTCGTCCTCGGCGATCTCATCGCGGCCGCGCCGGCGGAACAGCTTGGAGCCGGGGAAGCCCTTCACCACCTCGCGGATGTCCTGCATCGTGTCGACGAGGTCGTGGACGTCGCTGCCGACGTCGCCCAGCGACTCCAGCACCGGCAGCATCGTCTCGTCGAGGTGCGTGACCAGCTCCGGCAGCCGGTCCACCAGCCGGACGAGCGCCTCCACCTCGTGCGGGTCGAGCGTCTCGGCCAGCCGCCGCACCGACGGCGCCAGCCGCGTCAGCGGCTCCTCGTAGCCGGCCAGCAGCGGGTCGATCCGCCCGACCAGCCCCTCGGCGGCGGTGACCGCGCCGTCCGCCCGCCCGAGCGTGCCCTCGGCGCGGTCGACCGCGCCCTCGGCCCGCCCGACGGCGTCCTGTGCCCGCCCGATGGTGGTGCCCACCGCCGCGATGGCGTCGTCGGCCTTCCGCTGCGTGCCCTCGACGGCCTCGATCGCGCGGTCGGCGCGCGTCTGGGTGCCCTCGACGGCGCCGATGGCGGCGTCGGCGCGGGACTGGGTCTGCTCGACGGCGCCGATGGCGGCGTCCGCGCGGGACTGGGTCTGCTCGACCGCACCGATGGCGGCGTCCGCGCGGCGCTGGGTGCCCTCGACGGCGCTGATCGCGGCGTCGGCCTTCTGCTGCGTCCCGCCGACCGCGGTGATCGCGGCGTCGGCCGCCTGCAGCGTCGACCCGGCGCCGGCGACCAGCTCGTCGGCGCGCTGCCGCGTGGAGTCCAGGGCGGTCACCGCGCCGTCGACCCGGTCGACCAGGCGTTCCGCGCGGTCCACGACGGCGTCGACGCGGACGAGCAGCCCCTCGAGCCGCCCGACCGCCGCGGCCACCCGGGGCAGGAGCGCGAGCGCCTCGGCGACGCCGTCGCGCAGGCTCTCGACGGCGGAGAAGACGTCGGAGGGACCGGGGATCGAGGGCAGCCGCACGCGCCGACGCTACGTCCGCGCGCGGGACGCCGCCCGTCCGCCGACCGCCCCTCCCTCGTTCGTGGCCTGCGGATACGCGACCCGCCCGGCGGGTCACGCCGCGCGCAACCGGTCGCAAGGGCCTTCCGCCCGTATCGTTGAGTACTGCCGCGCGTGCGGTGTGCAACGGCACGGACCACGACGATGGGATCGACAGCGGTGCGGGACGAGCGGGGGGACGACCGGGCCGAGGGCGGCGACGCGCCGGGTCCGGTGACCGTCGAGCAGTTGCTCGCCCGCCAGGGCGGCGCCACCGGCCGCCGCGCCGCGCGCCGCACCGGTGAGGTGCCCATCCCGCTGGAGCCCGGCGAGTCGCTGCCCCCGCACCGCGGGCCGAAGCCGCCCGTGCCCGGCACCGCCGCCGCGCCGCCGCCCGCCCCGTCCCCGGCGGCCACCCCCGCCGAGGAGCCCCGCCGCGGGCTGCCGCCGGTCCCCGCCGCGCCGGCCGGCGTCCAGTACTCGCGCCCCGTCCCGCCGCTGCCCGGCACCCCGCCGACGGGCGTCCCGCGCCCCGCCTCGGTCCCGCCACTGCCCAGCACCCCGCCGACGGGGGTCCCGCGCCCCGCCTCGGTCCCGCCGGCCGGCGTGCAGCACTCCCGCCCCGTCCCGCCGCTGCCCGGCACGCCGGCCGTGGGTGTCCAGTACTCCCGCCCGGTCCCGCCGCTGCCCGGCCGCCCCGCACACCCGCCGATCCCCGGCCTCGACGGCCCGGCGATGTCCGGCGCCGGCAGCACCCGCCGGCCCGTGACCCCCCGCCCGCCGCGCAGCCCCGGCCGCCGCCGGCTGGTCCGCGCCGCCGTGGCCCTCGGCGTGCTGTTCGGCCTCGTGGTCGGCTACCACGCCGGCCTGTACGCCTACGTCGACCGCAGCATCGCCCGCGTCGCCGCCCTCGCCCCCGAGGGGCCGGAGGTCATCGCCCCGCAGCTGCAGGACGGGTCGACCACCTACCTCGTCGTCGGCACCGACCTCCCCGGCACCGACGGGCCGGCCTCGGTCACCACGCTGCTGGTGCACGTCGCCGCGGACGAGCAGCGCGCGGTCCTGGTCAGCGTCCCGCCGACGGCGTGGGTCGACACCCCCGCCTGCCGGACCGACGACGGCGCCGCCCGCGAGCCCGTCTCCGAGGCGTTCGCTGCGTCGTTGCTGGCCGGCGGCCCCTCGTGCATGGTCCGCGCGGTGCAGCAGCTGTCCGGGCTGCGCGTCGACCACTACCTCGCCGTCGACCTCGGCCGCCTCCCGGCGATGGTCGACGCCGTCGGCGGCGTCAGCGTCTGCCTGCCCACCACCGGTCCCGCCGACGCCGCCTCGGCCGCGCCGCTGCCGGCCGGCACGTCGGAGCTGACCGGGGCGCAGGCCGGCCGCTACCTCGCGCCCGGCGACGCCGGCTCCGACGTCACCGGGGTCGCCGCCGCCGAGCGCACGCAGGTGCTGCTGTCGGCCACCCTGCGCTCGGCGATGACCGTCGGGACGCTGGCCAACACCTACGACCTCACCCGCTTCCTCACGCGGTCCGCCGACGCGCTCACCGTCGACGAGCAGACGACGCTCGGCGACCTCCGCACGCTGGCCTCGGCGCTGGGCGACCTCGAGGGGGACGCGGTCCAGCGGGCGAGCCTGCCGGTGGCGCAGGTCGGCTACGTGCCGGCCGGCAGCGACCAGGCGTACGTGCTGCTCGACGGCCCGGCCACCCGCACGCTGTTCGACGACGTCATCGAGGACAGCACCGTGCCCGCCGAGCTGGCCACCCCGGTCGCCGCGGCGGCCGCCACTCCGGCGGACCCGGCCGCGGCCGAGGCCCCGGAGGCGACCCCGGCGGCCGACCCCGCCGCCACCGCGCCCGAGCAGCCGCCCGCCAGCCCGGCCGCCCAGCCGCTCACCGTGGCGCCGGCCGCCGTCACCGTCGACGTCCTCAACGGCACCGCCACCACCGGGCTGGCCTCGACCGTGGGCGACCTGCTGCGCCAGCAGGGCTTCACCGTGGGCCAGGTCGGCAACGAGCGCGGCACGGTCAACCAGACCGTCGTCCGGCACGGCCCCGGGGTGGTCGAGCAGGCGCGCACCGTGGCCGCCGCCGTCCCCGGCGCCGTCCTGCAGCCCAGCGACGCCATCGGCGACACCGTCCAGTTGGTCCTCGGCCCCGGCTACACCGGCGTCGTCCCGGTGCAGGTGCCCCCCGCCCCCGCCCCGGCCGTGGCCGCCGCGCCTCCGGCTCCCGAGACCCCGGCGGCGCCCTCCACGACGACCGCCGCCGCGCCCGTCAGCTGCTGACCGAGCGCCCCGCCGGGTGGGGCTCCGTGCAGCCGCTCGTGCTCTGCCCCGTCTCACGGGGCAGGGCACGAGCGCGCGAGAGGGAGGGGCGCGGGCCGGCTCGTGCCCTGGTCCGCATCGGCGGCAGAGCACGAGCGCGCGCAAGGACCCCGGGTGCCGAACGGCCGCGGGCCCGGTCAGCAGCAGCTGACCGGGCCCGCGGACGGAGCGGAGGGGATCACCCGAAGCGGCCGGAGATGTAGTCCTCGGTCGCCTTCTGGTCGGGGTTGCTGAAGATCTTCTCGGTCGGGTTGAACTCGATGAGCCGGCCGGGCTGGCCCACGCCGTTGAGGTTGAAGAACCCGGTGGACTGGCTCACCCGCGCCGCCTGCTGCATGTTGTGCGTGACGATGACGATGGTGAACCGCTCCTTGAGCTCGGTCATCAGGTCCTCGATGGCCAGCGTGGAGATCGGGTCCAGGGCCGAGCAGGGCTCGTCCATGAGCAGCACGTCGGGCTCGACGGCGATCGCGCGGGCGATGCACAGCCGCTGCTGCTGACCGCCCGACAGGCCCGAGCCGGGGCGGCCCAGCCGGTCCTTGACCTCGTCCCACAGGTTGGCGCCGCGCAGCGAGCGCTCGACCAGCTCGTCGGTCTCGGACTTCTTCATCCGCTTGTTGTTGAGCCGGTTGCCGGCGATGACGTTGTCGTAGATCGACATCGTCGGGAACGGGTTGGGCCGCTGGAAGACCATGCCGATCTGCCGGCGGACGTCGACCGGGTCGGTGTCGGCGCCGTAGAGGTCCTGGCCGTCCATGACGACCTTGCCCTCGACGCGGGCGCCGGGGATGACCTCGTGCATGCGGTTGAGCGAGCGCAGGAAGGTCGACTTCCCGCAGCCCGACGGCCCGATCAGCGCGGTGATGCTGCGCGGCTCGATGGAGACGTTCACGCCCTCCACGGCCAGGAAGTTGCCGTAGTAGATGTTGAGGTCGGAGACCTCGATGCGCTTGGCCACGGGGGGATCCTCCGGGTCGGGGTCGGTCAGCGACCGGTCTTGGGGGCGAAGAAGCGGCTGATCAGGCGGGCCACGACGTTGAGGACCATCACCAGGATGATGAGGACGAGTGCCGCCGTCCAGGCCCGGTCGAGGAACGCCTGGGTGTTGGTACCCGGCTGCGTGAGCTGGTAGTAGGCGAACACCGGGAGCGTCGCCATCCGCCCGTCGAACGGGTTGAGGTTCGTGCCGGTGATCAGGCCGACGGTGATGAGCAGGGGCGCGGTCTCGCCGATGACGCGCGCCACGGCGAGGGTGATGCCGGTGCCGAGACCGGCGACGGCGGTCGGCAGGACCACCTTGACGATCGTCCGCCACTTGGGCACGCCCAGGGCGTAGCTGGCCTCGCGCAGCTCGTTGGGGACGAGCTTGAGGACCTCCTCGCAGGAGCGGACGACGACCGGGATCATGAGCACCGAGAGGGCCGCGGACCCCATGAGGCCGAGCCGGACGTCGTTGCCGAACAGCAACGTGAACAGCGCGAACGCGAACAGGCCGGCGACGATCGACGGGATGCCGGTCATGACGTCGACGAAGAAGGTGATCGCCTTCTTCAGCCGGCCGGTGCCGTACTCGACGAGGTAGATCGCGGTCAGCAGGCCGATCGGCACCGAGATCACCGCGGTCACGGCGGTGATGATCACCGTGCCGAGGATGGCGTGGTAGGCGCCGCCGCCCTCGCCCACGACCCGGAACATCGAGTTGCTGAAGAACATGGCGTCGAAGCGGGCCAGGCCCTTCTCGAGCACCGTGTAGACCAGCGAGACCAGCGGGATCATCGCGATCGCGAAGGCGGTGGTCACCAGCGCGGTGACCAGGCGGTCGGAGGCCTTGCGGCTCCCCTCGACGACCCGGGACCCGACGTACACGGCCAGCGTGCCCAGGACCGCGCCGTAGACGACCGTCAGCGCGATGCTGAAGCCGGTGAGCGCCGACAGGAGCGCCCCGACGGCGATGCCGGCGGCGTAGAGCCCCACCGCGGCGAACCGGGGGAGGCGGGACCGGCGCGGGACCGGGCCGGACGGGTCCGGGGCGACCTGCAGCGTCGACTGCGTGGAGGTGCTCATCAGTTGGCTCCGGAGAAGTCGGCGCGCCGGTTGACGATCCAGCGGGCGATCATGTTGACCGCGAGGGTGATGACGAAGAGCACCAGGCCGCTGGCGATCAGGGTGTTGATGCCCAGGCCGGTGGCCTCGGGGAAGCGCAGGGCGATGTTCGACGCGATCGTCGACGGGTTCGAGCTGCTGATCAGGTTGAGCGTGGCCCCGGCGCCGCCCGAGAGCACGATGGCCACCGCCATGGTCTCGCCGAGCGCGCGGCCCAGGCCCAGCATCGCGCCGGCGATGACGCCGGACTTGCCGTAGGGCAGCACCGCCATCTTGATCATCTCCCAGCGCGTCGCGCCGAGGGCGAGGGCGGCCTCGCGGTGCAGGGCCGGGGCCTGGCTGAAGACCTCGCGGGAGATGGCCGAGATGATCGGCAGGATCATGACCGCGAGCACCAGCCCGACGGTGAACATCGTGCGGCCGCTGGTGGAGGCCGGGCCGGCGAAGAACGGCAGCCAGCTCAGGTTGTCGGCGGCCCACACGTGGAACGGCACCAGCGACGGCGCGAGGACCGCGAGCCCCCAGAAGCCGTAGACGACGCTGGGGATGGCCGCGAGCAGGTCGATCACGTAGCCGAGGCCGGCCGCGATGCGGCGGGGCGCGTAGTAGGTGACGAAGAGCGCGATGCCCACCGCGAGCGGCGTCGCCACGATCAGGGCGAGGACGGCGCCGAGGAGCGTGCCGAGGATCAGCGGGCCGATGTAGGTGGCCAGGCCCTCGCCGCCGGGGATGTCCTCCGCCGGGGCGGTGAGGGCGGGGATCGCCTCGCTGATGAGGAACGCGGCCACGCCCGCGAGCACCAGCAGGATGAAGATGCCGGAGCCCTTGGCGCTGCCGGCGAAGATGCGGTCCCCCGCCCGGCGCACGACGCGCTCCTGCGACGGGGGTGGGGTCGGGGCCTTCGTGGCGGTCACCGTTGCTCCGGGGTCGATCGGTGGTGCGGGGAGCCCGTCTCCGGGCGGGGCGGTGGCCCGGGGCGTCGGTCGACGCCCCGGG
>NZ_JBJGZH010000006.1:0-199108 GCF_054050415.1 Geodermatophilus sp. SYSU D01180 | reverse complement strand
GCGGCACCCGCTCGGGTGCCGCGCCGGACTGGCGACCTACTGGAACGGCCCCCTGCAGGGTCCCGACGCGAGCTCGCGAGCGTCGGGGGGCAGGGGGTGCTTCCTCAGGACTCGGCGCCCTCCTGCTCGGTGCTGCCGGCGCCGCGGCCCTGGTTCAGGACGTCGCGCGCCCCCGGACCGCCGACCAGGCGGTCGTCGCCGTTGCCGCCGTCGAGCGTGTCGACGCCGAAGCCGCCGAGCACCACGTCGGCACCGTTCTCGCCGGACAGCGTGTCGTCGCCGGCGCCGCCGCAGATGACGTCGTCGCCGTTGCCGCCGCTGATGGTGTCCTTGCCGCCGAGGCCCATGATCACGTCGACGCCGTTGGTGCCGCGCAGGACGTCGTCCCCGGCGGTGCCGCGCATCGTCGGGACGAGGCCGTTGCAGCGCTCGTCCAGGTCGATCCCGACCAGCAGCGGGTCGTGGTCGCTCGAGCGGTACGGGGTCGCGGCGTACAGCGCCTCGTCGCCCGCGTACTGGTAGGCGAAGGACTCGACCGAGTTGATGTTCCAGTGCACCGCACCGGTCACCTTCCCCGTCAGCGACGCGGTGGCCAGGGCGTGGTCGAGCGAACCGGACAGGTTGTCGAACACGTAGCTGTACCGCTCGGGGTCGAACCGCGAGCCCAGGTCGGTCAGCCCGGCGCCGCGGAGGGCCACGATCGGGTCCTCCTGCGTGTAGGCGTTGTAGTCGCCGAGGGAGATGACGTCGGGGTCGCGCTCCCGCAGCTCGTCGATGAACGCGGCGAGCGACCCGGCCTGGCGGACCCGGTCGCCGTTCCACGCGCCCTGGCCGTCGCCGGTGTCGGCGTTGTCCCCCGTGGCGCCGGTCGGCGAGCCCTTCGACTTGAAGTGGTTGGCCACCACGGTGAAGGCGTCGCCGTCCTTGACGAAGGTCTGCGCCTGCGGCTCGCGGGCGTTGTCCCAGACCTCCTCGTCGACCAGACCGACGGGCTCCCCGACCGGCTGGACGACGCCGGCCTGGTAGATGATCGCGCTGCGGATGACGTCCCGGTCGACGTCGTAGAGCTCCTCCGGCAGCGGGACGTAGGCCCACTTCTCGTACCGGGCAGCCGTGTTGAGGCGGGTCACCAGGTCGGCGAGCGCGGCGTCGGCGTTCCCCGGGTCGCGGCCGGTCGAGTCGGTGTCCTCGATCTCCATGAGCGTCACGACGTCGGCGTCGAGCGCGTTGATCGCCGGGACGATCTTCCCCGCCTGCTGCTCGAACTCACGCTGGCTGGTGGCTCCCCGGGCGTTGGGACCGCTGAGCGTCAGGAAGTAGTTCAGGACGTTGAACGCGCCGACCTGCACGTCGCCGCCGACCGCGTCCGGCGTGGCCGGACGGGTGTTCTGCGGCGCGAAGACGCCCGCGGCGGTGCCGTCGGCCGGCTGCAGCCGCCACTGGTCGAAGCCGTAGCCGAGGACCAGCGGCTCGGTGAACGCGAGCTGGTCGCCCACCCGGACCGGGGTCTCCGGCGTCAGGTACGGCCGGGTGGTGACGCTCACCCGGGCGCTGACGCCGTCGTCGAGGACGATGCCGCGCATCGCGTTCTCGGCGGCGATGGCCTGCGCCTCGGCGCCGGGGCGGGCGAGCTCCGTCGGCTGCACGAGCAGGCCGCCCTCGGAGAGGGTCAGCTCGCCGAAGCTGGTCAGGTCGAAGACCTCGCTGACGGTGAGCGTGTCGACGGGAGCGACGAGCATGCCCTCGAGCCGCTCACGGACGACGTCGTCGGCCGGCAGGTCCAGCGGGGCCGGGGTCGGCAGGTCCGCGGCGGTGCCGTCGGCGCAGACCGCGACGTCGGTGCGTGCGGTGATCTGCGTCTGGCCGCCGAACTCCTGGGCCTGGCCGGTGACGGCGACGGTGTCGCCGAGGCCGACGTCGACCGGGCTGAAGACGAAGATCCCGTCGGAGGTGGCGGTGTCGCCGTCGCCGTCCACGTCCTGGAGGTGGAAGCCGCTGAAGCCGGGGAGGTCGGCGACGACGGTGCCGCGGACGGTGACCTGCTGCCCAGCGAACGGGGTGGTGGCCCCGGCGCCCTGGACGGCGCCGATCTCGCGCGTCGGGTCGGCGTCACAGACATCGGTCCCGACCGGCGGAGGCGTACCGATCACCGGGTTCACAGCGCCCCGGGTGTTGGCCGCAGCCGCCTGCCACTCGAGCCCGCCTGTCGCCGTGTCGTAGACGCGGGACAGGGACTGCCCTTCGGGCACCGCGTTCTCCGAGACCCCGATGTCGGTGCTCGTCCGGCCCTGGGCCGGGCCGTTCGTGGGGGTCAGGACACCCTCGTACGAGAGGAACTCGAGCACCTCTGCCCCGCGGACCAGCGCGATGCCGTCGTTGCCACCGTTCTGCAAGCCGTCGACGGGGTAGTCGACGACCACCACGGCAGCGGCATCTGCCGGAGCCGTCGCCACGGGGACCGCCGGAGCGGCCGGCGTGTCGTAGCGCTGGTTGTTCCCGCCGTTGTAGCGGACGAGCTCGAGTCCCTCCGAGGTCGTCCCGGGCGGAAGCGTGATCTCGACGAATTCACCGCTGTCGGTGCTGGCGTCGTCGTAGTGGATCTCGGAGATGTACGGCGCGGTCGGCGCGGCGGCCGACGCGGCAGTGGGGAGACCCGTGACGGCGACGGCCACGGCGGCGGCGCCGAGTGCCGCCCGGCGCGCGAGCAGGCGCCGGGAGCCGGTTGATGAGAGCACTGAGGACCCTTCAGGCAGGTACCAGGACGTGAGCGACGCTAAGCAGCCGCCGTGCACACTCCAACAACGGTTCGTAACG
This sequence comes from Geodermatophilus sp. SYSU D01180, assembly GCF_054050415.1. Classification (NCBI taxonomy): domain Bacteria; kingdom Bacillati; phylum Actinomycetota; class Actinomycetes; order Geodermatophilales; family Geodermatophilaceae; genus Geodermatophilus; species Geodermatophilus sp. SYSU D01180. The sequence continues at coordinate 196,294 of NZ_JBJGZH010000006.1, read as the reverse complement.
AGTGGGTGACTACCCGCAGGGAGTGTGACCCGGATCACCGACTTGTCGGCGTGTCACCGAGTCGACACGCCGACACGGCGACATGGCGGCCCACAGCCGCTGTCCGAACGCGTGTTCGAGCCCCGTGTCAGACTGCCGGGGTGGCAGGCGGGATGCAGCGGGGCAGGTCACGGCCGTCGCTCGGCGAGCGGGCCGCGGACTCCGGCGTCGCGCCGGCCCTGCCCCCGGAGGCGCCGCCCCGGCCGCCCGTACGCGAGCCCGCGCCGGGCCGCCACTGCTGGGTGCGCACCCCGCCCGGCGCGGACCGGACCGTCCCCGGCCTGCTCGTGGAGTGGCGCCAGGCCGCCAGCGGCTGGCAGGGCCGGGTCGCCTACGCCGTCCCCGGACCGCACGGGCCGGTGCTCGTCGAGGCGTGGCTACCGGCGGGGTCGCTGGAGCAGCGCTAGGGGTTTCCCGCCCGCATCGAGGGCTATGGCCTCCGGGACCGATGGACGACGACGCAGCGGAGGCACTGCGATGACCGAACCCGACCGCCCGACCCTCGACGACGTCATGGACACCGAGGAGTCGGCGCCGCGCGACCGTCAGCAGCACGGCAAGACCGACCCGCGCCCCGACGACGACTGGCTGCAGCACCGCACCGAGCAGGAGCGGCAGGCCGTCGGCTCCGACGACGCCGACCCGGCCGGCGCGGAGTTCCACGCCGCCACCGACTGAGGAAGGACCCTCCTGCCCCCCACCCCTCGCTCCGCTCGGGCGGGCCCCTGCAGGAGGGCCGCACAGTACGTCTCTCGGGGCGGGCGCCGGACGGCGCCCGCCCCTCAGCCCCGGCCCAGCGCGGTGCTGCGCCCGAGCAGCAGAGCCAGCACCAGCGCCCCGCCGATGCCGGTGCCCGCGACCGCCACCGCGCCCGGCCACCCCGCGGTCGCCCAGGCCCGGCCGGCCAGCGTGCCGCCCACGGACGAACCGACGTAGTACCAGAACGAGTACAGCGAGGCGGCCTGGCCGACCGGCCGCTCCCCCAGGGCCGCCCGCGCGGCCACCCAGCCGCTGGCCACGCCGTGCGCGGCGAAGAAGCCGACCGTCAGCACCGCCAGGCCCGCGACGAACAGCGCCAGCGGCGCGGCCAGGGTCAGCGCGAGTCCTGCCGCGGTCACCGCCAGCGCCACCGGGACCACCACCCGCCGCCCGACCCGCTCGGCCAGGCCGCCGGCCACCGGCGAGGCCACCGACCCCAGCAGGTAGGTCAGGAACACCAGGCCGGCCAGCGCGGGCGACAGCCCGTACGGCTGCGCCTCCAGCCGGAACGTGCCCGCGTTGTAGACCGCCACGAACCCGCCCATCAGCAGCGCCGCCAGCCCGTAGAGACCGAGCAGCACCGGGTCGCCGAAGCCGCGGGCGAGCTGGTGGAGCACCGGCGTCCCCCGCGGCACGGCGACGAACCGGCGCGAGGCCGGCAGCAGCACCCAGACGGCGACCGTGCACGCCACCGCGAGCCCGGCGATGCCGCCGACCGCCGCCCGCCAGCCGCCGAGGTCGGCCAGCGCCCCGGCGACCACCCGGCCGCTGAGCCCGCCGATCGCCGTGCCGCCGACGAACAGCCCGATCGCCCGGGAGCTCACCGACGCGTCCAGCTCCTCGCGCAGGTAGGCGACGCCGACGGCGGGCAGCCCGGCCAGCGCGAAGCCCTGCAGGCCGCGCAGGGCCAGCAGCGCCTCCCACGCCGGCGCCACCGCGGTCAGCACCGCCAGGCCGCTCGCCGCCGCCAGCGCCGCCCGCAGCACCGGCCGGCGGCCGACCCGGTCCGACAGCGGGCCGAGCACCAGCAGCCCCAGCGCCAGGCCCGCCGTCGCCACCGAGACCGACAGCGTCGCCGCGGCCGGCGACACGGCGAAGGCGCGGGTCAGCTCGGGCAGCAGCGCCTGCGGGGCGTAGAGGACGGCGAACACGGCGACGCCGGCGAAGAACACCGCCAGCGACGCGCGGCGCAGCGCGGGGTCGCCGGCCCGGTGCCCCCGCGGCAGCGGCTCCTCCCCGCCCGGTGCGGCGGCGGGAGGGGACGGCACGCGCCCATCGTGCCCGGCTGCTGGGATGGTCCCGTGTCCCGCCTCCGGCCCGCCGACGTCGCCTGCTGGGTGGTCAAGACGGCCCGGCCGCCCGACGCCGTCGTCCCCGGCTGGCGTCCCGGGGAGCCGGCGACGTTCTCCCGCTGCCTGCGCCGCTCCTACCGGCTGGGGCTCATGCGCCCCGGCGACCCGTGCCTGCTGTGGCGGAGCGGCCCCGACCGCCCGGGCGTGCACGCGACCGGGGAGCTCGCCGGGGAGGTCGGCGAGGACGCGGACGGGCCGGTCGTCGTCGTCCGGCTCACCCTGCTCGCGGCCCCGGTGCCGCGCGGCGACCTGCTGGCCGACCCGGCCGCCCGCGACGCCGAGGTGCTGCGCATGCCCGCCGGCAGCAACCCCTCCTACCTGACGCCCGCGCAGCACGCCGCCGTCCTCGCCCACCTCGGCTGACCCGCCTCCCGCGCGCGAAAGGCGGCAGGGGCGGGCGCGGGACCGGCTGGGACCATGGGCCGCATGCCCGGCAAGCGGATCACCTGGGGGGCGGTCGCCTGGCTGCTGACCCTCCAGTTCTTCGTCGTCGAGACGGTCGTGCAGTCGCGGTCGGTGCTGCCGTACTCGCGCTCGGCCGACACCATCAGCGCCCTGGGGGACGCCACCCAGCCGGCGCACGCGCTGATGAACGCCTCGTTCGTGGTGCAGGCGGGGCTGATCGGCGCCGGGGCGGTGGCGCTGCTGCCGGTGCTGCGGGGGCGGGCGGCGCGCCCGGCGGTGGCGCTGCTCGGCGTGGCCGCGCTGGGGGTGCTGCTGGTCGGCGTCTTCCCGCGGCTGACCTCGCCGGGCCTGCACACCGCCGGCACGGTGCTGTACCTGGTCGGCGGCGGCCTCGGGCTCATCGCGCTGGCCTACGCCGTGCGGCCGTGGTCGGAGGCGCTGGGCACCACCGTGGTCCTGCTCGGCCTGTTCGCCACCGCGATGACCGTCTTCTACGGTGCCGGGGTGGTCGAGCTGCTCGGCGAGGGCGGCACCGAGCGCGCGGCGGCGTACGTGCTGCCGATCGGGCTGGCGCTGGCCGGGGCGGGGCTGTGGTGGCTCAGCCGGACCCGCGCGGAGCCCGACACCAGCCGCCCGACCCGGCGGCAGCTGCGCGCCCGGGAGCGCGAGCGGGAGCGGCTGGAGCGGGCGCGGCGCGCCGCCGAGCGGGACGACGCGCTCGAGGCCGCCGCCCGCCGCGCCGACACGACCCGGGAGATCCCGGCCGACGCCCACGACGACGCCGACGACGACCTGGACCCCGACGACCCGTGGGCCGGCCCGCGCCGGCGCCGGGAGGGCTGACCCGCTCGCGGGCGTCCCGGCGCGCGGCCACGATGGGGCCATGACCGCCGAGGAGACCGCGCCCGCCCTGCAGGAGATCCCCGTCGAGGAGTGCCACCGGCTGCTGGCCACCCAGGAGATCGGCCGGCTCGGGGTGAACGCCGAGCACCACCCGCTGATCTTCCCGGTCAACTACGCGATGGACGGCACCACGATCGTCATCCGCACCTCCCCCGGCACGAAGCTGGCCGCCGCGGAGCACGCCAACGTGAGCTTCGAGGTCGACGAGATCGACCGGCGCACCCGCAGCGGCTGGAGCGTGCTGGTGCGCGGCGTCGCCGAGGTGGTGGGCCCCGAGCACCGCGCCGACCTGGTCGCGCGCACACGGGCCACGGGCCTGGAGCCGTGGGCGCCCGGGGAGCACGGGCACTGGGTGCGGCTGATCCCCACGGCGGTCACCGGCCGGCGGATCGTGCCCGGCGAGCTGCCGCCCGCGGTGGACCCCCGCGCCTACCTCTGAGCGGCCGCCTCCAGCACCGGCTCCGGCTGCCGCACCCGGCCGCGGCGGCGGGACAGCGCCACCCCGGCCAGGCACACGGCACCCCCGGCGACGGCGAGCGCCGGCGGCACCTCGTCCAGCAGCGCCCACCCGAGGACGACGACCAGCGGCGGCACCAGGTACGTCGTGACGCCGAGCCGGCCGGCCTCCGTGCGCGCCAGCGCGTAGGCCCAGGTGCTGAACGCCAGCGCCGTCGGGACCACGCCCAGGTAGACCATCCCCAGCACCGACGACGCCGGCGCGGCGGCCAGGTCGGACACCAGCGCGCCGGCCCACGGCAGGCAGCACGCCGCCCCGATCGCGCAGGCGGTCGCGGTCACCTGCAGCGGCGGCAGCCGGCGCAGCACCGGCTTCTGCGCCACCACGCCGACGGCGTAGGTCACCGCCGCGACCAGGCACAGCAGCACCCCGAGCAGGTCACCGCCGCTCCCCCGGCCGGCCACCCCGATGAGCAGCACCCCGGCGAAGGCGACGGCGAGCCCGGCGACCAGCCAGCGCGGGAAGCCCTCGCGCAGCCACACCCCGGCGAGCACCGCGATCAGGATCGGCCCGATGTTGACCAGCATCGCCGTCGTCCCGGCGTCCAGGTGCCGCTCGGCGGCGTTGAGGGCGACGTTGTAGACGGCGAACCAGCCGACCCCGCAGACCGCCAGCAGCCCCCACTCCCGGCGGGTGGGGGCGACCCAGCCGCGGCCGAGCGACAGCAGCGCGAGCACCGCCGTCCCGACCAGGAGCCGCCCCAGCGCCAGCGCGCCCGGGGAGAGGTCGGCGCCGACGGCGCGGATGCCGATGAAGGCCGACGCCCAGGCGAGGACGGTGACGGCGACGGCGGCGAGGACGGGCAGGGACACCGGACGGGCGGGCACCAGCCGACGGTAGGGGCCGCGTGTGCCCGCGCACCGGCGGTTTCCGGACCTGGCGCTGTCCTTGCGGAGATCGGCAGGAACGGCCCCCTCGCAGGGGCCCGCCGCGAGCCTGCGAGCGGTGGGGGCGAGGGGGTCCTTCGTCAGCCGCGGAGGTGCTCGGCGTAGGTGACCCGCCCGCGCGCCGCCTGCGGGCCCGGCAGCACGCCGCCCTCGCGGAACGCGGCCGACAGCCGGCCCGGCAGCGGGGTGGACACCACCCGCACCGAGGGCTCGCGGGCGGCGACCCAGGCGCGGGCGAGGTCGGCCGCCGAGAGGTCCTCGGGCCCGCCGAACTCGACGACCTCCCCGCCGGACGGGGACCCGGCGACGACCCCGGTGAGGAACCCGGCCGCCTCGCCGACGTCGACCGGCGCGGCGCTCCAGCCCATCGGCACGATCAGCACCGGCCCGCGGCGGGCGGTGCCGAGCATCTCGTCGACGAAGTCGTGCCACTGGGTGATCCGCACGATGGTCACCGGCAGCCCCGACGCCAGCACCACCTGCTCGGCGGCGAACTTGGCCCGGTAGAAGCTCCACGGCACCCGGTCCACACCGACGATCGACACGTACACCAGGTGCTGCAGCCGGTCGCGGTCCAGCGCCTGCACCAGCCGCCGGGTGCCGGCGACGTCGACCTGCCACGGGTTGCCCCGTGGGTCGGTGGCGGCGTGCACGACCACCTCGGCGCCGCGCACCGCCGTCGCGAGGTCCCGGCCGGTGGCCAGGTCGGCCCGCACCCCGCCCGGGCCGGTCCCCCGTCTCGACACCTGCCGCACCTGGTGCCCCGCCGCCTGCAGCGACGGGACCAGGACCCGGCCCAGCCTCCCCGTACCTCCGGTGACCACGACGTCCATGGGTGCAGTCTGGCCGGACCGGTCCTTCCCGTTCCACCGGCGTGCCGCACCAGCCGTATCTCACGTGCGAGATACCGTTCCCGACCGTGACGGCGACCGAGCTCCCGGCCGAGACCACGACCACCTCCTCCCCCACTCCCTCGCCAGCGGTGAGCGCGACCCAGCGCATCGGCCTGCTGGTCCGCGACGCGCGGCGGCACCGCGGGCTGACCCAGCAGCAGCTGGCCGAGCGCCTGGGCACCAGCCAGAGCGCGATCGCCCGGATCGAGCAGGGCGGGCAGAACCTCACCCTCGACCTGCTCGGCCGGCTGTCCGAGGCGCTGGAGAGCGCACTGATCAGCGTCGGCCCGGCCGGCCCCACCCACCTGCGGGTCACCGGCGGCACGCCGCTGCGCGGCAGCGTGACGGTCAAGTCGTCGAAGAACGCCGCCGTCGCGCTGCTGTGCGCCGCGCTGCTCAACCGCGGCCGGACGACGCTGCGCAACGTCGCCCGCATCGTCGAGGTGGACCGGATCCTCGACGTGCTCCGCTCGATCGGCGTCGTCGCCACCTGGGACGGGACCGGCCGCGACCTGACCCTGCAGGTCCCCGACCAGCTCGACCTGGCCGGCATCGACGCCGACGCCGCCCGCCGGACCCGCAGCATCATCATGTTCCTCGGCCCGCTGCTGCACCGCGCCCGCACGTTCCGGCTGCCCTACGCCGGCGGCTGCGACCTCGGCACCCGCACCGTCGAGCCGCACATGATCGCGCTGCGCCCGTTCGGCCTGGAGGTCGAGGCGCACGCCGGCGAGTACCACGCCACCGTCGACCCGCGGGCCACCGGGCGGCGCACCATCGTGCTGACCGAGCGCGGCGACACCGTGACCGAGAACGCGCTGCTGGCCGCCGCCCGAACCGAGGGCACCACGGTCATCCGCAACGCCAGCTCCAACTACATGGTCCAGGACCTGTGCCTGTACCTGCAGCTGCTCGGCGTCGACGTCGAGGGCCTCGGGACGACGACGCTCACCGTGACCGGCCGGGCGGTGCTCGACGCCGACGTCGACTACACGATCAGCGAGGACCCGGTCGAGGCGATGAGCCTGCTGACCGCCGGCATCGTCACCGAGTCCGAGCTCACCGTCCGCCGCGCGCCCATCGAGTTCCTCGAGATCGAGCTGGCGGTGCTGGCCGAGATGGGCCTGCGGTACGACCTCTCCCCCGAGTACCTCGCCGACAACGGCCACACCCGGCTGGCCGACGTCACCATCCGCCCGTCGCAGCTCAAGGCCCCGATCGACAAGATCCACCCGATGCCGTTCCCGGGGCTGAACATCGACAACCTGCCGTTCTTCGCGGTCATCGCCGCCTCGGCCACCGGCTCGACGCTCATCCACGACTGGGTCTACGACAACCGCGCGATCCACCTGTCGGACCTGACCCGCCTGGGCGCCGACGTCCGGCTCATGGACCCGCACCGGGTGCTCGTCACGGGCCCGACCCGCTGGCGCAGCGCCGAGGTGGTCTGCCCGCCGGCGCTGCGGCCCGCGGTGTGCATCCTGCTGGGGATGCTGGCCTCGCGCGGCACGTCGGTGCTGCGCAACGTCGACATCATCGCCCGCGGCTACGAGCACCTCTACGAGCGGCTGATCGAGATGGGCGCCTCCATCGAGGTCTTCTCCGACTAGAAGGACCACCCTTCCCCCCACGCCTCGCTCCGCTCGGCGCGGGTCCCTGAAGGGTGGCCGCTCCAGTACGTCACCTCTCCTGGGCGGTGGGGCGGACGAGGACCTCGTTGACCGCCACGTGCGGTGGCTGGGACACCACGTAGACGATCGCCCGCGCGACGTCCTCGGCCTGCAGCGGCGTCATCTCGGTGTACATCCGCTGCGAGGCGGCCTTCGCGTCCGGCTGGGTGATGTGGTCGGTGAGCTCGGTGGCCACCGCCCCCGGCTCGACCAGCGAGACCCGCACGCCCCGGGTGGTCACCTCCTGGCGCAGCGACTCGCTGAAGGCGTTCACCGCCCACTTGCTGGCGTTGTAGACGCCGGCGCCCTTGCGCGCGGTGCGACCGGCGACGCTCGAGACGTTGACGACGTCGCCGGAGCCCTGCTCGACCATGCCGTCGATCGCGGCGTGGGTCGTGTACATCAGCCCGAGCACGTTGGTCGACAGCATCCGCCGCCAGTCCTCGACGTCGGCGCCGACGATCGTGCCGAGCAGCATCACGCCGGCGTTGTTGACCAGGACGTCGAGCCCGCCGAGCTCCTCCCGCGTCCGGGCGACGGCGGCCCGGCAGGACGCCTCGTCGGTCACGTCCAGGTCGAGGGTCAGCACGCGGGCGCCGTCGCCCGCCAGCTTCTCCGCCAGCGCGGACAGCCGGTCGGCGCGGCGGGCGCCGATCGCCACGGCGGCGCCGGCGTCGGCGAGCGCGACCGCGGTCGCCTCCCCGATCCCCGACGACGCCCCGGTGACCAGGGCGACCCTCCCGGACAGTGGTCGGCCGGCGTCGGTCATGCGGTCCTCCTCCCGGGCCGCGCGGTGCGGCACCCCGGCCAGCCTGCGCCCGCCCGCGGGATCCGGCAGCGCGGGCGGCTCAGCCCTCCGGCAGGACGACGCCGAAGCCGCGCACGGCCAGCCGCAGCAGCACCGGCCCGCCGCGCTGCAGGTCGGCCACCCGGGCGGCGGACGCCGCCTCGAGCTGGGCCACCCGGCGGGCCAGCGCCTCGGGCCCGTGCAGGCGCGCCCGGTGCAGGACGGTCGTGTTGCCCCACACCCGGCGGCGCGACTCGCGCAGCAGCACCCGGGCCGCCGTCCGGTTGAGCCCGCCCATGACCCGGTCGACCGGCGTGCGGCGGCTGCCCGCCGCCTGCAGGGCGAGGTCCTCGGCGGCCACCCGGCCGGCCAGCACCTCGTCGATGCGCTCGTGGTCGCGGCGGCGGGAGTCCAGCAGCGGCGGGTCGGCGAAGTCGGCCGGGCCGATCACCCGCACCAGCGACTGCGGCAGGTCGAAGTTGATGTGGGCGTTCATGCCGAGCAGCACGTGCGCCTCCGGCCGGGCGGCCGGGTCCGTGCCGAACGCGGCCCGCCACGGCGCCGGCGGGGTGGCCGGGTCCCGGCGGTGCGCCTCCAGGGCGTCGAGGTAGAGCCCGGCGAAGTCGACGTCCCAGTCGGTCACCCAGTCCGGGTCCTCGAACCGGCCGGCGTCGATCGCCGCGTTCACCGCCTCCGTGGTGCGCAGGTAGGTGCCGAGGAAGTGGCGGGCGGGGTCGCGAACCGCGACGAGGGCGTCGAGCAGGTCCTGCATGCGGGCGACCAGCTCGTCCACCGGTGCGGTCACGCCCCGATCGTCCCCCGCGGCGGGCGTCCCGCGCGCGTCAGGCCGCGAGCAGGACCGGCAGCCGGTCGAGGGCCGCCGTCACCAGGTCCGGCAGGTCCCCGGCCTCGCCGGCCAGCCAGCCGGCCTGGGCGACCTCGAAGCAGGCGACGACGAGCTTGGCCAGCAGCAGCGCGTCCCCCGCCGGGACGCCGCGGGCGGTGAGCCCGTCGGCGAGCGCGGCCTCCCAGCGGCGCAGCTTCGCCGCCGCCCGCGACCGCAGCGCCGGCACGCCGGCCACCACCCGCTCGCGGGTGAGCAGCAGGTCGCGCAGCGGGGCCACCTCCCCGGCGATCGCGACGGCGGCCGAGCGCAGCGCGGCCCACGGGGACAGGCCCGGCGGGGCCTCGGCCACCGCCGCCGCGGCGGCCGCGAGCAGGTCGTCCTCGAGGCCGAAGAGCAGGTCGTCCTTGTCGGCGAACAGCCGGAACAGCGTGCTGCGCGAGACGTCGGCCGCCGCCGCCACCTGCTCGGTGCTCGTGGCTGCGTAGCCCTGCTCGGCGAACAGCGCGACCGCGCGGCGGGTCACCTCGGCGCGCAGCCGCCGGCGCCGTCGCTCCGCGGCCGTCTCGGTCACCCGCCACCTCCTGTTGACACGGAGTCCCGTCCTGACACAGAGTCTCACATCGGGACGACGTCCCGCGAGAGGAGACGCGATGAGCGACATCCGCACGGCCCTGGTCACCGGCGCGACGTCGGGAATCGGGCGGGCCGCCGCCGGGCACCTCGCCGCCGGCGGGGAGTGGCGCCTGCTGCTCGGCGCCCGCGACGCCGCCCGCGGCGCCGCGGTGGCCGCCGAGCTGGGGCCGCCGGCCGAGGTGGTCGACCTGGACCTGGCCTCCCTCGACGCCGTCCGCGCGGCCGCCACCCGGGTCGCCGCCCGGGTCACCGCCGGGGAGCCGCTGGACGCGCTGGTGCTGGCCGCCGGCGTCCAGGTGCCGGTCGCCGACCGGGCGAGCGCCGACGGCTACGAGCTGACCTTCGCGGTCAACCACCTCGCACACTTCCTGCTCACCGTGGAGCTGCTGCCGCACCTGACGCCGGGCGCCCGGGTGGTGGTGGTCAGCAGCGGCACCCACTGGGGCACCTGGCGGAAGTCCGGGCCGTTCCCGGCGCCGCGCTGGGCTGACCCGCGCGAGCTGGCCCGGCCGCGGCGCGAGTCCGGGCAGCGCGCCTACGCGACGTCGAAGCTGGCCAACGTCCTCTTCGGCGCCGAGCTCGCCCGCCGGCACCCGGAGCTCGACGTCGCGGTGTACGACCCCGGCCTGGTGCCGGGCACCGGACTGCACCACCAGTACCCCGCCCCGGCCCGCGCGCTGTACACCGGACTCGCGCCCCTGCTCGCCCGGCTGCCGTTCGCGTCCGGCCTCGACGAGGCGGGCGCGGGGCTCGCCGCCGCGGTCACCGGGCCGGCCGGCACCAGCGGGCGCTACCTGGAGCGCGGCGTCGAGGCGCCGTCGTCGCCGGACAGCCGCGACCCCGGCCGCGCCCGGGAGCTGTGGGAGGCCGGCCTGGAGCTGACCCGCCCTCAGATCAGCGCGTCGTAGCCGTCGTCGGGGGGCAGCAGCCCCGAGTCGACCGGCGGGCGGTGCGGCTGGTCCAGCCCGCGCATGCGGGCCGCGTGCAGCGCCAGCAGCAGGTTCAGCCGCAGCGTGGGATCGGTGGTGAAGGGCCCGAGCAGCCGCTCGAGCTTGCCGATCCGGTAGCGCATCGTGTTGTAGTGGAAGTGCAGCCGGCGGGCGGACTCCGCGACGTTGAGGTTGGTCTCCAGCAGCACCCGCAGCGTCTCGCGCAGGTCGGCCGAGTCCGGGTCGGCGGCGTCGGCCAGCGAGCCGAGCACCTCGTCGACGTAGGAGCGCAGCTCCGTGCTGTCCGGGATGAGCGACAGCAGCCGGAACACCCCGAGCTGGTCGAAGTGGGTGACCGCGGCCGTCCCGTGGATCTCCTGCCCGACGCCGAGCGCCCGCTGCGCCTGCTGGTGCGCCTCACCCAGCGCCGAGATCGACCCGGCGGGGCGGCCGATGCCGGTGCCGAGCACCCGGCCCACCCGGCGCACCCGCGCGTTGACCCGCGAGGTCACCGCGGTCACCAGCGAGGTGATCTCCTCCGGCGTCCGCCCGTCCAGCGGCAGCACGGTGACGATCTCGGTGGACAGCCCCGCGACGGCGGCGCCGCTCACCTCGGTCTCCAGCGCCGCCCGCCAGCCGTCGGCCAGCCGGTCGAGGACGTCGAGGGCGCGGGTGGGGTCGGCCGCCGGGTCGGCAGCGGTCTCGGTGGCGGTGACCAGGACGACGACGGGGCCGTCGAGCCGCCAGCCGAAGGAGCGGGTCTGCGCCAGCGCCCGCTCGGTGTGCCGCAGCGAGCCGCCGACCAGCCGGCGGACCAGGTCGCCCTGGAAGCGGAGTTCCACCGAGTGCACCGCCTGCTGGCGGATCACCGACAGCGCCGAGACGACGGCGGCCCGCTCCAGCACACCGCCGGCGCCGACCACCATCTGGCCGCTGCGGTGCACGGCGACCAGCCAGCCGTGCCGCTGGTCGCCGGCCATGATCGGCGCGACCGCGTACTCCCCCACCCCGCCGGGCAGCTCGTGGTGGCCGGGGACGAGGAGGATGCCGTCGGCCGGGGACAGGTCGGCGTCGGCGAGGACGTCGGCGGGCGTGACGACGGTCTGGTCGGCGCGCACGCCCGACAGCCGGTGGGCCGGCGCCATCATGGCCAGCTCGTCCTCGGCCTCGGCGTCGAGCAGCCACAGCCAGTCGCTGATCTCGGCCACGTCGCCGGGCGGGCCGGCGCTGGTGACGATCTCCCGGTCGGGGCCGAGCCCGAGGACGGCGGCGCCCTCGAGGTAGGTGGCCAGCTGCTCGGTGACCTCGGCGAGGCCGCCGCCGCTCAGGGCGACGTCGATGAACTGGTCGTGCATGCGGGCGGAGACGGCCAGCGCCTCGCCCTGGCGGCGCACGACCGCGCCGAGCACGTCCGAGACCGCCTCGTCCATGCGGACGGCGGCCGGCAGGGCCACCACGGGGAACCCGTGCCGCTCGGCCTCGGCGAGCACCTCGGCCGGCACCGGGGGTGGCCCCTCCGTGCGGCGGAAGGCCAGCGCGGCGGCGCCGACCTGCAGCAGCCGGTCCACCAGGGCCCGGCAGGCGGCGGCGTCGGCCGGGGGCAGCCGGGCGCCGAGGACGACGAGGACGTCGGGGCCGGCGGTGGCCAGCGGGGCCGACGGGTCGTCGACGACCATGTGCCGGACGACGCGGCCGGTCCCGGCGCGGCCGGCGACCACCTCGGCGCCCAGCAGGCGGGGCAGGCGCAGCGCCTCGTCCAGGCGCAGGCCGACGTTGTCGCGCCACCCGGCGCGCTCGTCGCGGGGCGGCAGCGCGCGGGACGGGGAGGAGTTCTGCCACCCGTGCGGCAGCTGCAGCGGCGCAGTCGGGTACATCGCCGAGGTCATCGGCATCTCACTGTGAGTCACGACTCGCCCTCCTCCTCACCCGTCGTCCGTCTCGAGTTGCGGGAAACTGGCAGGTGTGCCTGGACGGGCACCCCCATTCTTGGCCACATTCGCCATAAGAGGACGTGCGACGCGCCGCATAGCTTCGAGTCAGTCGGTCCGTCCGCTGGATGGTAGGCGTTCCCCTCAGGTGGTGCGTCTCACCCTCCGACGGCCGGTCCGAGGGGCGGGAGTCGAGCGGAGGGTCGCTCCCGCTGTCCGACGGGGAAGGGCTGCACAGATGCGCACCATCGACCACTCGACCACCGGTTCTCCGACCGCACCGGGGCGCGCCGCCCGTGCCGGCGTCCCGACGATCCCCCTGCCCCGCTCGTCGGCGCAGGAGACGTTGCGGACCGCGTCGCCGGCACGCGCCGCCTCGGCCGTGCCGGCCTCGGCCAGCACCGGCGTGGCCGACCTGCTGCGTGGTCCCGTCCGCCCGGCCCGGGTGCTCATGAGCATGCCCGCGGCGGTGTACCTCCAGGTGCCCACCGAGCGCGGCACCGACGTCGTCGGGGTGCTCACCAGCGACGCCGCCCGGCTGCCCCTGGGGTGCGTGCTCTTCCGACCCAGCAACGGACGTCCCCTCGTCGCGCTGCCCAGCGGTGCGCCCGCCGAGGTCGGCGGCGGCCGGATCGTCGTCGGCGACCTGGTCGTGCGGGCCGCGGCCTGGTGGGACCCCCGGCCGCGGCTGCCCAGCCCGCGTCCGGCGCTGCTGCCCGAGGGCGTGCGCCAGCTGCGCACCACCCTCTACGGCGAGGGCGTCCCGCACAGCGCGTTCACGCTGCCCGGCCTGCCCGCCGGCCCCGGCGGCCCGCTGGCCGCGCTGCGGGGCGCGGTGCGCCGGGCCGACCTCGACGCCGCGCTGCGCACCGCCGCCCGGCTGATCGGCCTGGGCCCGGGCCTCACCCCCGCCGGCGACGACGTCATGGCCGGCACGATGGCCGGCCTGGTGCTGCTGCGGCACCCGGCCGCGGAGCGGTTCGCCGCCGGCGTCTACTCGCTGGCCGCCGGCCGCACCACCGAGCTCTCCCGGGCGCTGCTGCGGCACGCCGCGGCGGGCCGGGTCAGCGGCGAGTACGCCGCGGTGCTGCAGGGCCTGGTCGGCGAGCGCCCGCTCGGCCCGGCCATCGAGGGCCTGCTGGCCACCGGCTCCACCAGCGGCCGGGCCATGGCGCTGGGCCTGTGCACCGCGATCGACCTGGTCGACCGGACCACCCGCGCCCGCTGACCGCACGACGTCCCGACAGCGGCCCCCTCCTTCCCGGGAGGGGGCCGCTGTCGCGTGGGCGACGGGTCCGCCCGGCCCGGGCCGTCTCCCCTCCCGGCACCCACCGACCCCGAGGAGCACGCGATGTCCTTCCAGGCCTACCTCGACGCGATCGAGGAGAAGACGGGCCTCACCCCGCGCCAGCTGCTCGCGCAGGCGCACGAGCGGGGCCTCGACGCCCCGGGCACCAAGGCGGGTGAGGTGGTGGCGTGGCTGGCGCAGGAGCACGGTCTCGGCCGCGGTCACGCGATGGCGCTCGTGCACGTGCTGAAGAACGGCCCGGTCATCGACGGCAAGCACGTCGGGAGCACCGGCGCGCACCGCGACGCCTCCGACACCCTCTGGCTCGACGGCAGGGCGACCAAGCCGGCCGGGTGACGTGCCGCGGCGGGGTCCTCCGCTCAGAGGCGGCAGGCGTGGATGCTCGTCACGAGGATGGCGCGGGCGCCGAGCTCCCAGAGCTCGTCCATGACCCGGTTGGTGTCGGACTGGCGCACCATCGCGCGCACCGCCGACCAGCCCTCGGTCTGCAGCGGGCTGACCGTCGGCCCCTCCAGGCCGGGGGTGAGCTCGGTGGCCCGGGCCAGCAACTCGTTCGGGCAGTCGTAGTCCAGCAGCACGTACTGCCGGGCCACGAGGACCCCGCGCAGCCGCCGGCGCAGCTGGGCGACGGCGGGGATCTCCTCCGCGCCCTCGCGGCGCACGAGCACCGCCTCGCTGGTGAGCACCGGCTCGCCGATGATCCGCAGGCCCGCGGCGCGCAGCGTCGTCCCGGTCTCGACGACGTCGCACACGGCGTCGGCCACCCCGAGGCGGCAGGCGGTCTCCACCGCGCCGTCGAGCTTGACCACGCCGGCCTTGATGCCCGACTCGTCCAGGTACCGCTGCAGCAGCACCGGGTAGGCGGTGGCGATCCGCCGGCCGGCCAGCTTCTCGACCGAGTCGATGCCCGACTCGACCGGGCTCGCGAACCGGAACGACGAGCGGCCGAAGCCCAGCGGCATGACCTCGACGGCGGTCGGGCCCTCGCCGTCGGCCGGCGCGGTCTCCAGCAGCATGTCGCGGCCGGTGATGCCGACGTCGAGGGTGCCGGCGGCCACGTAGACGGCGATGTCGCGCGGGCGCAGGTAGAAGAACTCGGTGTCGCTCTCGGGGTCGTAGACCGCGAGGTCCTTGGTGCTGCGCCGCTGGCGGTAGCCGCTCTCGGCGAGCATCGCGGCCGCGGGCTCGCTCAGGACGCCCTTGTTGGGCACGGCGATGCGCAGCACTGGGTGGCTCCTTCGTTGAGTGCTCGTCCGATGGTCTCTCGGCCCTCCTGCAGGGTCCCGCCGCGAGCGTGCGAGCGGTGGGGGGCAGGAGGGTCCTTCCTCAGAGGTGGGTGTAGACGTCGTCGAGGGTCAGCCCGCGGGCGAGCATGAGGACCTGCACGCGGTAGAGGAGCTGGCTGATCTCCTCGGCGGTCCGCTCGGGCCCCTCGTGCTCGGCGGCCATCCAGGACTCCGCCGCCTCCTCGACCACCTTCTTGCCGGCGGCGTGCACGCCGTCGCGGACGGCGGTCACCGTGCCCGAGGCCGGGTCGCCCGCGGCGACCTTGGCCGACAGCTCGGCGAACAGCTCGTCGAAGCGCTTCACGCCTGCCCCTGCCCGACGGCGGGGGTGACCTGGAAGCCGGTGGAGTGCCGCGGCCCGCGGAGGTCGCGGAGGGTGAGCGCGGTGGCCAGCGCGGCGACGGCGGCCTCCCAGCCCTTGTCCTCGGCGGAGCCGGGCAGGCCGGCGCGGTCGCGGGCCTGCTCCTCGGTGTCGCAGGTGAGCACGCCGTTGCCGACCGGCTTGCCGGCGTCCAGCGCCACCCGGGTGAGGCCCGCGGTGACCGCGTCGCAGACGTACTCGAAGTGCGGGGTGCCGCCGCGGATCACCACGCCGAGCGCGACGACGGCGTCGTGCCGCTCGGCCAGCGCCTGGGCGACCACCGGCAGCTCCACCGCGCCCGGCGCCCGGACGACGGTCGGCTCGCCGACGCCGCTGGCGCGGGCGGCCTCGACGGCGCGGGCGAGCAGCGCGTCGGTGATCTCGGCGTGCCAGGTGGTCGCGACGATGCCCAGCGTCAGCCCGGCGGCGTCGACCGCGCCGGCCTCGGGACGTCCCTGTCCACTCACAGCTGCTGCTCCCGCCGGCCGAGCGGGACGTCGGTGCCGGGGACGGTGGCGTGCTCACCGGCGGGGACGTCGGCCGGGCCGGACTCCGTCTCGGGCTCGATGATGTCGAGCAGGTGGCCCATCCGGTCGCGCTTGGTGCGCAGGTAGGACAGGTTCTCGGCGGTGACGTGGCTGGGCAGCGGCACCCGGCCGGTGACCTTGAGGCCGTAGCCCTCCAGGCCCGCGCGCTTGGCCGGGTTGTTGGTCAGCAGCCGCATGGTGTGCACGCCGAGGTCGACGAGGATCTGCGCGCCGGTGCCGTAGTCGCGGGCGTCGGCGGGCAGGCCCAGGTCGAGGTTGGCGTCGACGGTGTCCACGCCGGCGTCCTGCAGCTGGTAGGCCTGCAGCTTGTGCAGCAGGCCGATCCCCCGGCCCTCGTGCCCGCGGATGTAGAGCACGATCCCGCGGCCCTCGTGCGCGACGGCGGCCAGCGCGGCCTGCAGCTGGGGGCCGCAGTCGCAGCGCAGCGAGCCGAAGACGTCGCCGGTGAGGCACTCGGAGTGCACGCGGACGAGCACGTCCTCGCCGTCACCGATGTCGCCGTAGACGAAGGCGACGTGCTCGCGCTCGTCGTAGGAGCTGCGGTAGCCCACCGCGGTGAAGGTGCCCGGCGCCAGCGGCACGGTGGCCTCGGCGACCCGCTCGACCAGCTTGTCGAACCGCTTGCGGTAGGCGATGAGGTCGGCGATGGAGATCAGGCACAGGTCGTGCTCGTCGGCGAAGACCCGCAGCTCCTCGGCGCGGGCCATGCCGGTCGGGTCCTTCTCGCTGACCAGCTCGCACAGCGTGCCCGAGGGGCGCAGGCCGGCCAGGACGGCGAGGTCGACGGCGGCCTCGGTGTGCCCGGGCCGGCGCAGCACGCCGCCGTCCTTGGCGCGCAGCGGCACGATGTGGCCGGGGCGGGCGAGGTCGGCCGAGGAGGTGTCCGCGGCGGCGAGCAGCCGGATGGTGTGCGCGCGGTCGGCGGCCGAGATGCCGGTGGTCACGCCCTCGCGGGCGTCGACGGTCACGGTGTAGGCGGTGCCACGGCGGTCCTGGTTCACCCGGAACATCGGCGGCAGGTCCAGCCGGTCGGCGTCGGCCTCGGTGACCGACACGCAGATGTAGCCCGAGGTGTAGCGGACCATGAAGGCCACGAGCTCGGGGGTGGCCAGCTCCGAGGCGAAGATGAGGTCGCCCTCGTTCTCGCGGTCCTCGTCGTCGATGACGACGACGGGGCGGCCGTCCTTGACCGCCGCGATGGCGCTCTCGACCGTGTCCAGGCGGACTGCTCCGCTCATCGTCGCGCTCCCAGCAGGCGTTCCACGTACTTGGCGATCACGTCGACCTCCAGGTTGACCGGGTCACCCGGGGCGCGGCCGCCCAGCGTGGTCTCCCGGAGGGTGGCGGGGATGAGGCTCACCTCGAACCAGGGCTCGGGGTCGTCGGCCGCGCTGAGCGCGCTGACCGTGAGCGAGACGCCGTCGACGGTGATCGAGCCCTTCTCGACGACGTAGCGCGCCAGCTGCGGCGGCAGCGCGACGCGGACGACGTCCCAGTGCTCGCTCGGCGTGCGCGAGACGACCGTGCCGACGCCGTCGACGTGGCCCTGCACGACGTGCCCGCCCAGGCGCCCCCCGGCGGCGACGGCGCGCTCGAGGTTGACCGGGTCGCCGTCGCCGAGGGCGCCGAGGCTGCTGCGGCGCAGCGTCTCGGCCATGACGTCGGTGGACCACACCTGGTCGCCGCCGGGGCCGGGCTCGACGCCGGTGACGGTGAGGCAGACGCCGTTGACCGCGATCGAGTCGCCGAGGCGCACGTCCTCGAGCACGCGGCGGGCGCGGATGCGCAGCACCGCGGCGTCGGCGGAGTCCTCCCGCGCGGCGAGGGAGCCGACCTCCTCGACGATGCCCGTGAACACGTCAGCCCCTCTCGTCCGCGACCGGTCGGTCTCCAGTGTGCCGGGTCGGCCGCAGGCGGATCTGCACGTCCCCGCCCAGCAGGGTGACGTCCCGGACCTCCAGGGACAGCGCCGCGCCGATCGTGCTGATTCCCAGGTCCCCCACCAGCGAGGGACCGGCACCCAGCAGCTTCGGCGCGAGGTGGACGACGGCCTCGTCGACCAGCCCGGCGCGCAGGAAGGCGGCGGCGAGCGTCGGGCCGCCCTCGAGCAGCACGCGGCGCACGTCGCGGTCGAACAGGTCGGCCAGGATCGCCGCCGGGTCCCCGACCCGCGTCAGGTGGGTCGGCGCCGCGTCGTCGAGGACGCGGGCCGTGGGAGGCACCCGGTGGCCGCGGTCGGCGACGACGCGGAGCGGCTGGCGGGCGGCGTCGCGGCCGTCGGCGTCGCGGACGGTGAGCTGCGGGTCGTCGGTGAGGACGGTGCCCGACCCGACGAGGACGGCGTCGCAGCGGGCGCGCAGCGCGTGGACGGCGGCGCGGGCGGTCTCCCCGGTGATCCAGCGGCTGGTGCCGTCGGCGGCGGCGACCCGGCCGTCGAGGGTGGTGCCGACCTTCCAGACGACGTGCGGCCGGCCCGCGCGGGCGCCGGTGAGCCACGCGGCGAGCGCGCCCTCCTCGGCGGCCTGCTGCTCGACGCCCACCTCGACGTCGACGCCGGCCGCACGCAGCCGCTCGGCGCCGCCCCCGGCCAGGCCGGTGGGCTCGGGCACCGCGACGACGACGCGGGCGATCCCGGCGGCCAGCAGCGCGTCGGCGCACGGGCCGGTGCGGCCGGTGTGCGCGCACGGCTCGAGGGTGACCACGGCGGTGCCGCCGCGGGCGTGCTCCCCCGCCCGGCGCAGCGCGTGCACCTCGGCGTGCGGCCCGCCGGGCGGGGAGGTGGCGCCCTCCCCCACGACCGCGCCGCCGGCGTCGAGGACGACCGCGCCGACCGGCGGGTTGGGGCTGGTGGTGCCGAGGACGCTCTCGCCGAGCGCGCGCGCCCTCGCCATGGCGGCCTGCTCGGCCGGGGTGACCGTCACCCGGCGGCCGCCGCCGTGGCCTGGGCGCGCAGCGCGGCGATCGCGCGGGCGGGGTCGTCGGCGCCGTAGACGGCGGAGCCCGCGACGAAGACGTCGGCGCCGGCCTCGGCGGCCCGCTCGATGGTGTCGGCGTTGATGCCGCCGTCGACCTCGACCAGCAGCCGCAGGTGGCCGGTGTCGACCAGCTCGCGGGCGCGGCGGACCTTGGGCAGCACGTCGGCGATGAACGCCTGGCCGCCGAAGCCGGGCTCGACGGTCATGACCAGGAGGGTGTCGAAGTCGCGGAGGACGTCCTCGTAGTCCTCCAGCGGCGTGCCGGGCTTGATCGCCAGGCCGGCCAGGGCGCCGGCGGCCCGGACGTCCCGGGCGACGCCACGGGGGTCGCGGGTGCATGCCTCGGCGTGCACGGTGACGTTGCGGGCGCCGAGCTCGGCGTACCCGGGCGCCCACCGCTCGGGCGCCTCGATCATCAGGTGGCAGTCCAGCGGGATCGGGCTCACCGCCTGGATCGCCTCGACCACCGGCCGCCCCAGGGTGAGGTTGGGGACGAAGTGCGCGTCCATGACGTCGACGTGCAGCCAGTCGGCGTCGGCGACGCGGGCCACCTCGTCGGCCAGCCGGGCGAAGTCCGCCGAGAGCAGACTGGGGGCGATCATCGGGGTCCGGGCGCCGTCGTCCGAGTGCACGTCGTCCGAGTCTAGGCAGCCGGTGATCACCCCCTCCGGCCGCGCCCGCTCAGTCCCGGTCGGGCAGGGCGGTCCAGTCGGCCCACGAGACGTCGCGGCCGACGTAGCGCGGCGCGCGCAGCGGCCACTCCGCGGCCAGCCAGCGCGGGACGAACGCGTCCAGCGCGGCCTCGACCTCGGTGCCGGCCAGCCGGTCGACCACCCACCAGGACACCTCGGCGTCGGCGTCGCCGGCCTTCTCCGGCGGGTCGACGTAGACGCAGCCGAGCAGCTCGGTCTCGTCCTCGTCGAGCAGCGCGTAGTTGAAGCTCTCGTGCGCCTCGATCTCCCGCTCGTGGCGGGCGAGGTCCTCGCGGTCCTGCTCCTCGGTCATCGTCGCAGGCGGCCAGCCCCACGCCTCGCCGTAGATCCCCCACAGCCGCTCGCGGGAGCCCATGACGGCGGGGAAGTCGATGGCGGTGTCGGCCGCGCGGATGGGGCGCAGGTGCTGACCGGTGGGCAGCTCGGCGCGGACGGGGTGGACGAAGTCGTCGGGGAGCCAGGAGTCCGAAGGCGAGGGCACGGCGGGGCAGGCTAGGCGACGGACGCCGGTCGTGGGGCCCCGCGCGTCTCAGCGGGTGCGGCGCAGCAGGGCCAGGAACATCGCGTCGGTGCCGTGCCGGTGCGGCCACAGCTGCCCGTACGCGCCGCGCTCCATCCCGGGGACCTCGGGGAACAGCGGCGCCACCGGCAGCACCTCGACGTCGTCCCGCGCGGCCGCGGCGTCCGCGACCGCGACGGTCTCCGCGGCGTGCGGCGAGCAGGTCACATAGGCGACGACGCCGCCGGGGCGCACCGAGGCCAGCGCGCGGTCCAGCAGCGCGGTCTGCAGGTCCACCAGCGGGCCGACGTCGTCCGGCGTGCGCCGCCAGCGCACCTCCGGCCGCCGGCGCAGCGCGCCCAGCCCGGTGCACGGCGCGTCGACCAGCACCCGGTCGAACGAGCCCGGCGCCCACGGCGGCTCGCGCCCGTCGGCGACGAGCACCTCGACGTCGCCCTCCCCCGCCAGCGCCCCGCGCACCAGCTCGGCGCGGTGCGGCGCGCGGTCGGCGGCGGTCAGGTGCACCCCGGCCGGGCGGACGGCGGCCAGCAGCCCCGCCTTGCCGCCGGGGCCGGCGCAGACGTCCAGCCAGCGGGCGTCCGGGCCCTCCAGCGGCGCGCGGGCGAGCAGCAGCGCGGCGAGCTGGCTGCCCTCGTCCTGCACCGCGGCCCGGCCCGCCCGCACCGACGGCAGCTTCCCGGGGTCTCCCCCGCCCAGGCGCACCGCGTACGGCGACCACGGCCCCGGCGTCCCGCCGGACTCCTCGGCGAGCGCCTCGCGGGGCACGTGCCGGGCGACCAGGTGCACCTCGGGCGCGGCGTCGTCGGCGAGCAGCGCCTCCTCGAGCTCGGCGTCCCCGCCCAGCGCCTCGCGCCAGGCCGACACGATCCAGCCGGGGTGGTCGGTGGCCAGCGCCAGCCGCCGGTCGCCGTCGGCGCCGAGCCGCTCGAGCCACGCCGCGCGGTCCCCGCCGGTGGCCACCTTCCGCAGCACGGCGTTGACCAGCCCGGAGGCGCCGGCACCGACGATCGCGCGGGTGAGGTCGACGGTGGTCGCGACGGCGGCGTGCGCCGGCACCCGCAGGTCCAGCAGCTGGTAGGCGCCCAGGCGGAGCAGGTCCAGGACGCGCCGGTCGAGGTCGGCCAGCGGGCGGTCGACCAGCCGGGCGAGCACCGCGTCGAGGGTGCCCTGCGCGCGCAGCGCCCCGTAGGCCAGCTGGGTGGCGAAGGCGGCGTCGCGCGGGTCGAGGTCGCGCTCGCCGAGCAGCTGCGGCAGCAGCAGGTTGGCGTAGGCCTCCCGCGCCGAGACGCCGTCGAGGACGTCGTAGGCGGTCAGCCGGGCGCCGTCGAGGGCCGGACGGCGGGGCGAGCGGTCGCGGCGCCCGCCGCGCGGGCCGGCCGGGCGCCGGGGCGGGCGACTCATGCGCCGAACCGCTCGCCGGGCGCCGGGCGGGCGCCGCGGGCCCAGTCGGCGGCCGGCAGCATCCGCTTGCCGGCCGGCTGCACCTCGCCCAGGCGGACCGAGCCGCGGCCGGTGCCGACGACGACGCCGCCTGGCCCGGCCGAGACCTCGCCGGGCGCGAGGGCCAGGGCGGTCGGCAGCGGCTCGACCGGTCCCAGGCGCAGCCGGTCGCCGCGCCAGGTGGTCCACGCCCCCGGCGCCGGGGTCACCCCGCGCACCCGCCGGTCGACCACGTGCGCGGGCAGCGCCCAGTCGACCCGGGCGTCGGCGGTCTCGATCCGCGGCGCGAGGCTGACCCCCTCGACCGGCTGGGGCCGCGGGACGAGCGTGCCGGCCGCGATGCCGTCGAGGGTGGCGACCAGCAGCCGGGCGCCGCTGACCGCGAGCCGGCCGAGCAGGTCGCCGGCGGTGTCGCGCGGGCCGATCGGCTCGGTGACCAGGCCGAAGACGGGGCCGGTGTCCAGGCCCTGCTCGAGCCGGAAGGTGCAGGCGCCGGTGACCTCGTCGCCGGCCATGACCGCGTGCTGCACGGGGGCGGCGCCGCGCCAGGCCGGCAGCAGCGAGAAGTGCAGGTTCACCCAGCCGTGCGCGGGCAGCTCCAGCGCCGCGGGCGGGACCAGCGCGCCGTAGGCGACCACCGGCGCGCAGTCGACGGCGAGGTCCGCGAGCTGCTCGAGGAACTCCGGCTCGCGCGGCGAGCGGGGCTGCAGC
Organism: Geodermatophilus sp. SYSU D01180; assembly: GCF_054050415.1. Lineage (NCBI taxonomy): Bacteria > Bacillati > Actinomycetota > Actinomycetes > Geodermatophilales > Geodermatophilaceae > Geodermatophilus > Geodermatophilus sp. SYSU D01180. Next base: position 173,882 of record NZ_JBJGZH010000006.1, on the reverse strand, counting down.
ACCGGCAGGCCGGCGGCGTCGGCGCGCTCGGCCACCGGGGAACGGCTGACCTTCCGGCCGCGGCCGGAGCGGGCGTCGGGCCGGGTGAGCACGGCGGCCACCTCGTGGTCGGAGGCCAGCAGCGCCTCCAGCGAGGGGACGGCGGCCTCGGGCGTCCCGGCGAACAGGAGCCTCAGTGGGGGCTCACCTCCACGCGCGGGACCCAGGCCCCCATGCCCGCCCACTCGGCCTCGGCCAGCGCGGCCCGCGCCGCGGCGGCGGCCTCGGGGTCGAGCCGGTCGACGAACACGACGCCGTCGAGGTGGTCGACCTCGTGCTGCACCGCGCGGGCCAGCAGGTTCGAGCCCTCCACCCGCACCGGGTCGCCGTGCGCGTTCCACCCGGTCGCGACGACGTGCAGGTGCCGCCGGCAGTCGAAGCGGAAGCCCGGGATGGACAGGCAACCCTCGGGCGCCTCCTCGGTCTCGTCGCCGACCAGGTCGACCGAGGGGTTGACCAGGTGGCCCACCTCGCCGTCGACGTACCAGGTGAAGACCCGCAGCCCGACGCCGATCTGCGGCGCCGCGAGCCCGGCCCCGCCGGCGGCGTGCATGGTGTCGGTCAGGTCCGCGACGAGCCGGCGCAGCTCCGCGTCGAAGTCGACGACGGGCGCCGCGGGCCGGTGCAGGACCGGGTCGCCCAGCAGCCGGATGGGGGTGACGCTCACCGGTCGATGGTAAGTGAGCGGCAGGAATGGCCATTTCTGCCGCCCGGGGGCCGCTCAGACCAGGTCGAGCGGGTCGAGCTGGACGCGCACGTGCTCGGGCACCTTGCGGGCGCTGCGCACGCCCTGCACCTCGGCCAGGGCGGTCGCCAGCGCCAGGCCCTCGGTGCGCGGCACCCGCACGAGGTACCGCTCGCGCTCGCCGTCCTGCCCGGGCCGCGGCGGCTCGGGCACCGGGCCGAGCAGGTCGGCGTCGCCGGGCAGCCGCGCGGCGGCGAGGAACTCCGCCAGCGCGGCCGGCGAGCCGGACAGCGCGGCCATCCGGGTGGCCGGCGGGAAGCCGAGCTCGCGGCGGTCGGCGAGCTCGCGCGCGGCCAGCCAGCCCGGGTCCCAGCGGACCAGCGCCTGGACGACGGGGTGCGCGGCGTCGGCGGCGACGACGACCGAGCCGTGCGCCCGCACCAGCGTGGCGGCGTTCATCCAGCGGCGCAGGGTCTCCTCCCCCGCCCGCAGGTCCGCGCGCCCGAGCAGCGCCCACGAGTCGAGCAGCAGCGCGGCGCCGTAGCCGCCCTCGGCGACCGGCTCGGCGCCCGGGGTGGCCACGACCAGCTGCGGCCCGGCCGGCACCGACGGCAGCACGCCGGACCCGCGCCCGGACACCCGCACCGGCGCCCCGGGGAACGCCCGGCCCAGCTCCTCGGCGGTGCGGTTGGCGCCGACGACGGAGGCGCGCAGCTTCGTCCCGTGGCAGTGCGGGCAGTCGAAGGTGGCCGCGGGGCGGGCGCACCAGCGGCAGGCGGGCACCCGTGAGCCGCCCGGTCCGGGCGTGGGCGCGATGCCCAGCGGCCCGGAGCAGACCGCGCAGCGGGCCGGCGCCCGGCAGCGGTCGCAGGACAGCCCGGGCGCGTAGCCGGCGCGCGGCACCTGCACCAGCACCGGGGTGCCCTCGGCCAGCGCCGCGCGGGCCACCCGGTGGGCGAGGCTGGGCAGCCGGGCGGTGCGCGCGGCGGGGTCGCGGGCCAGCTCGTGGTCCTCTCCGAGAGCCTGCACCCGCGGGGCGACCGCGCGCAGCGTGGCGCGGTCGGCGGCGAGCTCGTGCGCCCAGCCGCTCTCCACCAGCAGCGCGGCCTCGGCGGTGCGCGCGGTGGCCGCGACGACTGCGGCGCACGAGGACAGGTGCGCGCGGTGCACCAGCACGTCGCGGGCGTGCGCGTAGGGGGCGCGCGGCTCGGCGTGCAGGTCGTCGCCGTCGTCCCAGATGGCGACCAGGCCCAGGTCGGCGACGGGCGCGAAGGCCGCCGCGCGGGTGCCGAGGACGACCTTCGCGCTGCCGCGGGCGGCGTCGAGGAAGCGGCGGTAGCGGGCGTCGGGGGCGGCGTCGGCGCGGAGCACGACGAACGACCCCGCCGGCAGCCGGGCGGCGGCCGCGGCCTCCAGCCGGTCCAGGTCCCGGCCGTCGGGGACGACCACCAGCGCGCCGCGGCCGCCGGACAGCGCCGCCTGGCACAGCTCGGCCAGCCGGGCGGGCCAGTCCTCCCCCGGCAGCGCCGTCCACACCGCGCGGGCGGGCCGACCCTCGGCGACGGCGGCCAGCAGCGCCGGCCCGGTCGGGTAGCGGGCGAAGCCGGCTGGGTCCGGCGCCGCCGGCGGGTCCGGGGGCCCTGCCGGCGGGCGCTTCTCCGCGGCCGCCCGGCGCGGCGGGACGGCCAGCCGCAGGACGTCGGTCAGCGTGCCGCCCCAGCGCTGCGCGACCGAGCGGGCCAGCGCGGCCACCTCGGGGGTGAGCACCGGCTCGGAGGAGACCAGCTTGGCCAGCGGGGCCAGCTTGCGGCCGGACTCGCTGACGTCGGTGAGCTCGAGCACGAACCCGTCGACCAGCTGCCCGGCGAAGCGCACCCGCACCCGGCAGCCGGCCCGGACCTCGCCGGCCATCTCGTCCGGGACCGCGTAGTCGAAGGCCCGGTCGAGATGGGCCAGCGGCACGTCGACGACGACCCGGGCCACGCGTTTCGGCCCCGCGCGGAGGCTCGCCCCGAGCTCGCGAGGGGGAAGGGGCGCGGGGTCCGTCGACAGCGCTGTTCTCCGTTCGGCGGGGTCGTGTCGCAGCAGTGTCCCCGCCGGGTCCGACGATCCTGGCCCCGCCGCGACCCCGGTGACGTCCTCCGTCAGCCCACCGCGGAGCGGAGGGCCTCCACGCGGTCGGTGCGCTCCCACGGCAGCTCGACGTCGGTGCGGCCGAAGTGGCCGTACGCGGCGGTCGGGCCGTAGATCGGCCGCAGCAGGTCCAGGTCGCGCACGATCGCGCCCGGGCGCAGGTCGAACACCGTGGTGACCGCCTTCTCCAGGACGTCGTCCGGGACGGTGCCGGTGCCGTGGGTGTCGACGAACAGGCCGACCGGGTGCGCGGCGCCGATGGCGTAGGCCACCTGCACCTCGCAGCGGCGGGCCAGGCCCGCGGCGACGACGTTCTTGGCCACCCAGCGCATCGCGTAGGCGCCGGACCGGTCGACCTTGGACGGGTCCTTGCCGGAGAACGCGCCGCCGCCGTGGCGGGCCATGCCGCCGTAGGTGTCGACGATGATCTTGCGGCCGGTCAGCCCGGCGTCGCCCATCGGGCCGCCGATGACGAACTTGCCGGTCGGGTTGACCAGCAGCCGGTATCCGTCGGTGGGCAGGCCGAGGGCCCGCAGCTCCGGCTCGACGACGAGCTCCTGCACGTCGGGGGTGAGCAGCTGCTCGATGGAGATGTCCTCGGCGTGCTGCGAGGAGACGACGACGGTGTCGACGCCGACCGGCCGGTCGTCCTCGTAGACGACGGTGACCTGGGTCTTGCCGTCGGGGCGCAGGTAGGGCACCGAGCCGTCCTTGCGGACCGCGGCCAGCCGGCGCGAGAGCCGGTGCGCCAGCGCGATCGGCAGCGGCATGAGCTCGGGGGTCTCGTCGGTGGCGTAGCCGAACATCAGGCCCTGGTCGCCGGCGCCCTGGCGCTCGATCTCGTCGTCGGTGGTGCCGGTGGTGCGCGCCTCGTAGGCGGTGTCCACCCCCTGCGCGATGTCCGGCGACTGGGAGCCCAGGGACACGCTGACGCCGCACGAGGCGCCGTCGAAGCCCTTGCGGGAGGAGTCGTAGCCGATCCGCAGCACGGTGCGGCGGACGACGTCGGCGATGTCGACGTAGCCGGCGGTGGTGACCTCGCCGGCGATGTGGACCTGGCCGGTGGTGATGAGCGTCTCGACGGCGACGCGGCTGCGCGGGTCCTGCGCCAGCATCTCGTCGAGGATCGCGTCGCTGATCTGGTCGGCGATCTTGTCCGGGTGGCCCTCGGTCACCGACTCGGACGTGAAGAGGCGGCGTGGCACTCGGTTCTCCCTGGGTCGGTGACGAGATCACGGCGCGGCCTGCCCGCGCCGTGGGAGCAACTTACCGGCGCGTCCCGCCCGTGGCAGCCGCCGGTCAGGCGAGACGGGGCAGGACGACCTGCCAGACGGCCGCGGCGACGGCGTCCTTGCTGCCGTGCGGCACCTCGGTGGCGGTGCCGTCGGCGGCGAGGACGACGGCGGCGTTGTCCGGGCGGCCGAACACCCCGCCGCCGGAGACGTCGTTGACGACCAGCAGGTCGCAGCCCTTGCGGGCGAGCTTGGCACGGGCGTGGGCCAGCACGTCGGCGTCGGCGTCCCCGGTCTCGGCGGCGAAGCCGACCACGAGCTGCCCGGGGGCGCGCTTGGTGACCAGCTCGGCGAGCACGTCGGGGTTGCGCACCAGCGGGACGGCGTCGGGCTCGCTCGCGCTGTCCTTCTTGAGCTTGGTCCCCGCGACTGTGGCCGGCCGGAAGTCCGCGACGGCCGCGGCCATGACGACGACGTCGGCTGCCGCCTCCCCGCCCGACCCGGCCTCGGCGAGCATCGCGGCGCGCAGCTCCTCCGCCGTCCCGACGGGGACGACGCGGACGCCGAACGGCGCGGGCAGGTCGACGTTGGCCGCGACGAGGGTGACGTGGGCGCCGCGGGCGGCGGCGACGCGGGCCAGCGCCCAGCCCTGCTTGCCGGACGAGCGGTTGCCCAGGTAGCGCACCGGGTCCAGCGGCTCGCGGGTGCCGCCGGCGCTGATCAGGACGCGGCGGCCGGTGAGGTCGGCGCGCACGACGTCGGCGCCCGCCGCGAGGACCACCTGCGCCAGCGCGGCCACGTCGGCGGGCTCGGGCAGCCGGCCGGGGCCGGAGTCGGGACCGGTCAGCCGGCCGACGGCGGGCGGCAGCACGACCGAGCCGCGGCGGCGCAGCGTGGCGACGTTGTCCTGGGTGGCCGGGTGCAGCCACATCTCGGTGTGCATGGCCGGCACGAACACCACCGGGCAGTGCGCGGTGAGCAGCGTGGCGGTGAGCAGGTCGTCGGCGCGGCCCGTCGCGGCGCGGGCGAGCAGGTCGGCGGTGGCCGGCGCGACGACGACGAGGTCGGCGGTCTGCCCGATCCGCACGTGGGCGACCTCGGGCACCTCCGACCAGACGTCGGTGGTGACCGGGTGGCCGGACAGCGCCTCGAAGGTCGCCGCACCGACGAAGTGCAGCGCACCGGGCGTGGGGACGACGCGGACGTCGTGCCCGGCCTCGGTCAGCGCGCGCAGCAGCAGGGCGGCCTTGTAGGCGGCCACGCCCCCGGCGACGCCCAGCACGATCCGGCTCATGCGGCCCATCCTCCCGCAGACGCGACGACGCCCCCGGCCCGGGCCGGGGGCGTCGTCACTCGCAAGGGGCTGGAACGGCCCCGTCGCAGGGCCCCGCGCCGAGCGTGCGAGGCGTGGGGGCGAGGGGGTCCTTCGTCTAGTTCTCGCCGGCGGTGTGGGTCAGCAGGCCCTCGTTGATCTCGCGCAGCGCGATCGACAGGGGCTTCTCCTGGGGCGCGGTGTCGACCAGCGGGCCGACGTACTCGAGCAGGCCCTCGGAGAGCTGGCTGTAGTAGGCGTTGATCTGGCGCGCGCGCTTGGCGGCGAAGATCACCAGGCCGTACTTGCTGCTGGTGCGCTCGAGCAGCTCGTCGATCGGCGGGTTGGTGATGCCCTCGGGGGCGGGTGCGACTCCGGACACGGGCGGGCGTGCTCCTCGGTTGGCTCGGTGGGAGTGAGGGGCCTCGGGTGGCCGGTCACTCGGAGGCGCCGACGGCCTTCCCGGACGACGGCGCGACCAGCAATCCTACCAACTCGTCCGCGGCCTTCGCGACGTCGTCGTTGACCACCACGACGTCGAACTCCCCCGAGGCGTCCAGCTCGGCCTGCGCGATCGCCAGCCGGCGCTCCTGCACGGCCGGCGGCTCCGAGCCCCGGCCGGCCAGCCGGCTCTTCAGCTCCGCCCACGACGGCGGGGCGAGGAAGACCAGCTGCGCCTCCGGGGCGCGCGCCCGCACCTGGCGGGCGCCCTGCAGCTCGATCTCGAGCAGCGCCGGGGCCCCGGCCGCGAGGCGCTCGCGGACCGGGGCGGCCGGCGTGCCGTAGCGGTTGCCCGCGTACTCGGCCCACTCGAGCAGGCCGTCCTCGGCGACCAGCCGGTCGAACTCGGCGTCGCTGAGGAAGTGGTAGTGCACCCCGTCGACCTCGCCCGGGCGCTGCCGGCGGGTGGTCACCGACACCGAGACCCACACGTCGGGGTACCGGCGGCGGACCTCGGCGACGACGGTGCCCTTGCCGACCCCCGAGGGTCCGGAGAGCACCGTGAGGCGCGCCGGGGCAGGGATCGGCTGGGCAGTCGGCAACGGGTGGTCCCTCGTGGTGCTGGTGTCGGGCGGGTGGTGCGGCGGGCTGACCTCAGACCGTCGAGTCGGCGGGCACCTGGTCGGCGGCCACCGGATCGCCGCCGAACTCCGCCTCCAGCGCCTTGCGCTGGTTGGCGCCCAGGCCGCGCACCCGGCGGGTCGGGGAGATCTCGAGCCGCTCCATGATCTTCGCAGCCCGCGCCTTGCCCACGCCGGGCAGGGACTCCAGGACGGCGGAGACGCGCATCTTGCCGATGACCTCGTCGGTCTCGCCCTGCTTGAGGACGTCGCCGACCGTGGCGCCCTTGCTCTTCAGCCGCTCGCGGAGCTCGGCGCGCGCCTTGCGGGCGGCGGCGGCCTTCTCCAGTGCGGCGGCGCGCTGTTCGGGGGACAGGTCGGGGAGGGGCATGGTGCGTCCCATCGTGTCGTTGCCGGGGATCTGCGACCCGGCGGGTACGTGCGGTGTCGGGTGCGGGCCCGCGGTCTGGGCACCGACGATCAACCTAGTAACCACGAATCCGCAGGTCACGCGCTGTTTGCACGAGCTCTTCGATCTGCCGTCGTCCGCTCGTGACGCCCCGTGGAGGGTCGGCGTGACCGTCCGTGAACACCGCAGGTCACAAAGTATACGAAACGCATTCGTATCGGCTCGGACGCCCCGTCGCATCGGGACGTGACACGCCGGACGACGCGCTCGGCACGCCCGTCCGGCGGCCGTCTCAGCTGGTGAGCTCCTCCGCCCACCGGGCCGCGGCGGCGCGCAGCGCGGCCGGGTCCGGGCCCGCGGCGAGCACGTCGCGGGAGACGGTCGGGACGACGGCGCGGCCGGTGCCGAACAGCCGCCGCAGGTCCGCGGCCGAGCCGCCCTGGGCGCCCAGCCCCGGCGCGAGCACCGGCCCGCCGAGCCCGTCGAGCTCGACGTCGGGCTCGCGCAGCGTGGCCCCGACGACCACGCCGAAGGACCCGGTCGTGGCGCCCCAGCGGCTGCGGAGGTCCTGCACCGCGCCGAGGTCGGGCAGCGGGTCGCCGACCGTCCAGCCGGGGGTGTTCCAGCCGCGCACGGTGTCGACGACGACCTGCGCCACCGACCGCTCCCCCACCGCCGCGTGCTGCAGCGTGCCGGCGTCGGGGTTGGACGTGCGGGCCAGCACGAACAGCCCGCCGCCGGTGAGCCGGGCGGTGTCCACGGCCGGCTGCAGCGAGCCGGGCCCGAGATAGGGGCTGACGGTGAGCGCGTCGACGGCGCACGGGTGCTCCGGGCGCAGCACGTCGGCGTAGGCGTCCATGGTCGAGCCGATGTCGCCGCGCTTGGCGTCCAGCAGCACCAGCGCCCCGGCCTCCCGCGCCCGGGCGACGGCGTCCTCCAGCACGGCCAGGCCGCGCGAGCCGTGCCGCTCGAAGAACGCCGACTGCGGCTTGAGCACGGCGACCTCGCCGGCCAGCGCGTCGACCACCGTGTCGGTGAACCGGCGCAGCCCGTCGACGTCGTCGGCCAGGCCCCAGCGCGCCAGCAGCGGCGCGTGCGGGTCGATGCCCACGCACAGCGGCCCGCGGGCGGCGACGGCGTCGGCGAGCCGCTGCCCGAACGGCGCGCTCACCGTGGCACCGCTCGCGGCAGGGTGTCGCCGTGCGCGGCGATGCAGTCGCGGGCGAGGAAGGGGTCGGCGAAGGCGCCCGAGGCGGACTGCACGGCGTCGGCGCCGGCGTCCCACAGCGCCGCGAACGACGCCGGGTCGGTCACCCCGCCCATCGCCAGCACGTCGAAGCGCCGGCCGGACGCCTCGCGCAGCGCCACCAGCCGGCGGGTGAACTCCAGGGCCTGCCCGCGGACCGCCGCCCCCGACAGCCCGGCCACCGCGCGGGCGGGGAAGGTCGGCTCGCCGTCGCCGCGCACCACCCGGCTCGCGACCGTGTTGATGCCGGCGACGCCGTCGACCAGCGGCGCCAGCCGGGGCACCAGCGCGGCCAGCCGGTCCTCGTCGAGCCAGGACAGCTTGGCGACCAGCCCGGTGCGGTCGGCCAGCGCGCGGCGCACGCCCTCGACGACGGCGACCGTGGCGTCCGCGTCCAGGCACAGCGGTGGCTCCACGCCGTCCGGGGAGGCCGACAGCGTGTTCGGGCAGGACAGGTTCAGCTCGACGACGGTCGCGCCGGCCTCCTGCGCCATCGCCGCGACGCGGGCGAAGTCGTCGACCAGGGCGGGGCCGTCGCCGGACCCCATGACGCTGACCAGCAGCAGCTGGTCGGCGTCGACGGTGGCCAGCGACCGCTCGAGGTCGGCCATCCACTCCTCCGGCGCCGGCGAGGGGACGCCGAACGAGTTGACCGTGCTGACGTCCGGGGAGCCGGGCTCGACCCAGTCCCAGGGGTCGGAGACGACGGCGTCGCCGGGCGGGCGCGGCGCGAACGTCCAGTTCGGCTGCACGTTGGGCTCGTGCGCCCGGCTGCGCACCGTCTTGTAGGTGAGCACGCTGAACCCGTTGCGGGCGTGGAAACGCACCCACTCCTCGCCGCCGTTCAGCACGCAGGCCGGCACACCCAGCGGGAAGGCGACGTCGCGGCCGAGCACCCGCCACCGCCGGTCGCCGGCCCGCGGCCGCTCGGGCAGCCGCGGGCCGACCGGGGTCGTCAGGTTGTCCCGGTAGGAGCCGAGCAGGTCGTAGGACGGCGTCCGCACCCCGTGCGCGGCGAGCAGCCCGCCGTGCCCGGCGAAGAACGCCACCCGGGTGAGCAGCGGCAGGTCGCCGTCGCCGGCCTCCCCTGTCGCCAGCCGGGCGGCCAGCCCCTCGGCGCCGCCGCGCAGGGCGTCGAGCTCGGACGCCGGCGGCGTCGCGAACCGGGTGACCCCGGCGAGGAACGACGCCGCCAGCCCGTCGAGCAGCCCGCGCGCGACCAGGTCGTCGCGCACCCGCCCGACGACGCTCACGAGCGCGGCGGCGCGGCGGCGATACCGGCGTGGACCTCCTGCAGGCTGCGCACCCCGAGCCCGCCGCGGCGCAGCGCCTCCACGCCCTGCACCGCCGCCGCCAGCCCCTGCACCGTGGTGACGCACGGGATGCCGGCGGCCACCGCCGCGGTGCGGATCTCGTAGCCGTCCAGCCGCGGCCCGCTGTTGCCCGGCGACCCGAACGGCGTGTTGACCACGACGTCGACGTCGCCGGCCAGGATCCGCTCGACGCAGTTGCCCGGGCCCTCGCTGTACTTGCCGACCACCTCGCACTCGACGCCGTTGCGGCGCAGCACCTGCGCGGTGCCGGCGGTGGCCAGCACCCGGAAGCCGAGGTCGGCCAGCCGCTTGACCGGGAACACCGCGGCCCGCTTGTCCCGGTTGGCCAGCGAGACGAACACCGTGCCCTCGGTGGGCAGCGAGCCGTAGGCGGCGGCCTGGGACTTGGCGAACGCCGTCCCGAAGCCGTCGTCGAGGCCCATGACCTCGCCGGTGGACTTCATCTCCGGCGACAGGACCGTGTCGACGCCGTGGCCCTCGACGGTGCGGAACCGGTGGAAGGGCAGCACCGCCTCCTTGACCGCGATCGGCGCGTCCTCGGGCAGGTCGGTGCCGTCGCCGGTGGCCGGCAGCACGCCGGCGGTGCGCAGCTCGGCGATCGTCTCCCCCACCGCGATCCGCGCCGCGGCCTTGGCCAGCTGCACCGCGGTCGCCTTCGACACGAACGGCACCGTGCGGCTGGCCCGCGGGTTGGCCTCCAGCACGTACAGGACGTCGTCCTTGAGCGCGTACTGCACGTTGAGCAGCCCGCGGACGCCGATGCGGGCGGCCAGCGCCTCGGTGGCGGTGCGGATCTGCGCCAGGTCCGAGGAGCCCAGGGTGATCGGCGGCAGCGCGCACGCGGAGTCGCCGGAGTGGATGCCGGCCTCCTCGATGTGCTCCATGACGCCGCCGAGGTAGAGCTCGGTGCCGTCGTAGAGCGCGTCGACGTCGATCTCGACGGCGTCCTCCAGGAACCGGTCCACCAGCACCGGGTGCTCGGGGCTGACGTCGGTGGCCTTGGCGATGTAGGCCTCGAGCGTGGCGTCGTCGTAGACGATCTCCATGCCGCGCCCGCCGAGCACGTAGGACGGGCGGACCAGCACCGGGTAGCCGATCTCGGCGGCGATCGCGCGGGCCTCGGCGAACGTCGTCGCGGTGCCGTGCTTGGGCGCGAGCAGGCCGGCGTCGGCGAGCACCCGGGAGAACGCGCCGCGGTCCTCGGCGTCGTCGATGGCCTCCGGGGAGGTGCCCAGCACCGGCACCCCGGCGTCCTTGAGCCGCTGGGCGAGACCGAGCGGCGTCTGCCCGCCGAGGGTGCAGATGACCCCGGCCACGGGACCGGCGGCCCGCTCGGCCTCGACCACCTCGAGGACGTCCTCGAAGGTCAGCGGCTCGAAGTACAGCCGGTCGGCGGTGTCGTAGTCGGTGGAGACCGTCTCGGGGTTGCAGTTGACCATCACGGCCTCGTAGCCGGCGTCCTGCAGCGCCATGACCGCGTGCACGCAGGAGTAGTCGAACTCGATGCCCTGGCCGATCCGGTTGGGCCCGGAGCCGAGGATCAGCACGGCCGGCTTGTCGCGCGGCTCGATCTCGGTCTCCTCGTCGTAGGACGAGTAGTGGTACGGCGTGCGGGCGGCGAACTCGGCGGCGCAGGTGTCCACGGTCTTGAACACCGGCCGGACGCCGAGCCGGTGGCGCAGCAGCCGGACGCCGTCCTCCCCCGACAGCTCCGGGCGCAGCGCGGCGATCTGCCGGTCGGAGAGCCCGTGCCGCTTGGCCCGGCGCAGCACCGCGGCGGTGAGCGCCGGCGCCTCGCGGACCTCGGTGCCGACCTCGCCGACCAGCGCGATCTGGTCGACGAACCACGGGTCGAACCCGCTGGCCGCGGCGACCTGCTCGACGGTGGCGCCGGCGCGCAACGCGGCCTCGGCGACGTAGAGCCGCCCGTCGACCGGCGTGCGCAGCGCCTCCAGCAGCTCCTCGGCGCTGGACCCGGCGACGTCTCCACCGGCCCCGCCGGCCCCGGTCCAGAACCCGGCGACCTTGGTCTCCGTGGACCGCATCGCCTTGCCCAGCGCCTCGGGGAAGTTGCGGCCCATCGCCATGACCTCGCCGACGCTCTTCATCGTCGTGGTCAGCCGCGGGTCGGCGCCGGGGAACTTCTCGAACGCGAACCGCGGGATCTTCACGACGACGTAGTCCAGCGCCGGCTCGAAGCTCGCCGGGGTGACGCCGGTGATGTCGTTGGTGATCTCGTCGAGGGTGTAGCCGATGGCCAGCTTCGCCGCGATCTTGGCGATCGGGAAGCCGGTGGCCTTCGACGCCAGCGCCGACGACCGCGACACCCGCGGGTTCATCTCGATGACGACCAGGCGCCCGTCGGCCGGGTTGACCGCGAACTGGATGTTGCAGCCGCCGGTGTCGACGCCGACCTCGCGCAGCACCGCGATGCCGACGTCGCGCATCCGCTGGTACTCGCGGTCGGTGAGGGTCATCGCCGGCGCGACGGTGACCGAGTCGCCGGTGTGCACGCCCATCGCGTCGACGTTCTCGATCGAGCAGATGACGACCACGTTGTCGCTGCGGTCGCGCATGAGCTCGAGCTCGTACTCCTTCCAGCCGAGCACCGACTCCTCGACGAGCACGGTGTGCACCGGGGAGTCGGCCAGGCCGTGGGAGGCCATCCGGCGCAGCATCGCCTCGTCGGTGGCGAAGCCCGAGCCCAGGCCGCCCATGGTGAAGCTGGGCCGGATGACGACGGGGTAGCCGACCTCGGCGGCGGTCTCCAGTGCCTCCTCGACGGTGGCGCAGACCCGCGAGCGCGGGGCGTCGGCGCCGATGGACCGGACGATGTCCTTGAACATCTGCCGGTCCTCGCCGCGGTTGATCGCGTCGACGTCGGCGCCGATCAGCCGGACGCCGTAACGCTCCAGCGTGCCGTTCTCGTACAGGCCGATCGCGATGTTCAGCGCGGTCTGCCCGCCGAGGGTGGCCAGCAGCGCGTCGGGGCGCTCCTTGGCGATGACCCGCTCGACGAACTCCGGCGTCAGCGGCTCGACGTAGGTGGCGTCGGCGACGTCGGGGTCGGTCATGATCGTCGCCGGGTTGCTGTTGACCAGGCTGACCCGCAGGCCCTCGGCGCGCAGCACGCGGCAGGCCTGGGTGCCGGAGTAGTCGAACTCCGCGGCCTGGCCGATGAGGATCGGCCCGGAGCCGATGACCAGGACGTGCGAGATGTCGGTGCGCTTGGGCATCAGGCGTTCTCCCCCGTGCTGGACTGGACCCGCGGCGCCGGGCTGACCGCTCTGCCGTCGTTCCGGTGGGCGTCCATGAGGTCGACGAACCGGCCGAACAGCGGCGCGGCGTCGTGCGGGCCGGCCGCGGACTCGGGGTGGAACTGGACGCTGAACGCCGGGGCGTCGAGCAGGCGCAGGCCCTCGACGACGTCGTCGTTGAGGCCGACGTGGCTGACCTCGACCCGGCCGTGGGCGGTGTCGGTGGGCCGGTCCAGCGGCGCGTCGACGGCGAACCCGTGGTTGTGGCTGGTCACCCGGACCGTGCCGCTCACCCGGTCGAGCACCGGCTGGTTGAGGCCGCGGTGGCCGAAGCGCAGCTTGTAGGTGCCCAGGCCCAGCGCCCGGCCGAGGATCTGGTTGCCGAAGCAGATGCCGAACAGCGGCCGGCCGGCGTCGAGCACGCCCCGCACCGCGGCGACGGCGTAGTCGGCCGCGGCCGGGTCGCCGGGGCCGTTGGACAGGAACACGCCGTCGGGGCCGGCCGCGAGCAGGTCCTGCGCGGTCGCGGTCGAGGGCAGCACGTGCGTCTCGACGCCGAGCTCGGCGAGGTGCCGCGGGGTCGCGGTCTTGATGCCGAGGTCGAGCGCGGCGATGGTGAACCGCCGCTCCCCCACCGCCGGGACGACGTAGGGCTCGCGGGTGCTCACGTGCGGCGCGAGGTCGGCGCCGACCATGCCCTCGGCGGCGCGCACCCGGGCGAGCAGCGCGTCGGCGTCGGTGGACTCGCTGCTGATCCCGGCCCGCATGGCGCCGCGCTCGCGCAGGTGGCGGGTCAGGGCGCGGGTGTCGACGCCGCTGATCCCGACGACGCCCTGCGCGGCGAGCTCGTCGTCGAGGCTGCCGGTGGCCCGCCAGTTGGCCGGGCGGCGGGCGGGGTCGCGGACGACGAACCCGGCCACCCACATGCGGCGGCTCTCGTCGTCCTCCCCGTTGACGCCGGTGTTGCCGACGTGCGGCGCGGTCATCGTGACGATCTGGCCGGCGTAGCTGGGGTCGGTCAGCGTCTCCTGGTAGCCGGTCATCCCGGTGGCGAACACCGCCTCGCCGACCGTCGTGCCGACCTTGCCGTAGGACTCGCCGCGGAACGTCCTGCCGTCCTCGAGGACGAGGATCGCCTCGCTCACTTCTGTGCCTTTCCGTCCAGGACGGTCGCCTCGCCCCGCAGGAACGTGGCGACCACGCGGCCGGGGAGCTCCCGGCCGGCGTAGGGGCTGTTGCGGCTGCGGCTGGCCAGCGCGGCCGGGTCGACGGTGGCCCGGGCGGCGGAGTCGAGCAGCAGCAGGTTGGCTGGCTCACCGGGCGCGATCGGGCGCCCGTGTCCGGTCAGGCGGCCGATGGCCGCCGGGCGGGCCGACATGCGGTCGGCGACGCCGGCCCAGTCGAGCAGGCCGGGCTCCACCAGCGTCTCCAGCACCACCGACAGCGCCTGCTCCAGCCCGAGCATCCCGGGCCGGGCCTGCGCCCACTCGCTCTCCTTGTCCTCCACCGCGTGCGGCGCGTGGTCGGTGGCGACGGCGTCGATGGTGCCGTCGGCCAGGCCCTGCCGGAGGGCCTGCGCGTCCTCGTCAGTGCGCAGCGGCGGGTTGACCTTGAACACCGGGTCGTAGGACTCGGCGCAGGCCTCGGTGAGCAGCAGGTGGTGCGGGGTGACCTCGGCGGTCACCTGCACGCCGCGGGACTTGGCCCACCGCAGGATCTCCACCGACCCGGCGGTGGAGACGTGGCAGACGTGCAGCCGGGCGCCCACGTGCTGGGCGAGCAGCACGTCGCGGGCGATGACCGCCTCCTCGGCGGCGGCCGGCCAGCCGATGAGCCCGAGCCGCGCGGAGCGGTCGCCCTCGTTCATCTGCGCGCCGGCGGTCAGCCGCGGCTCCTCGGCGTGCTGGGCGACGACGCCGTCGAAGGCCTTGACGTACTCCAGTGCGCGGCGCATGAGCGCGGGGTCGGCGACGCAGTGCCCGTCGTCGGAGAAGACCCGCACGCGGGCGGCGGAGTCGGCCATCGCGCCGAGCTCGGCCAGCCGCTCGCCCCGGAGGCCCACCGTCACCGCCCCGACCGGGACGACGTCGACCAGCCCGGCCTCCTGGCCCAGCCGCCACACCTGCTCGACGACGCCGGCGGTGTCGGCGACCGGGTCGGTGTTGGCCATGGCGTGCACCGCGGTGAAGCCGCCGAGTGCCGCGGCCCGGCTGCCGGTCTCGACCGTCTCGGCGTCCTCGCGGCCGGGCTCGCGCAGGTGGGTGTGCAGGTCGACCAGGCCGGGCAGCGCGACCAGCCCGTCGGCGTCGACGACGGTCGCGCCGGTCGCGGACAGCCGGTCCCCGACCGCGGCGACCCGTCCGTCCTTGAGCAGCAGGTCGGCGGGCTCGCCGCCGAGGACGCGCGCCCCCTTGATCAGCGTGGTCACGCGTTCCCTCCGAGCAGCAGGTAGAGCACGGCCATGCGGACGGAGACGCCGTTGCCGACCTGCTCGACGATCGTCGAGCGGACCGAGTCGGCGACGTCGGCGGCGATCTCCATGCCGCGGTTCATCGGGCCGGGGTGCATGACGATCGCGTCGTCGGACAACGCGGCCATCCGGTGGGCGTCCAGGCCGTAGCGGCGGCTGTACTCGCGGGCGCTGGGGAAGAACGAGGCGTTCATCCGCTCGGCCTGTACCCGCAGCATCATCACCACGTCGGCCTTGGGCAGCACGGCGTCGAGGTCGTAGGAGACCTGCACCGGCCAGGACCCGACGCCGACCGGCAGCAGCGTCGGCGGCGCGACGAGGGTGACCTCCGCACCGAGCGTCGTCAGCAGCCAGACGTTGGAGCGGGCCACCCGGCTGTGCAGGACGTCGCCGACGATCGCCACCCGCACGCCGTCGAGCCGGCCCAGCCGGCGGCGGACCGTGTAGGCGTCCAGCAGCGCCTGGGTGGGGTGCTCGTGGGTGCCGTCGCCGGCGTTGACGACGCTGCCGCGCACCCAGCCGGCCAGCCGGTGCGGAGCGCCGGACGCCGAGTGGCGGACGACGATCGCGTCGCTGCCCATCGCCTCCAGGGTGAGCGCGGTGTCCTTGAGGCTCTCGCCCTTGGAGACGCTGCTGCCCTTGGCGGAGAAGTTGATGACGTCCGCGGACAGCCGCTTGGCCGCGAGCTCGAAGGAGATGCGGGTGCGGGTGGAGTCCTCGTAGAAGAGGTTGACCACCGTGCGGCCGCGCAGCGTGGGCAGCTTCTTGACCTCGCGGCCGGCCAGCGCCTGGTCGATCTGCGCGGCGGTGTCGAGGACGAGCGTGGCGTCGGCGCGGTCGAGGTCGGCCGCGTCCAGCAGGTGCCGCTTCACCGGCCGGTCACCAGCACCTCGTCGGCGCCGTCGGTCTCGGCGAGGTGGACCCGGACCTTCTGCGCGCGCGAGGTGGGCACGTTCTTGCCCACGTAGTCGGCGCGGATCGGCAGCTCGCGGTGGCCGCGGTCGACCAGCACCGCCAGCTGCACCGCGCGGGGCCGGCCGAGGTCGCGCAGCGCGTCGAGGGCCGCGCGCACCGAGCGGCCGGAGAACAGCACGTCGTCGACGAGGACGACCAGCCGGCCGTCGATGCCCGCGGGCGGCAGGACGGTGTCCTCCAGCGCCCGGACGCCGCGCATCCGCAGGTCGTCGCGGTAGAGGGTGATGTCGACGGTGCCGACGTCGACCGCCGTGCCGGCGAAGGCGGCGATGCGGGCGGCCAGCCGGCGGGCCAGCGGGGCGCCGCGGGTGGGGATGCCGACCAGGACGAGGTCGGGCAGGGCGTCGCCGGCCTTCTCGATCACCTGGTGGGCGATGCGGTCGACGACGCGGGCGACGTCGGCAGCGGCGAGCAGCACGGTGGGCGCCGGGCCGCCGGACGGGTCTGTGGACTGGTTCCCGGGCAGGGGCCCGGTCGTGCCGGCCATCAGGCCTCCTTCCCCGCCTCACGGGACGGGTCGTTAAAGGAGTGGGTGGACCGGTCTCGACCGTACTGCACCCCTCCGTGTGACCGTCGTCGCGCGTCGTGGCCCCGCAGGTGGGCGCGGGAGTCCCAGGATGGCCCGCACGAGGGAGGCGCTGTTGCCATCCGCCACTTGTGAGTACGCTGCGTGACGACCCAGCCTCCGACACGACGACGGACAGTGAGCAGAGACGCATGAGCACGGACTACTCACGGGCACTCGGCGCCCGGCTGCGGGCCATCCGCAACCAGCAGGGTCTCTCCCTCCAAGGCGTGGAGGACAAGTCGCACGGCCGCTGGAAGGCCGTCGTCGTCGGGTCCTACGAACGCGGGGACCGCGCGGTGACCGTCCAGCGGCTCTCCGAGCTCGCCGTCTTCTACGGCGTGCCGGTCTCCGAGCTGCTGCCCGACCCGCGCCCCTCATCGGCCGTCACCTCGACGACCAAGATCGTGCTGAACCTCGAGTCGCTGGGCTCGCTGCCGGCCGACGAGGCCGGCCCCCTCGCCCGCTACGCCTCGACCATCCAGGCGCAGCGGCACGACTACAACGGCAAGGTCCTCTCCATCCGGGCGGAGGACCTCAAGTCGCTGGCGATCATCTACGACATGAGCCCCGACGAGCTCACCACCCGGCTCATCGAGTGGGGCGTGCTCAACCCCGGCATGGACGGCGTCGGCGGCCCCGTCGACGACGAGGACGAGGCCTGGGACCGTCGCCGCGCCCCCCGCTGAGGAGACACCGCTGCCCAGCGGCAGGCCTCGCGACAGCACGACGAGACCGGGCCACGGAGTGCGTGCGCCCCGGCCACCGGCCGGGTCGGTCCGGCTCGGGTGACCGGGGCACGTGTCCGCGCCCGCCCGGGCCCGCGGTCACAGCCGCGCGGACAGCCGCCGACCGCGTAGCGTCAACTCCCCCCGGGCGCCGTTCGAGGGGCCTGTGCGCGGTGGCGGGTCCACGAGCGCGTCGGACAGCTCGGTCCGACCGGTGATGCCGAGCTTGCCGTAGATGTGAGAGAGGTGCGCCTCGACGGTGCGCACCGACACGACCAGCCGGTCCGCGATCTGCACGTTGCTCAGCCCGAGGCTGGCCAGCCGAGCCACCTCCTGCTCCCGTGCGGTCAGGGACGGGGGCAGCAGCGCCTGCAGGGACTGACTGCCTGCCAGGCCGCACTCGCGTGCCAGCGTGACGGCCCGTGCCATGGCCGTGGCCGCCGCACGCCGCGCGCCGCGGCGCTCGTGGGCGGCCGCTGCCTCCGCGGCGGCGTCCGCAGCGGTCAGCACCAGGCCGGCCTCCTCGAAGCGGCGGCTCAGCACGTCGAGGTCGTCCCCGTTCTCGGCCACGATCGCCCCCACGTGGTCGGCGAGGTCCTGCACGTAGGCCGACTCGCAGCGCCGGGCGAGGACGCCGAGCCGGTCGACCACGTGGAGCGGGCGCCCGAAGCGGAAGGTGGTGTGCAGGACGACCGCCTCGGTCGCCACCTGCCCCTGTTCGGCGGCGCTCCGAGCGGCCTCCCGGCTGAGCCGGGCGGCCTCAGCGGAGTGTCCCTGGGCACCGGCCACCACGGCGCGTGCGACGAGGACGAAGGGGGCGTAGACGGGGAGCGCGGAGGCGGCTTCGTCGAGTTCGGCAACGAGCCCGCGTGCGGCGTCGACGTCGCCGAGGAGCGCCCGCGCCATCGCGAGCTGGGAGCGGCACAGCGGCAGGAGACCCAGCGGGTCGGCCCTCCGCAGGCCCGCGTACGCGCTCACCAGCCAGCGGGCCGCCAGTCGTACCCGCCCGGCGGCGAGCGCGGCCCAGCCACAGTGCAGGGAGGCGACGGCGTCCCCGTACCACTCCGGACCGGCCAGGTTGCGCCGGTGGAGGTCGGCCGCGAGGGACTCGAGCTCACGCGCCCGTCCGCTCAGGCGGAGCGCCATGACCTCGGCCTGCGTCAACGCCAGGTACACGAAGGCGGGCACGCTCCTCCCATCCGGCCACGTCAGACGGGCCCGCCCCTCGGCGACCCTGGACAGCGCCGACCGCGGAGCTCCGGTGACGGCGTGCCCCAGTGCAGCCGCGGCGGTCGCGATCTGCCAGGCCGGCTCCCCTTCGCGGGCGGTGGAGCGCACAGCCGTTGCCTGGTCCACCGCCCCGACCGGGTCGCCGCTGCAGAAGGCGAGAACCGCCCCGGTCGCCGCGAGGAGGGAGCGGCCGTGGTCCGAACGGACTGCCGGGACCACCGCGTCGAGCACGGCCTGCGCCTGGGCGACCTGACCGAGGGCGCAGGCCAGGTCGAGCACCCGGATCACCGTGGCCTCGACGCGGTCGTCGTCCGTGACGGCGACCTCTGCGGCGTGGCGGGTGAGGTCCTCGGTCTCCACCGGGGACCCGGGCCAGGTGGTGGCCTCCACCAGCGCGAGGTACGCCGGCGCCTGCCCGCCCGCCTCGACGGCGGCCCGCGCCAGGCGCCCGGCGAGGCGGTGGTCGAGCATCGCGGCCGCACTCCGTGCGGCCGCGGCGAGCTGCCCGGCGTCCGGCACCGGCTCCCCCCCGTCGAGCAGCGCCAGGCACCGGGCTGCGACGTGTGCCGGGGACCGGTCGTTCCCGGAGCCCGCGAGGAGCTCGCGGCGGATGGATCGGAGCACCGCCTCCGGTGTACGGCTCCGGACGACCTCCGTGTACAGCGGGTGTGCCGTACGGACGAGACCCGGCGTCCCCTCGGCGTCGTCGACGACGACGCCGAGGCGTTCGAGCCGGGCGACGGCCTCACGGCTGCTCAGCGCCTCGACCTCGCGGGCCGACAGCGGTTCGACCGTGGCGAGGACCTCCAGCACCCGCCACTCCGCGGCATCCAGCTGCCCCAGCTGGGCCAGCACGATCTCACCCAGCCGCTGGGACGGCAGCATGGCGTCCTGCCACCGCCACGCCCCCTCGCACCTCGTCAGCCGCCCGCTCCAGACGCCGTCCTCCAGCAGCTCCCGGAGGAACAACGGGTTGCCTTGACTCAGGTGCCAGAGTCGCTCACCCGTCCGGGCGTCCACGTCCCCGCCGAGCACCTGGCCGACCAGCCGGACGAGCTCGGCGCGGCGCAACGGCTCCAGGTGGATCCGGTCGGCCAGCCCGTCCTTCCACAGCGGGGCGGCCGGATCCGGCTCCGTCGCGCCGGTGCGCACGGTCAGGACCAGCATGACCGCACCGCTCGCGGCGAGCTGGTGCAGGAGGGTCACCGACATCTGGTCGAGCAGATGGGCGTCGTCGACGCCGAGGACCGGGGTCGGACCGGTCCCGTCCCCGGCTATGGCCGCGGTCGCCCGTTGCAGCAGGGCCAGTCCGGTTGCGCCGTCGTCCACCGCGGGCAGGAGGTGGGCCAACGCGCCGAGCGGCACGAGCGCCGCGGCACTGGTGGCCACGGCCCACGCGGTCGGGTGGCCCCGCTGGGCGGCGGCGGTCAGGGCCTCCCGAGCCAGTCGGGACCGCCCCACCCCCGGGGGACCTGTGATCACCAGGCTGCGCTCCGGCCTCGCGGTGAGCGCAGCGTTCATGGTCCGGAGCTCGGCTTCCCGACCCATGAGGGGCCAGCGCATCGCCTCCATCAGACGGGACGAGCGCGATCAGGGACGGACCACGGCATCCCGTGTCCCGTCCGTCGTTCCACCGCTCCCGGCATGAGCTCCCTCGCCACTGCCGCTCCCCCGAGCTACTGGTACGGATCCCGCGCGGCGACTTTAGTCACGGATTCGTCCCGAATTCGACGTCCGGGCTCCCCCGCGGCCCGGGTCGTGCCCCTGTGCTACGCGTCCCTCACAATCAGTTCGCCCGACCGGAGGCCGCTCCCCCGGTCCCCGCTCCCGGACCGACCACGAGGACAGACGGCCCCCCGCCGAGGGCGGCAGCCGGCGGTGCCCCGGCGGTGGAGCCGCCGACCGTGACCTCCCAGTCCGCCTCCGCGGCCGCCGGCGACCCGACCCGGACCAGCCGATCGGGCGGGACCCCGTCCCGGAGGAGGTCCCCCCACAGCCCGGCCGGCACCGCCACGGTGCCGCCGGAGGAGGCCGGCCCGGCGATCCAGTCGGCGAGCTGCTGGTGCGGCGGGGTCCGCGCGGACACCGGCAGGAAGAGCGCTCCGGTGATCACGACGACCAGGGCGGTCACGAGGAAGGTGCCCCTGAGCAGCGGGTGCGGTCGGGCCGTCGCCGGGCCACCGGTCCACGCGGCAGCGAACAGGACGCCGAGCAGCCCCACGGTGCCCAGCACCACCGGGAGCGCCGTGCCGGCCCCGTGCCAGGGCACCACGGCCGACACGGTGGCCGCACCGGCGGCTGCCGCCGGCAGGCGGAGGCCGCGGAGGAGGAACCCGGTGCCGACGGCGAGCGCCGCGAGGAGCAGCAGCACGGCGCGCTCGGAGGCTCCGAGGGGGAGGTCGGCCGGACCGCTCGGCACGGTGGCCACCACAGCGGCGACCGGGAGGACGACGAGCGCTGCCAGCCACGGTCGGGTGTCGCCCTCCACCGTGTCCGGGCGGGCGTGCCGGGGTCCGCCCGCGTGCCGCGCGCGCCGGCCCGACCCGGCTCCGAGGTGGGTCCCGATGCCCACGGCCAGCGGGACGGCGACCAGGGGCTCGGTCGCCACGCCCACCGTGACGGCGGCGATCCCGAGCACTCCGGCGACGGGGCGCCGTGCCCGGGTCAGCACGAGCGCGCCCACGGCGGCCCACGCGGCCCCGACCAGACCGCTGCCGACCGTGGCGAGCACGGTGACCGCCGGCCCCATCACGAGCACCGCCAGCAGGGGCAGGGCCACCGCGACCGGGCGTACGCGCCGGGTCCGGGCGAGCACGAGGAGCGCCACCACCAGGACCGCGGAAGCCACGACCGCGAGTTCCCGGCCTCCCGCCAGGATCGTGTCGTGCCGCTCGAAGGCACCGGTCAGCCAGGCGTAGCCGGCCACCTGCAGGCGCAGCAGCCGGTCGCCGGAGCCCGCTGCGGCACCGTCCACGCCGCGCAGGGCGGCCCACGCGCCGTCCACCAGCCGGAGCTCCGCCGCGGTGGCCGGGTGCGACCAGGCGACGGAGGCCACCCGCACGAGCAGGAGGCCGCCGAGGCCTGCCAGCCCGACCACCGCACCGACCCGGCGGACGGCTGCCCGGTGGGCCGACCCGACCTGCCCGGCCCAGCGGACGGCGGGACGGCCGGCGACCAGGGCGACGGGACGCCGGGCGACCAGGGAGGCCAGTGACCACAGGATGAGCCCCAGGCCGAGCCACGGCAGGGCCAGGAGCAGGAGCTGGAAGACGCCCAGCGTGGTGGCCAGGACGTCCCCGCTCCGGGCGTCGGCGTCGAGGCGCCGGAGGTACTCCAGCGACGCCTGCCAGGCGACGGGCAGCAGGTGCGGCAGGGCGACGAGGACGGCGACCAGCCAGGCGAGCAGCGTGGGGACGATCAGTGCGACCCACAGCACGACCACCCGGCGCGCCCGTGGCCTGAGCTTGCGCAGGAGCGGGTGGGACGGGCGGCCCGGGAGCAGGCTCAGCAGCGCCGGCTTCACGAAGCCGAACAGCTCGGGGACCCCCACCAGGTCGGCGAGGATGTAGTAGCCGTCCATCCGAAGGTTGGGGAGGAACTGCCAGGCCGTCTGCGCGTGCATCGTGACCAGCGCGATGAGCAGCCACGGCTCGCCCGTCCCGAGGTAGCACAGGCCCAGCGCCAGCATGGCGATGCAGTTGAAGTAGACGCCGCCCAGGTCGGTCCGCAGCCGCCCGACCCGGTCGAGGCGGTAGCTGTCGGTGACCTTGCTGTAGAACGCCGGCCAGACGATGTAGAGCCCGACGCCGACCTCGCCGGGACGGGCGCCGCCGTAGCGGCAGGCGGTCACGTGGCCGGACTCGTGGAAGGCGGTGAAGACCACGGTGAGGCCGAGGAGGGCGAGCACCAGCCCGGGCTGCCGGGCCACGTCGACGACGGCGGACTCCATCCGGCCGAGGACGTCGCCCTGGGCCACGATCCAGACGTCGACGGCGAGGAACGCGGTGACCAGCGCCACCCAGGCCGGCCGGGTGAACAGCGGCCGGAAGAACCCGGCGATGCGCCAGCTGACGGCGGCCGGGATGACCCCGGCGCGGTAGCGGAGGCCCAGCAGCGGGTCGGCGCGGACCGGCGCCTGCAGGCTCGCGTCCCCGGCCCCGGCGACGTGCTCGTCGACGTGGTCGGCAGCGATGATCCCGGCGGGCCGGAGCCGCTCCTCGACCAGGAAGGTCACCTGCTCGGCGGTCAGCTCACGGCCGAGCTCGGCGCTCAGGTCGGCCGCGACCTGCTCGGTGTCCCGGCCGTCGAGGGAAGCGGCCACCCGGTAGAGCAGGCGGGGCAGCTGCATGACCTGCCCGTCGACCCGGCGGATGATGAACCGGGGGTCCTCGTAGGCGGAGTCCTGGTACTCGCCCAGCAGCTCGGTGCCCGGGGCCAGCCGTGGCAGCGGGATCCCACCCGTTGCCGGGCGGTCGAGGACCTCGGTCTGCGTCACGCTTCCCTCTCCGTCCCTCGTCGGCCGATCCGGACACGGGGAGGGGCGGCCGGGGACCGGCCGCCCCTCCCCTGGACGCGGCGGGTGCGTCAGCAGCCGCTGGGTCCGTGGCGCCGTCAGCCGAAGCGGACGTTGGCGCCGGCGAGGGCCGCGGCCAGGGCAGTGTTGACCTGGGTGCCACCGAAGTTGATGTTGCCGGCGTTCACCGCGATGGCGATGGAGAGGTTGCCGTTCTGGAAGAACCCGGCCTGCATGGTGGTGCGCTCGGGCAGCAGCTCGACCGTCTCGTCGGCGAAGAGCTCGAGGTCGTCGGACATGGTGTCTCCCTCAGGATCGGTACTGGGTGGAGGCCGCCAGGAACAGGACCCCGGCGTCACCGCCGGACCCTCCCGCTCGCCCCGTGGACCACCGATCCCGGCCGCGGTCCGGGATCGGCACGCGGAAGTCTCGGGCCGCCGCCGGACCGAGGACATCAGCGTTCAGCACGTATCTGCTCCGGCGCGGGTACCGACTCCCCGCCTCCGGGACCACCAGCCACGCCGGGCGGCGCACGTACGGGGCGCAGTCGGGACGCAGTCGCCGACCATGCGCCGGTCTGCAGGCCACGTAGGTGCCCGCGGAGACGTGTCGGCGCCGCGTGCGGCGAGCGGAACGCGAAGAGGGGCGGCCGGGAACCGGCCGCCCCTCCCCGGCCCGGCACGCAGCCGGGCCTCCCCTCATCTCCTCGGCAGGAGGCCCAGGCCTCAGCCGAAGACGAAGATGTTGCTGCCGGCGGCAGCTGCGGCGACGGCAGCGTTGAGCTGGTTGCCACCCACGTTCACGTTCAGCACGTTGGCGGCCACCGCCGTCGCGGTGTTGCCGTTCTGCGAGATGAACTGCATCGTCGTGCGCTCGGGCAGCAGCTCGACCTGCTCGTCGGCGAAGAGCTTCAGGTCCTCGGACATGGGGACTCCCTCGGGATCGGTACGGAGCGGCGTTCCGGAGAGGCCGGTCCGGCCGTGGCGACAGGACCTCCCCGCACGCCTCGGGGACTGCCGGCCCCGGCCGCGGTCCGGGATCGGCGGAGTGGAGTCTCGGGTGGCGGCACGGGCGCCGGCATCCGGGGAGGACACGTATCCGGTCCGGCCCGACCCCCACCCCCGGCCGTCTCCACCACGGCCGGCCGCGGCGGCTCCACCGACGCGGGCGGTCCCGGCACGAGCCGACGCGCGGGACGTCGCGCGGCGCCGCACCACGAGAAGAGGGGCGGCCGGAACCGACCGCCCCTCCCCGGCCCGGCACACCGCCGGGCCTCGTGTCATCTCCTCGGCAGGAGGCTCAGACCTCAGCCAACGATGAAGACGTTGCTGCCCGCGAGCGCGAGGGCAGCCGCGACGTTGGCCTGGTTGCCGAACAGGTTGACGTTGCCGGCGTTCACGGCTGCCGCGGTCGCGCTGTTGAAGTTCTGGGAGAAGAACTGCATCGTCGTGCGCTCGGGCAGCAGCTCGACCTGCTCGTCGGCGAAGAGCTTCAGGTCCTCGGACATGGTGTCTCCCTCAGGATCGGTACTGGGTGGAGGCCGCCAGGAACAGGACCCCGGCGTCACCGCCGGACCCTCCCGCTCGCCTCGTGGACTGCCGGGCCCGGCCGCGGTCCGGGATCGGCGAAAGGGAGTCTCGGGCCGCCCCACGGACGGCGACATCCGTGCCGACCACCAATCTCGGCCGGGCCGCATCCCGGTCACGCCTCCGTCCACCACGGTGCCGACCCCGTGCGGTACGTAGAACGGGGAGCGGGCACGGATCCACCGGAGTCGTCCCTCCCGGACCCGCCGGCCGGGTCGTAGTCTCTGCGGCCCCGGGCCGTCCCGGGTCGCCGGCCGGGTGCGCCGGCGGACCTCCGTCGACGCACCCCCGGCGACCCGGTGACCCCGTGACCGAACGACCCACGACTCGGCGACCCGATCGACCGACCCGAACGGATCGTGAGCGCTCGATGAACCGTGGCATCCGCTGCCGAGCCCTCGGTGCTGTCGTCCTCGCCGTCGCGCTGCTGCCCGCCTGCTCGGCACGGGACAGCGCGGACCTCTCGGTCTACGGGCAGTCGGTACGCGCCCCGGACGCCGTGGCAACCGACGGCGACCAGCCGGTGCCGGTGCTGCGGCCGGAGGTCCTGGCCGAGGTGCCGCACGACCCGTCGGCCTTCACCCAGGGGTTCGAGGTGCACGAGGGGGCCCTCTACGAGGGCACCGGGCTCGCGGGCCGGTCCCAGCTGCGCGAGGTCGACCCCGCGACCGGCGAGGTTCGGCGGTCCGCCCCGCTCCCCGGCCGGCTGTTCGGCGAGGGCATCACGGTGGTCGACGACCGCATCTGGCAGCTGACCTGGCAGGACGGTGTGGTGCTCGAGTGGGACCGGACCACGCTCACCCTCCGGCGGGAGGTGCCGCTGGAGGGCGAGGGCTGGGGGCTGTGCTTCGACGGGACCCGCCTCGTGCGCAGCGACGGCACGGACCAGCTGCGCTTCCACGACCCCGTCACCTTCGCCGAGACCGGCTCGGTCGCCGTCACCTTCGACGACGAGCCGGTGACCCAGCTCAACGAGCTGGAGTGCGTCGACGGCCAGGTCTGGGCGAACGTGTGGCCGTCCGACGCCCTCGTCCGCATCGACCCGGCGAGCGGGCGGGTGACCGCGCTGGTCGACGCCGCCGGCCTGCTCGACCAGGAGCAGCGCGCGGACGCCAACGCGGTCCTCAACGGCATCGCCGCCCTGGGCGACGACGAGTACCTGCTCACCGGCAAGCTGTGGCCCGTCTCGTTCCGCGTGCGGTTCGTGGAGTAGTCCGGTCCGCCGGTGCGGGCGCGCCCGGTCCCGGGCACCGTGTCGTCCCCGGCCGTCCCGCACCAGCGGGCGGGCACCACCGACGCATCCGGTCGGCACCACCGAGGTGCGGGCAGGGACCACGGGACCGGTCCGGGGACCGCACCCTGCGCCGCCGCGACGTGCTGGGATGGCGCGACGAGGGGTGCGTCGCCCGCCGGCGGCGTCCCGACGACCACCCCACGACCGTCCGGAGGTACCCGTGGACAGTCGGTTCCCCGTCCTGCTCTCGGCGCTGCTCCTGGTGTGCGCCCCGTTCACCTGGAGCAGCTCCGCCGGTCCTGCCGGTCCGCTGTCCGGGTGGCTGAGCTCGATCGGCGTCAGCGCAGCCGCGGAGGGCGGCTCCGGGTCCGTGAGCCTGGTGTCCTGCTCCGGGGACTCCTGCTCGGTGACGCTGGGAGGGAGCGGCGCCCGGGCCCACGTGCTCGGGACGACGATCCGGCTCACCAGGACCGACGGCGACCGGGCGACCCTCCGGGTCGGGGACCGGGACCTGACCTGCACGGCGGGGCGGACCACCTCCGCGGGCGGGCTCCGCCTGACCTGCACGGAGGTCGCGGACGGCCGGGTGGCGTTCACGGTCACCCGCGGCTGAGGTCCGACCGCCGGCGGCGACCTCGGCCCACCGCCGCGCGACCGGCCGGCCGACTCAGCCCGTCGGCACCTCGGCGTCGAGGATGGCGCCGAGGACTCCGTTGACGTAGGCCGGCGAGTCGTCGGTCGACAGCGCGCGGGCGAGCTCCACGGCCTCGTCGATGACGACGGCGTCGGGCACGTCGTCGGCCCAGAGCAGCTCGAACACCGCCATCCGCAGGATCGCGCGGTCGACGTCGGGGAGGCGCTCGAGCGACCAGCCGCGGGCGTGCTGCCCGATCAGCCCGTCGATGCGCGCCTGGTGCGCCGCCACGCCCTCGACCAGCCGGACGGCGTGGTCGGGGACGGGCGGGGACGGGTCGGCGATCCGCTCGCGGAGCAGCTCCACCGGGTCGGTGCCCCGCAGGTCCGCCTCGTAGAGGACGTCGACGGCGCGCTTGCGCGCCTTGGTGCGGGCAGCCATGGCTCGGAGGGGCGCGTCAGTTGGCGCGGCCGAGGTACCGGCCGTCGCGGGTGTCGACCTTGAGCTTGTCGCCGGTGTTCACGAACAGCGGCACGTTGATCTGCGCGCCGGTCTCCAGGGTGGCGGGCTTGGTGCCGCCGGTGGAGCGGTCGCCCTGCAGGCCCGGGTCGGTGTGCTGGACGACGAGCTCCATCGTCACCGGCAGCTCGACGTAGAGCGGGGTGCCCTCGTGCACCGCGACGACGACCTCGGTGTTGTCGAGCAGGTAGTCCGCGCCGCCGCCGACGGTCTCGGACGGGACGTAGATCTGCTCGAAGGTGTCCCCGTCCATGAAGACGAAGTCGTTGCCCTCGCGGTACAGGTAGGTCATGTTCCGCTTGTCGACGGTGGCCGTCTCGACCTTGGTGCCGGCGTTGAAGGTCCGGTCGACGACCTTGCCCGAGAGCACGTTCTTCAGCGTCGTGCGGACGAACGCGCCGCCCTTGCCGGGCTTGACGTGCTGGAACTCGGTGACGGACCACAGCTGGCCGTCGAGGTTGAGGACCATGCCGTTCTTGAGGTCGTTGGTGGTAGCCATCTAGAGGACCAGCAGTTCCTTGCTCGTGAGGGTCAACAACTCGGGCGCGTCCGCCGTGACGACGAGCGTGTCCTCGATCCGGACACCGCCGTGGCCGGGGAGGTAGACCCCAGGCTCCACGGTGACGGCCATGCCGGCGGCCAGACTACCCGCGCCCAGCGGGCCGATGCCCGGCGCCTCGTGGATCTCCAGGCCCACCCCGTGCCCCAGGCCGTGGGTGAAGTGGTCGGCGTGCCCGGCCGCGGCGATGACGTCGCGGGAGGCCGCGTCGACGGCGACGACGTCGGCCCCGACCGCCAGCGCCGCCCGCCCGGCCGCCTGCGCCTCGGCCACGAGCGCGTAGACCTCGCGCTGCCAGTCGGCGGCGTGCCCGAGCACCAGCGTGCGGGTCATGTCGGAGTGGTAGCCGTCGACGGTCGCGCCGAAGTCGAGCTTGAGGAGGTCGCCGCCGGCCAGGACCGTGCGGTCGGGCCGGTGGTGCGGGATCGCGGAGTTCGCGCCGGTGGCCACGATCGTCTCGAACGACGGCGCCTCGGCGCCCAGCGCCAGCATGCGGGCGTCGAGCTCCCGGCCGACCTCCAGCTCGGTGCGCCCGGGCCGCAGCGCGCCCTCGCCGGCGAGCTCGGCCAGCGCCTGGTCGGCGACCGCGCACGCCCGGCGCAGCGCGGCGATCTCGTCGTCGTCCTTGACCGCGCGCAGCCCCTCGACCGCGCGGCGGACCGACACCAGCTCGGGCACGGTCCCGCCGGCCGCGGCGTCGGCGAGCACCCGCTCGAGCTGGGCCAGCCCGTCGACGGTGACCTCGTGGCTCTCGTAGCCGATCCGGCCCGCTCCGCGGCGCACCGCCTCCTGCGCCAGCGCCGGGACGGTGGCGCGGTCGACCATCAGCTCGACGTCGGGCACCTGGGTGCCGGCCTGGGTGGTGTACCGGCCGTCGGTGCCGAACAGGTCGGCGCCGTCGGTGCGCAGCAGCAGCGCGCCGTTGGAGCCGGTGAACCCGGTCAGGTAGCGGACGTTGAGCAGGCGGGTCACCAGGACGGCGTCCAGCCCGCGCTCGGCGGCGGTGGCCCGCAGCCGCTCCCGCCGCTCGGTGGTGCGCATCACGGGACCCCCTTCGCCGCGAGGTACCGCAGCGCCAGCTCGTAGCCCTGCACGCCCAGCCCGGCGATGACGCCGTCGGCGACGCGGGAGACGTAGGAGTGGTGCCGGAACTCCTCGCGCCGGTGGATGTTCGAGATGTGGACCTCCACGACCGGCGCGGTCACCGCGGCCAGCGCGTCGTGCAGCACCACCGAGGTGTGCGACCAGCCGCCGGGGTTGATCACGACCGGGTCGCCGGCGTCGGTCGCCTCGTGGACCCAGCCGAGCAGCTCGGCCTCGGAGTCGGTCTGCCGCACCCGCACCGTCAGCCCCAGCTCGGCGGCGGCCACCTCGACCATCGCCACGAGCTCGGCGTACGTCGTCGTGCCGTACACCTCGGGCTCGCGGGTGCCGAGCCGGCCGAGGTTGGCGCCGTTGAGCACCTGGATCGTCACGCTGTCTCCGATACTGCGGCCCACGCCGCGTCCAGCCACGCCTGCTCGGGGTCGGTCAGGATCGTCGGGGTGCCGATGCCGTCGAGGACGACGAACCGCAGCGTCGCCCCGCGGGCCTTCTTGTCCACGCGCATCACCGCCTGCAGTGCCGCCCAGTCGCCCCGGTAGCGGGTGGGCAGGCCCATCGCGGCCACCAGCTCGCGGTGCCGGTCGGCCTCGGCGCGGGTCAGCAGGCCGGCCTGCGCGCCGAGCTCGGCGGCGAACACCAGGCCGACGGCGACCGCCTCGCCGTGCCGCCAGCGGAAGTCCTCGACCCGCTCGATGGCGTGGCCGAGGGTGTGCCCGTAGTTGAGGAACTCGCGGACGCCGGTGTCGAACAGGTCCCGGCCCACGGCGTCGGCCTTGACCCGCACCGCCCGCTCGATGAGCTCCCCGGTGTCGCGGCGGCCGGCCGGGTCGGCGGCGAGCAGGTCCAGGATCGCCGCGTCGGCGATGAACCCGCACTTGACCACCTCGGCCATCCCGGCGCGGAACTCCGCCTCCGGCAGCCCGGCGAGCACGTCGGTGTCGGCGAGCACCCCGGCCGGCGGGTGGAACGCGCCGACCAGGTTCTTGCCCGCGCCGGTGTTGATGCCGGTCTTGCCGCCCACCGCGGCGTCGACCATGCCGAGCACGCTGGTGGGCAGGTGCACCACCCGGACGCCCCGGGTCCAGGTGGCGGCGAGGAACCCGGCGAGGTCGGTGACCGCTCCCCCGCCGACGCCGACGACGGCGTCCGAGCGGGTCAGCCCGAGCCGGCCGAACTCCTCCCAGGCGGCCGCGGCGACCGCGGCGGTCTTGGCCGCCTCGCCGTCGGGCACGACGACGGCCTCGGCGGCCACCCCGGCGGTCTGCAGCGTCTCGACGGCGGCGCCCGCGAGCGCGGCCAGCGGCGGGCTGTGCACGACCGCGGCCTTCGGCGTCCCGGCGAGCAGCAGGCCGAGCTCGGCCTGCGCGCCCGGCCCGATGACGACGTCGTAGGGCCTCTCCCCCGCGACGGTCACGCGCCTCACCGGGCGGTCCCGGCGGGCAGGGCGGACAGCACGTCCGCGACGACGTCCTCCGGCGTGCGGCCGGCGGTGGGCACGACCACGGTGGCGACCTCCGCGTAGAGCGGGGCGCGCTGCTCGAGCAGGGTGCGCAGCATCGCCCGCGGGTTGACCGCCAGCAGCGGGCGGTCCCGGGACAGGCCGGCCCGGCGGGCGGCCGAGGGGACGTCGACGTCGAGGTGCACCACGACGCCGCCGGCGCGGCCGTAGCCGGCCAGCAGCTCGCGGGTGGCGGCGCTGAGCACCGCGCCGCCGCCGAGCGCGAGGACGCCGTCGTGCTCGCCGAGCGCGCGGGCGACCGCCTGCTCCTCCAGCGCCCGGAAGTGCGGCTCGCCGTGCGTGACGAACAGGTCGGCGACCGTGGTGCCGGCGGCGGCCTCGACGTCGGCGTCGGTGTCCCGGAACGGCAGGCCCAGCGCGGTCGCCACCGCCGTCCCGACGGTGGTCTTGCCCGAGGCCGGCGGCCCCACGAGCACCAGCAGCGGCCGGCTCACCGGTACGGGAGCGCGGCGAGGTAGGCCTGCGCGTTGCGGCGGGTCTCGGCGACGGAGTCGCCGCCGAACTTCTCCAGCGCGGCGTCGGCGAGCACGAGGGCGACCATCGCCTCCATCACCACGGCGCCGCGCGGGACGGCGATGGCGTCGCTGCGCTGGTTGATCGCGACCGCGGCGTCGCCGGAGGCGACGTCGACGGTGGCCAGCGCCCGCGGCACGGTGGAGATCGGCTTCATCGCCGCGCGGACGCGCAGCGCCTCGCCGTTGGTCATGCCGCCCTCGATGCCGCCGGCGCGGTCGGTGACCCGGCGCAGCCGGCCGTCCTCGCTGACGATCTCGTCGTGGGCGACCGAGCCGCGGCGGCGGGCGGTCTCCAGGCCGTCGCCCACCTCCACCGCCTTGACCGACTGCACGCCCATGAGCGCGGCGGCCAGGCGGGCGTCGAGGCGGCGGTCCCAGTGCACGTGGCTGCCCAGGCCGGGCGGCAGCCCGTGGACGACGACCTCGACGACGCCGCCGAGCGTGTCGCCGTTCTTCCGGGCGTCGTCGACCTCGGCGACCATCGCCGCGCTGGTGGCCGGGTCGGCGCAGCGCACCGGGTCCTCGTCGATGCGCGGGTTGTCGTGCGGGCCGGGCAGCACGCCGTCGGGCACGGTGACCGGGCCGATCGCGACGACGTGGCTCACGACCTCGACGCCGAGCGCCTGGCGCAGGAACGCCTTCGCGACCGCGCCGAGCGCGACCCGGGCGGCGGTCTCGCGGGCGCTGGCCCGCTCGAGCACCGGGCGGGCGTCGTCGAAGCCGTACTTCTGCATGCCGGCGAGGTCGGCGTGGCCGGGCCGCGGCCGGGTCAGCGGCGCGTTGCGGGCCTGGCCCTCGAGCACCGCGGGGTCGACCGGGTCGGCCGACATGACCGTCGTCCACTTGGGCCACTCGGTGTTGCCCACCTGGACGGCGATCGGCCCGCCCATGGTCAGCCCGTGCCGGACGCCGCCGGTGAGGGTGACCTCGTCCTGCTCGAAGGACATCCGCGCGCCGCGGCCGTGGCCGAGCCGGCGGCGGGCCAGGTCGACGTCGAGGTCGGAGGTCTGCACCTGCACGCCGGCGGGCAGGCCCTCGAGGATGGCGGTGAGCTGCTGGCCGTGCGACTCACCGGCGGTCAGCCAGCGCAACATGTCGCCGATTCTGCCAGTTGAAGGACTGTGCACCTCCGGCCTCCCTGCAGGGGCCCACCGCGAGCTTGCGAGCGGTGGGGGCAGGGGAGGTCCTTGCTCCCTGACGAGCTCGGGGCGGGCCCCTGGGAGGGGGCCGTTCCATCACGTCACTGCAGCGGTCCCTCCACCAAGAGGGCGAGGACGGCTCCCAGGAGCAGGGGCGGGCCGAAGGGGACGGGGGTGCGCCAGCCGGCCCGGCCGGTCGCGACCAGGAGCAGCGAGGCGGCGGCGCCGGCGAGCAGGCCGAGGAACACCCCCGCGAGCAGCACGCCCCAGCCGGCCCAGCCCAGCAGCAGGCCGAGCAGCGCGAGCAGCTTGACGTCGCCGAGGCCCAGCCCCGACGGCCCGGCCAGGGCGGCGAGCAGCGCGATCCCGCCGGCGGCCGCCGCGGCCACCAGCGCCCGCAGCAGCGCGGGCCAGGTGCCGAGCAGGACGGCGTCGGCGAGCAGTGCGGCGGCGCACACGGCCGCGGCCGGGTAGGTGACCCGGTCGGGCAGCCGGTGGACGGCGAGGTCGACCTGGGCGAGGACGACGGCGGCGCCGGCCGCCCACGCATACGCGGCGGTCGCCGGGCGGGTGCCGGTGAGCAGCACCGTGCCGCACAGCAGCAGGGCGAGGACGAGGGCGGTGAGCAGCGCGCGGACCGGCGTGGCCCGGGCCGCGGGGTCCCGGCCGGCCAGCCGGACGGCGGCGCGCGCCAGCAGCGGGCCGAGCGCCGCGGCGGCCAGGACCGCGGCCGCCAGCAGCAGCTCGCGCGGGACCGGAGGGCTCAGCGGGCGTCCAGCGCGGCGCGCATCGGGCCCAGCGGCGCGGGCAGCCCGGTCATCAGCTCGACCTGCACCGTGGCCTGCCAGAACAGCACCTCGATGCCGCTGACGACCGTGGCGCCGGCCCGGTCGGCCGCGGCGGCCACCGGCGTGGGCCACGGCGCGTACAGCACGTCGAGCACGGTCTGCCCGGCGCGCCAGCCCAGGCCGGCGAGGTCGCGGTGCGCGCCGATCGGCACGGTGCTGACGACGACCGGCGCCTCCACCGGGCCGGCCTCGATCCGCCGGACCACCGCCTCGACGCCGAGCACCCCGAGCACCCGGGTGACCTCGGCGGCGCGGGCGGGCTCGCGGACCAGCACGTCGACCGACTCGGCGCCGAGCTCGGCCAGAGCCACCGCGGCGGCCGCGGCCGTCCCGCCCGCGCCGACGATCGCCGCGTGCGCGACCCGCTCGACGCCGCCGGTCTGCAGCGCCATCCCGACGCCGTGGACGTCGGTGTTCTCGGCCCGCCACCCGGCGTCGGTGTGCACGAGGGTGTTCGCCGCGCCCAGCAGCCGGGGCAGCGGCTCCACGGCGTCGGCGACGGCGACCGCCGCCTGCTTGCACGGCATGGTCACCGAGAACCCGCGCCACTCCGGGCCGAGCCCGGCGACCAGGTCGGGCAGGTCCTCGGCGCCCACGTCGAGGGCGTCGTAGGTCCAGCCGGTCAGGCCCAGCGCGGCGTACGCGGCGCGGTGCAGCAGCGGGGAGAGCGAGTGCCCGACCGGGCGGCCGAGGACGGCCGCCCGGCCGGGCGGGACCGGTGCGGGCACGGGCCGGTCAGCCACCACACCCGAGGCCGGCGTCGGCGCACCGCTGGCGGGCCGCCAGGAACTCGTCGTAGCTGGCGGTGAAGAAGTGCCGCCCGTCCGAGGACTCCAGCACGTAGTACAGGAGGTCCCCGGTCGTCGGCGCCAGCGCCGCCTCCAGGCTCGCCTCGCCCGGCGCCGCGATCGGCGTCGGCGGGAGGCCGGCCCGGGTCCGCGTGTTGTACGGGCTGTCGGTCTGCAGGTCGGTGACGGTGAGGTCGTTGCCGTTCTTGCCCAGCCCGTAGGCCAGCGTGGCGTCGATCCCGAGCGGGATGCCCTGCGACAGGCGGTTGTAGACGACCTGAGCGACGTCCACCCGCTCGTCGTCGACCTTGGTCTCCCGCTCGATCATCGAGGCGACGACGACGACGTCGTACACCGAGCGCCCGGCCGCGGCGGCCCGCTGCTCGAGCTGCACGTCGGCCGCCATGTCGGTGAACCGGGAGACCATCGCGCGCAGCACGTCGGCGGCGGTGTCGTCGGGCTCGACGTCGTAGGTGGCCGGGAACAGGAAGCCCTCGAGCTGCCCGTTCGCGTAGGCCGGCAGGCCCAGCGCGGCGGGGTCGGCCGCGGCGGCCTGCAGCTCCTCGACCGGGAGGCCGGTGTCGTCCGAGATCCGCTGCAGCGTGCCCGCGAGCGTGGAGCCCTCGGGGACGGTGACCCGCGAGACCTGGCGGGCCGCCGGGTCGAGCAGCAGGTCGAGGGCGGCCTGGCCGCTCATCTGCGACCGGAGCTCGTAGACGCCGGGCTGGATGCCGGTCGCCGCCGCGTTCGCCTCGGCGGCGTCGACGAACGGCTCGGAGGAGGCGATGACGTCGGCCTCGACGAGGGTGCGGGCGATGTCGCTGAGGGTGTCGCCCTCGCCGACGCGCACCTCGACGCTGCCGGTGCCCGCGCCGGCGTAGTCCTCGGCCTCGGGGTTGACCAGCCCGATGAGCGCCCGGCCGCCGAAGATGATGCCCGCGACGAGCGCGGCGAGGACCAGCAGCGCGAGGACGTTGGCCAGCGGGCTGCGGCGGCGGCCGGAGCGCCGGCGGGGCGCGGGTGCGGCGCCGGAGGAGTCGTCGTCGGGCAGGTCGAGCGCCCCGGTCTCGTCGGCGTCGTCGCCGAACACGGCGGCGTGCCCGTGCTCCTCGGCCTCGTCGCGGGCGCGCCGGCCGCGCCGGCGGGGGCGGTCGGCGGCCCCGGCGCCGAGGACCTCGAGGCCGCCGGTGGGCTCCTCGTCGTCGGCGGGCTCGTCGTGCGGGCCGACGGCGGCCGCGGCCACGGTGGGCGCGTCGTCGGGGTCGGCGGGCTCGTTGCGGCGGGCCAGCTTCGACCACGGGCCGGACGGCCGCGGCGGGACGCCGGGCAGCGGCGGCACGGGCTGGCTGTCCCCGGGCAGCGGGCCGGTGCGGTCGTCCTCGGACGCGCCGCCCTGGGCGCCGGCGTCGTCCGGGGCGGCGTGCCGGCCGGCGGTCACCGGCCGGACGTCCCGGTCCAGCAGACCGGCGCGGGTCGGACGGGCGGGCCGGGCCGGGCCCGGGCCCACCGGCAGCCGCGTCGTCGGCGGTCCGGCCGGCCAGGCGCCCGCGGAGGGCGCCGGGACGTTCGGCATGCCGGGGAGGCCCCGCCCGTACGGCGGGACCGGACCGGTCACCGGCACACCTCGCTGACGCTCGGTGCACCGGTGCCCTCCGGCGCTGTGTTCCTGCACGACCTCGCGAGCTCGGTCACGAGCGCCCCCGCTGGGCGTCGAGGTACGCCTGCAGGATGACCACGGCGGCGGCCTGGTCGATCACGGGACGCTGGGCGCGGCTGTCGAGCCCGTTCGCCCGCAGGGAACTGGCTGCGGTCACGGTGGAGAGCCTCTCGTCGACGAGGTGCACGGGCACGGTGCCGATGCGCCCGGCGAGTGACCGAGAGTAGGCACGTGCCTCCCGTGCGGAGGCGCCCGACGCACCCGACAGGTGCCTCGGCTCTCCCACGATCACCTCCGTCACCTCGTGTTCCTCGACGAGGGCGACGATCCGGTCGAGGTCGCCGCCGTCGCGGCGGCGTTCCACGGTCTCCAGCGGGCTGGCCAGCGTGCCGGTGGGGTCCGACAAGGCGACGCCGATCCGCACCGTGCCGACGTCGAGGCCGAGCCGGCGGCCCTGCCTGGTGCGGCGCGGCGGCAGCGGCAGCCCGGCGGGCAGCCCCTGCGACAGGTCGATCTCGGTGGTCTCGTTGCGCACCGGCGGGAAGCCGGCGCGCAGGTCGATCTGCTCGGTGCGGTGGTGCACCGGCTGCTGCGGCGGGGGCGGGGTCTGCCGGGGCCGCGCCGGCGGCACCGCCGGGCGGCCCTGCACGCGCCGCTCCCCCACCGGACCGGTCTCGTCGGGGCGCTGCTCGGGCACTCCGCTCACCTCCCTGTGGCGGTCGCGACCGCCTCTTCGCCGGCCTGCAGGGCGGCGGGGATGCCGCCCGGGTCCGTGCCGCCGCCCTGGGCGACGTCGGGCTTGCCGCCACCGCGGCCCCCGACCGGGGCCGCCGCGGCACGCAGCACGTCGCTGGCGGACAGCCCGCGCTGCTGGGCGGCGGGGTTCAGTGCTGCGACCAGAGCCACCTTGCCCCCCGACTCCGAGGCCAGCAAGACGACCCCGGGGCGCTCGCCGAGCCGCCCGCGGACGTCGAGGGCGAGGGTCCGGAGGTCACCGCCGGAGAGCCCGGCCGGCGCCGCGGTGACGACGGCGACCCCGCCGACGTCCGTGGCGCCCGAGGCGAGCTGGCCGGCCGCGGCCTGGGTCTGCTGGGCGCGCAGGTCGGCGACCTCCCGCTCGACGTCGCGCAGCCGGGACAGGATGCCGCCGACCCGGTCGACCAGCCCGTCGGTGGGCGACTTCAGCAGCTCGCCGAGCTGGCGCACCAGGTCGCGCTCGCGGGCCAGGTAGCGGAAGCCCTCGAGGCCGACGACGGCCTCCACGCGCCGCGCGCCCGACCCGACCGACGACTCGCCGGTCAGCGCCAGCGTGCCGATCTGCGCGGAGCCGGCGACGTGCGTGCCACCGCACAGCTCGCGCGACCACGGGCCGCCGATCTCGACGACGCGCACCTGCTCGCCGTAGGTCTCGCCGAACAGCGCGAGCGCGCCGATCGCCTGGGCCTCGGGCAGCGTCATGTAGGTGGCGGTGACCCGGTGGTCGGCGCGCACGGCCGCGTTGGCGACGTCCTCGATGTCGGACCGCTGCTGGAGGGTGAGCGCGCCCTGCCAGGCGAAGTCCAGCCGCAGGTAGCCGGGGCGGTTGTAGGAGCCCGACTGCAGCGCCTGCGGGCCGAGCACCTGGCGCAGCGCGGCGTGCACCACGTGCGTGCCCGAGTGCGCCTGGCAGGCCGACAGCCGCCACTCGCGGTCCACCTCGGCGGTGAGCTCCGCGCCCTCGGCCAGCTCGCCCTCGAGCACGCGGACCTGGTGCACGACCAGGCCCTTGACCGGCCGCTGCACGTCGAGCACCTCGGCGCGGCCGCCGTCCCAGGTCAGGGTGCCGGCGTCGGCGACCTGGCCGCCGGACTCGGCGTAGAAAGGCGTCCGGTCCAGGACCACCCGGGTGACCTCGCCCGGCCCGGCCGGCGCGGCGGGGGCGCCCTCCTCCGCGGCGAGGTCGGCGACCAGGCCGAGCACGCGGGAGTCGGTGCGCAGGGTGGAGTAGGCCCGCCAGTCGGTGGGGCCGTGGTCGGCCAGCAGCCGGCGGTAGGCCAGGACGTCGACCGAGCCGGTGCGCTTGGCGCGGGCGTCGGCGCGGGCCCGGTCGCGCTGCTGCTGCATGAGCGCGCGGAAGCCCTCCTCGTCGACGGTCACGCCCTGCTCGGCGGCCATCTCGAGGGTGACGTCGATCGGGAAGCCGTAGGTGTCGTGCAGGGAGAACGCCTGCTCCCCCGACAGCGACGGCGTCCCGGCGGCCTTGGCCTGCGCGACGGCCGTGTCGAACAGCGCGGTCCCCGAGGTGAGGGTGCGCCGGAACGCCTCCTCCTCGGCGTAGGCGACGGCGGAGATGCGGTCGAAGTCGGCGACCAGCTCCGGGTAGCTCGCGCCCATCGCGTCGCGGGAGACCGGCAGCAGCTCGGGCAGCGTGGCGGCGTCGACGCCGAGCAGCCGCATCGAGCGGACCGCGCGGCGCAGCAGCCGGCGCAGGATGTAGCCGCGGCCCTCGTTGCCGGGGGTGACGCCGTCACCGATGAGCATCAGGCCGCTGCGGACGTGGTCGGCGACCACGCGCAGCCGGACGTCGGCCTCGTGGTCCTTGCCGTAGGTGACCCCGGCGAGGTCGGCGGCGCGGTGCAGCACCGGCGCCACCTCGTCGATCTCGTACATGTTGTCGACGCCCTGCAGCAGGAAGGCCACCCGCTCCAGGCCCATGCCGGTGTCGATGTTCTTCTTCGGCAGCTCGCCGACGATCCGGAAGTCCTCCTTGCTCCGGACGTCGGTGAGCTCGTACTGCATGAAGACGAGGTTCCAGATCTCCAGGAACCGGTCACCGGCGGTGTCCACCAGCGGGCCGCCGTCGGGGCCGAACTCGGGGCCGCGGTCGAAGTAGATCTCCGAGCACGGGCCGCCGGGGCCGTCGGCGCCGGTGTGCCAGTAGTTGTCCTTCTTGCCCAGCCGCTGGATGCGGTCCTCCGGCAGGCCCGCGATGCGGTGCCAGGCGTCGGCGGCCTCGTCGTCGTCGAGGTAGACCGTCACCCAGATGCGGTCGGGGTCGAAGCCCAGCCCGCCGTCCTCCACCCGCCCGGTGACCAGGTCCCAGGCGTGCTGGATGGCCCCCTCCTTGAAGTAGTCCCCGAAGGAGAAGTTGCCGTTCATCTGGAAGAACGTGCCGTGCCGGGTGGTCTTGCCCACCTCCTCGATGTCGAGGGTGCGCACGCACTTCTGCACGCTGGTGGCCCGCGGGAACGGCGCCGGCTCCCGGCCGGTCAGGTACGGGATGAACGGCACCATGCCGGCGACGGTGAACAGCAGGGAGGGGTCCGGCGACACCAGCGAGGCGCTGGGGACGACGGTGTGGCCGCGCTGCTCGAAGTGCTGCAGGAAGCGGCGGCGGATCTCGGCGGTCTGCATGGCCTACTCGGTCCTCGGGGCGGGGACGGCCCCCGCGGGGTCGGTGCTCAGCGGTCGGCGGCGTGGGCGCCGCGTCGCCCGGGGAGCTGGAGCTGGGTCGTGTCGCGCTCCGGCAGCGGCGCGTCGAGCCCGGTGCCCGAGCGCAGCTCCTCCTCGCGCACGGCGGCCGCGGCGCGCACGTCGGCACCGAACTCCCCGATCGCGTCGGCGAGGTCGCGCAGGCCCTCGGCGATCGAGGCGCCGATGCCGGCGGGCGTCATCTTCTCGGCGGCGCGGGACAGCTTGCGGACGACGAGGGCGCCGA
Organism: Geodermatophilus sp. SYSU D01180; assembly: GCF_054050415.1. Classification (NCBI taxonomy): domain Bacteria; kingdom Bacillati; phylum Actinomycetota; class Actinomycetes; order Geodermatophilales; family Geodermatophilaceae; genus Geodermatophilus; species Geodermatophilus sp. SYSU D01180. The sequence continues at coordinate 134,894 of NZ_JBJGZH010000006.1, read as the reverse complement.
TGGTGATGCCCATGGCCAGCCAGAACAGCCGGCGCATCAGGCGGCCCGCCGGGCGGCGCGGCGCGCGCGGCGCTCGGCCTTGTCACGGGCGGCGGCCTCGGCGATCGCCTGGCCCTCGCGGCGCTTCCGCGTCGCGCTGCGGACGCCGTAGCTGAACGCGGCGACCTTGATCAGCGGGCTGCCCACGGTGGCGGCGACGACGCTGGTCAGCGCCGCGACGTTGCTCGACACGTTCGCCGCGTTGCCGGTGATGTCGTCGACCCGTTCGAGGTTGCTGTTGACCTGGGCGATCGTCGTCTGGGCCTGGGTGAGGATCGGCCGGCTCTCCTCCCGGGTCTGCCGGATGGTCAGCGTGGCCTCGTCCAGCGTGCGTCCCAGCTTCAGCAGCGGGACGGCCAGCAGCAGCACCAGCAGCACCAGCGCCAGGGCGGCGATCAGTCCGGCCCACTCTCCTGCGGACACGCGGCGTCTCCTCTTCTCCGTCGGCGGCCGGCGTGGTCGGCAACGACCGGCGTGGCCACAGTAGTCGCGGCCCCGGGCGCCCCTCGGGTGCGCCGGACGACGCCGGCCCGTCAGGCGCCGCGGCCGGCCCGTTCCGCGCCCCGGCTCTCCCGGGGGTGCCGGCGCACGATCGCCCGGAGCTTGCCCAGGCGAGCGCCGATGCCGGCCTCCACGCCGCGGGGCGTGGGCCGGTAGTAGTCGCGGCCGACCAGCCCGTCGGGCGGGTACTGCTGCGGCACGATCCCGTCGGGCGCGTCGTGCGGGTAGACGTAGGTCGAGCCGTGGCCCAGCTTCTTGGCCCCGGCGTAGTGGGCGTCGCGCAGGCCGGCCGGGACCGGCCCGCCGAGGCCCGCGCGGACGTCGGCCACCGACTCGCCGATCGCCACCGTGACCGCGTTCGACTTCGGCGCGGTGGCCAGGTGGACGACGGCGTGCGCCAGCGGGAAGTGCCCTTCGGGCATGCCGATGAGCTGGACCGCCTGCGCGGCGGCGACCGCGGTCTGCAGCGCGGTGGGGTCGGCCATGCCGATGTCCTCGCTGGCGGAGATGACCAGCCGGCGGGCGATGAACCGCGGGTCCTCCCCCGCCACCACCATGCGGGCGAGGTAGTGCAGCGCGGCGTCGACGTCGCTGCCGCGGATCGACTTGATCAGCGCGCTGGCGACGTCGTAGTGCATGTCGCCCTGGCGGTCGTAGCGCACCGCGGCCTGCGCGACGGCGGTCTCCAGGGTGGCGAGGTCGACCTCGGCCGCACCCGCGGCCCGCGCGGCGCCCGCCCCGGACTCCAGCGCGGTCAGCGCCTTGCGCCCGTCGCCGCCGGCGACGCGGACGAGGTGCTCCTCGGCCTCGGCGGTCAGGGTGAGCCCGCCGCCGAGCCCGCGGTCGCTGGTGAGCGCCCGGTGCAGCAGCGTGCGGACGTCGTCGTCGGACAGCGGCTGCAGCGCCAGCACGAGGCTGCGGGACAGCAGCGGGCTGACGACCGAGAAGAACGGGTTCTCGGTGGTGGCGGCGATCAGGCTGACGATCCGGTCCTCGACGGCCGACAGCAGCGAGTCCTGCTGGGTCTTGGAGAACCGGTGCACCTCGTCGATGAACAGCACGGTGCGCCGGCCGGCGTAGGTGAGCTCGCGCTTGGCCGCGGTGATGACCGCGCGGACCTCCTTGACGCCGGCGTCGAGCGCGGACAGCTGCACGAACTGCCGCTTGGTGGCCAGCGAGATGACGTGCGCCAGCGTCGTCTTGCCGGTGCCGGGCGGGCCGTAGAGGACCAGCGACATCGGCTCGTCGGCCTCGACCAGGCGGCGCAGCGGCGCCCGCGGGCCCAGCAGGTGGGACTGGCCGACGACCTCGTCGAGGGAGCGCGGGCGCATGCGCACCGCCAGCGGCGCACCCGGGTCGACGGCGTCGCCGGCGACCTCCGCCGGCTCGTCGAACAAGGACGTCACGGGTAGCGACGCTACCCGCGGGGCACGACAGCCCCGTGCACCAGCGACGCATCGGAGACCGCACCGTCAGCGCGATCGGCCTGGGCGCCATGCCCCTGTCGACGAAGACCGACCGCCCGACCCGCGAGGAGGCGGTCGCCGTCGTCCACGCGGCCCTGGACGCCGGCGTGACCCTGGTCGACACCGCCGACGCCTACGCCCGCGACGAGGCCGAGTTCGGGCACAACGAGACGCTCGTGGCCGAGGCGCTGGCGTCCTACGGGCCTGGCGCGGGCGACGTGCTGGTGGCCACCAAGGGCGGGCACACCCGGCGGGGCACCGACTGGGAGCTCGACGGGTCGCCGGCCTACCTGCGGAAGGCGTGCGAGGCCTCGCTGCGCCGCCTGGGCGTGGACGCGATCGGGCTGTACCAGTACCACCGGCCCGACCCGGACACGCCGTGGGAGGAGTCGATGGGCGCGCTGCGGCAGCTCGCCGACGACGGCCTGGTGCAGACGGTCGGCATCTCCAACGCGGACGTCGCGCAGATCGACGTCGCCCGGTCGATCGTGGGGCCGGCGCTGGCGGCCGTGCAGAACCAGTTCTCGCCGGGGTGGCGCTTCTCGGCCGGCGAGGTCGAGCACTGCGCGGCACACGGGCTGGCGTTCCTGCCGTGGAGCCCGTTCGGCGGCGTGACGGCGGCCGGGTCGCTGTCGGCCACCGCGCCGGCGTTCGCGGAGGTGGCGTCCGAGCTGGGCGTGTCGGTGTACCGGGTGACGCTGGCCTGGCACCTCGCCCAGGCCGAGGTCGTGGTGCCCATCCCCGGCGCGTCGCGGCCGGCGTCGATCCAGGACTCCGCGGCCGCGGCCGACCTGGAGCTGTCGGCCGAGCATCTTGCCCGCCTGAACGGGTCGACGCCGGGTTGATCATCGGCTTGTTGCCGTCCGCCTCGGCGTGTCCACGCGTGTCGGCGGCAACGACTCGATGATCAACTCCCCGGGCGCCACCCACGGCTGAGCAGCGCCCGCCGCGTCCGCTCGACCACGACGGCGGGGCCGGTCAGGTGCCGCGCCGCGAAGCGGAGTACGAGCCACCCGCCCGCGGCCATCAGCGAGTACCGGTCGACGTCGCGCCCGACCTGCTCCGCCCCGGCGTGCTGTCGCCCCTCGTACTCGATCGCCAGCCGGTGTTCGGCGTACCCGAGGTCGGCGTGCGCGACCACCCGGCCCCGGTGGTCGAGGACCGGCACCTGCGCCTGCGGGGCCGGCAGGTCGCTCGTCGTCAGCCAGTAGCGCAGCAGGCTCTCCGGGCGGGACATCGCGTGCCGGGACAGCAGCGGCCCGCACTCCCGCGCGGGGACGACGCCCCGGGTCCGGCCGGCCCGGCCGAGGCGCCGCTCGAGCGCCACCGCGTCGAGGCGCCCTGCGCGGAGCAGGGCGTCGCCCACCGCGACCAGTTCGGCTGGCGGGAGCCGTGGCGCCAGGTCGAGGAACGTCTGCGCCCCGGAGGTCACCCGCAGACCCGCGACCTCGGTCACGTCCTCGCTGCGCAGCTCCCGGACGTGCACCGCGAGCCCGCGCCGCTGCGGGAGCACCGGCCGCGGACGCAGCACGACCTCGACCTCAGGTGGAGGGTCAGTGTGAGCACCGAGCAGCACGGCCGCCGTGCCCAGTCCGAAGGCCGTGTCCGGGGGCAGCAGCCGCGTCCACGCGCGGCAGCGGGCGGCCAGACCCGTCTCCGCGGCGGCGGAGAGGTACAGGCCACGGGTCAGCCGCCGCCCGTCAGCGGCCACCTGCCGCCGTCGGGCCCCGGCCGCGCGGGCCTCTATCCACGTGTGGACCAGCGGCAGCTCGACGTCGTCCATGCAGGGACCGTGCGGCCGGTCCGGACCCCCGCCGGGCCGGAGCGGCCGGTTGTGGACGCCGTGGCGCCTGTGGACACGCCGCGCCCGCTGTCGATCATCACCTCGTCGCTACTCACGTCGGCGCGTCTGCGCGTGTCAGCGGCAACGCCCCGGTGATCAACTCGCAGGAGCGGATCCCGCCGGTGCGCGGCGGCGGCCGTCCAGCAGGACCGCCACGAACACAGCGCCCACGAGCGCGGCCACCCACGGTCCCCAGTCCCGGCCCGTGGGGGACGCCGCCAGGCCGAAGACCTGCCACGCCCCCGACAGCGCGTCGCCGAGGGTCCGCGGCAAGCCGGCGCCGGGCCGCAGCAGGGGTTCCAGCCACGCCACCGCGGTCAGCGCCGGGCCGACCAGCCAGGCGCCCAGCAGGACCACCGGCCACACGACCAACCGCGCCACCGGCCGGACGCCCACCACCACCAGCGCCGCCGCCAGCAGGAGGGCCTGCAGCCACAGCAGCACCGTCCCGGCCACCGGTGAGAAGGGCGTCGATGGCAGCAGTGCCGAGAGCCACCCCGGCAGCAGGCCGGCCGCCAGCCCGAGCACCACCCCCGCCCCGGCGGGACCGGCGAGCACGAGCGACCCGGCGCCCCACGCGAGCACCCCGAGGCCGGCGGTCAGCACCGCGAGCCCGGTCAGCACGCGCGGGTCGGAGTCGAAGCCCGCGCCGGCGTCCGAGGCCGCCACCGACTGCAGCAGGGTGACCGCGATCCCCAGGACGGCGCCGCACCCTGTGGCGAGCAGCGCGGCCCGGCGCCGCCCCGCCGGCACGAGCAGCGCCAGCGCGCCGGCCAGCAGCCCGCCGACGGCGGCGCCGAGCACCAGCGACGTGAGCAGCCCGGCCCGCAGCGGCAGCACGATCGGCGCCCCGCGCCCCATCCCGTGCAGCAGCCAGGGCAGGAAGCCCGCGCACCAGGCCGGCGCGGCGAACGGCACGAGCGCCCAGACCGGGAGCCGCCGGGCGACTCCCGGCGGGGTGACCGCAGCGCTCAGCGGCCCAGCACCTCGCGCAGCGCGGCCAGCACGAGGGCGACCGTGTCGGGGCGGGCGTTGTGGCCCATGAGCCCGATCCGCCAGACCGTGGCCGCGAAGGCGCCGACCCCGCCGCCGATCTCCAGGTCGTAGCGCTCGAGCAGCTCCTTGCGCACGGCCGCGGAGTCGACGCCGTCGGGCACCCGCACGGTGGTGAGCTCCGGCAGCCGGTGCCCCTCGGCGGCGAACAGCTCCAGGCCCATCGCCTGCAGGCCCTCGTGCAGCAGCCGGCCGGCCTCGGCGTGCCGGGCGTGCACCGCGTCCAGGCCCTCGTCGAGGACCCGGCCCAGCCCGGCGTGCAGCGACACGACCATCCCGGTCGGCGCGGTGTGGTGGTAGGTGCGGCCACCGGACCCGGCCGCCTCCCCCGCGTAGCCGCCGAGCATGCCGAGGTCGAGGTACCAGCTGCGCGGCTTCTCCACCCGACGCTCCCAGGCCCGCTCGTTGACCGTGAACGGGGCCAGGCCGGGGGCCACGCCGAGGCACTTCTGCGAGCCGGCGTAGGCGAGGTCGACGCCCCAGTCGTCCAGCCGCACCGGGATGCCGCCCAGCGAGGTCACGCAGTCGGCGAGCAGCAGCGCGTCGCCCTTGCCGGCCGCCAGCGGCTCCAGGTCCGACAGCACGCCGGTCGACGTCTCCGCGTGGACGGCGGCGATCAGCTTCGGCGCGGGGTGCGCCTCGAGGACCCGGGCGGCGTCCACGGGAGAGCCCCACTCGTGGTCGACCCGCACCACCTCGGCGCCGCAGCGCCCGGCGACGTCGACCATCCGCTCGCCGAACAGCCCGTTGACCGCCACGACGACGACGTCGCCCGGCCCCACGGTGTTGACGAACGCCGCCTCCATCCCCGCCGACCCCGTCGCCGACAGCGGCAGCGTGCGCCGGTTGGCCGTGCCGAACACGGTGCGCAGCCGGTCGGAGGTCTCGTCGAGGACGGCGAGGAACACCGGGTCGAGGTGGCCGAGCAGCGGCTGCCCGAGCGCGACCGTCGCCTCCGGGTAGGGGTTGGAGGGGCCGGGACCGAGCAGGGTGCGGGCGCGCAGCGGCATGCGCCGCACCCTAGGACCGGCCTCCCGCGACCGCTCCCCGACACCCCACGGGCCGGGGTCGCGAGGATGGGCCGGTGAGCACCGACGACGCACCGGCCGCGCCGCGCCGCGAGGAGGCCGCGGCGATGTGGGCGGAGTACACGGCGAGCCGCCCGGGCGGCGGCCCGCCCGAGGACGAGCCGCCCGTCGAGCGCTTCGGCGACAGCCGCGCGCTCGCCGACGAGCTGGTCGGCCTGGTGCTCGCCGGCACCAAGCGGGCCACCGCGGGCCTGGTCGCCGACTTCGCGCACGAGGGCGAGCCGCTGCCCCGCATCGGCGGGCACTGGATCGCCTGCGACGGCGAGGGCCGCCCGCGCGCGGTCCTGCGCAGCACCGAGCTGCGCGTCGGCCGGCTCGACAGCGTCGACGACGCCTTCGCGTTCGACGAGGGCGAGGGCGACCGCACCCGCGCGGGCTGGCTCGAGGGCCACCGGCGCTACTTCACCCGCACGCAGGCAGCCCGCGGGCAGGCCTGGGACGACGCGCTCGAGGTCGTGTTCGAGCGCTTCCGCGTCGTCTGGCCGCCCGAGGTGGCCGACCGGGCCGGCTGAGCAGCCGGCCCGGCCGGGCCCTCACCTCGTCGGGTCGCTCGGGCCGGGGGCGCCGGGCTCGCCGGGCAGCGCGGGCTCGTCGGCGACGGCGTCGATGCCCGCCTCCTTGCGCTGCGCGTCGCTGATCGGCGTCGGCGCGCCGGTCAGCGGGTCGTAGCCGGCGCCGGTCTTCGGGAACGCGATGACCTCGCGGATCGACTCGACCCCGGCCAGCAGCGCGGTCAGCCGGTCCCAGCCCAGCGCGGCGCCGGCGTGCGGCGGCGGGCCGTAGGCGAACGCCTCGAGGAAGAACCCGAACCGCTCGCGGGCCTCCTCGCGGGACATGCCGAGGGTCTCGAACACCCGCTCCTGCAGCTCCGGGTCCGCGATCCGGACCGAGCCGCTGGCCAGCTCGTTGCCGTTGACGACGAGGTCGTAGGCGTCGGACAGCGCGTTCGCCTTGTCCTCCGCGAACCGCTCCCGCCACTCCGGGGTGGGCGAGGTGAACGGGTGGTGCATGAACGTCCAGTCGCCGTCCTCGGTCTCCTCGAACATCGGGAAGTCGACGACGAACAGGAACGACCAGGAGCCGGGCTCGACGAGCTCCAGCCGCCTGGCGATCTCGTTGCGCGCGGCACCCAGCAGCTCCTGCGAGGACCGGCGCGGGCCCGCGGCGAAGAACACGCAGTCCCCGGGGTCCGCGCCGACGGCGGCCACGAGCCCCTCGCGCTCGGCGTCGGAGACGTTCTTCGCCACCGGGCCGCCGAGGGTGCCGTCCTCGGCGACGGTCACGTAGGCCAGGCCGCGGTAGCCGCGCGAGCGGGCCCAGTCCTGCCAGGCGTCGAACGCCCGCCGCGGCTGCGACCCGCCGCCGGGCATGACCACCGCGCCCACGTAGGGCGCCTGGAACACCCGGAACGGCGTGTCGGCGAAGAACTCCGTGAGCTCGGTGAGCTCGATGCCGAAGCGCAGGTCGGGCTTGTCCGAGCCGAACCGGTCCATCGCCTCGCGGTAGGTCATCCGCGGGATCTCGGGCACGTCGTAGGAGGCCAGCTCCCGCCACAGCGCGCGGACGACGTCCTCGACCACGGCCAGGACGTCGTCGCGCTCGACGAAGCTCATCTCGAAGTCGAGCTGGGTGAACTCCGGCTGCCGGTCGGCGCGGAAGTCCTCGTCCCGGAAGCAGCGGGCGATCTGGTAGTAGCGCTCCAGCCCGCCGATCATCAGCAGCTGCTTGAACAGCTGCGGGGACTGCGGCAGCGCGTACCACTTGCCCGGCTGCAGTCGCACCGGCACGAGGAAGTCGCGCGCGCCCTCGGGGGTCGAGCGGGTGAGGTCCGGCGTCTCCACCTCGGTGAAGCCGTGGCCGGCCATGACGCCGCGGGCGATCCGGTTGACCTCGCTGCGCAGCCGCAGGATCCGGGCCGGGCCCTGCCGGCGCAGGTCGAGGTAGCGGTACTTGTAGCGGACGTCGTCGCTGGCGGCCTGGTCGGTCTCGATCGGGAACGGCAGCGGCGCCGCGGGCGACAGCACGCGCAGCTCGGCGGCGGCCACCTCGATCTCACCGGTGGGCAGCTCGGGGTTCTCGTTGCCCGCCGGCCGCTGCCGGACCTCGCCGGTCACCAGCACGCAGAACTCGGCGCGGAGGTGGTGCGCCTCCTCCTCGCGCACGACGACCTGGACGTAGCCCGAGGCGTCGCGCAGGTCGACGAAGACGACGCCGCCGTGGTCGCGCCGGCGGGCCACCCAGCCGGCGAGGGTGACGGTGGAACCGGCGTCGGACGCGCGCAGCGTGCCGGCGTCGTGGGTGCGGAGCACTGGGGTCTCTCTCTCAGGGGGTGGGGGGTGTCACCAGCGGTCGTGGACGTGCTGCCGGATGCGCTCGTCGTACAGCCGCTCGAGGTCGGCGAGCTCGGCGTCGGTCAGCGGCGCGAGGTCGGCGGCGGCGACGTTCGACCGCACCTGCTCCACCGAGCGGGCACCGGGGATGACGCAGGTGACGCCGGGCTGCTGGACCACCCAGCGCAGCGCCACCTGGGCCGGCACCCGGTCGCCGCAGATCGCGGTGAACTCGCGCGCGGCGGCCACGCCGACCTCGTAGGGCACGCCGGAGAAGGTCTCGCCGACGTCGAAGGCCTCGCCGCGGCGGTTGTAGCTGCGGTGGTCGTCGGCGCCGAACGTCGTCGACTCGTCGTACTTCCCCGACAGCAGGCCGCTGGCCAGCGGCACCCGCGCCAGGACGCCGACGCCGCGCGCGGCCGCGGCGGGCAGCAGCTCCTCCAGCGGCTTGCGGCGGAAGACGTTGAGGATCACCTGGACGGTGGCCACGCCGGGGTGCTCGAGGGCGGTCAGCCCCTCGGCGACGGTCTCCACCGAGACGCCGTAGGCCGCGATCGCGCCGTCGGCGACGAACGAGTCGAGCGCGTCGTAGACCCGCTGGTCGGAGTAGACGGCGGTCGGCGGGCAGTGCAGCTGCACCAGGTCGAGGGTGTCGACGCCGAGGTTGCGCCGCGACCGGTCGACCCAGGCCCGCAGGTTCTCCGGCGTGTACTGCGCGGCCTCGAACGGGTCGGCGCGGCGGCCGGCCTTGGTGGCCACGAACGGCCGCTCCGACCGGGCGGCCAGCGCCTTGCGGATGCGCTCCTCGCTGCGGCCGTCGCCGTAGACGTCGGCGGTGTCGAGCAGGGTCACGCCGGCGTCGAGGGCGGCGGCGAGGACCCCGCCCGCGGCCTCCTCGTCGACGTCGCCCCAGTCACCGCCCAGCTGCCAGGTGCCCAGGCCGACGACGCCGACCTCCGCGCCGGTCCGTCCGAGGGGTCGGGTCTCCATCACTCACTCACCGCAGCTCTCAGCGCCTCGAACAGGTCACCCACGGGGACGGCGCGCTGCTCCCCCGTGCGCAGGTCCTTCAGCTGGCCGACGCCCTCGGCCAGGTCCCGCTCGCCGACGACGACCGCGTGCGTGGCACCCGACCGGTCGGCGGCCTTCATCGCGCCCTTGAGCCCGCGGTCGCCGTAGACGGTGTCCGCGGACACGCCGGCCTCGCGCAGCTGCCCGACCAGCCGGACCGCCAGCCGCTTGGCGTCCGCGCCCAGCGGCACGACGAACGCCTGCACGCCGGGCGCCGCGGCCACGTCGAGGCCCTCGGCCTGCACGGCCAGCAGCGTCCGGTCGACGCCGACGGCGTAGCCGATGCCCGACACGTCCGGGCCGCCGAGGGCGGCGGACAGCCCGTCGTAGCGGCCGCCGCCGCCGATCGCCGACTGCGCGCCCAGCCCGCGGTGCACGAACTCGAACGTCGTCTTCGTGTAGTAGTCCAGCCCGCGCACCAGCCGGGGCGCCTCGGTCCAGGTCACGCCGAGGTCGGTGAGGTGCTGGCGGACGGCGTCGTAGTGCGCCTTCGTGGAGTCCGACAGGTGGTCGACCATCAGCGGCGCGTCGTCGAGCTGGGCCTGCACCTCGGGCCGCTTGTCGTCGAGCACCCGCAGCGGGTTGATCTCCGCCCGGCGCCGGGTCTCCTCGTCGAGGTCCAGCTTCTCCAGGTAGGCCACGAGCAGCTCGCGGTACTGCGGGCGGCAGGTGGAGTCGCCCAGCGAGGTGAGCAGCAGCTCGAAGTCGGTGAGCCCGAGGTCGCGGAAGCCCTGCACGCCCAGCGCCACGACCTCGGCGTCCAGCGCCGGGTCGTCGACGCCGAGCGCCTCCATGTCCACCTGCGTGAAGTGCCGGTAGCGGCCGGCCTGCGGGCGCTCGTAGCGGAACGCCGAGCCGACCGTCCACAGCTTCACCGGCAGCGGGCCGGTGTGCAGGCGGTGCTCGATGAAGGCCCGCATGAGCCCGGCGGTGAGCTCGGGGCGCAGCGTGAGCGAGCGGCCGCCGCGGTCGTCGAAGGTGTACATCTCCTTCGTGACGACGTCGGTGGACTCCCCGACGCCGCGGGAGAACACCGCGGTCTCCTCGAACACCGGCGTCTCGACGTAGCCGTAGCCGGCCCGCCGCAGCGGCGCGGTGAGCGTCTCGCGGACGGCGAGGAAGCGCGCCGAGTCCGGCGGCAGGACGTCGAAGGTCCCCTTGGGCGCGCTCAGCCCGCTCACAGACCCCGCCCCTTCGGTGCGCTCGCGGCCTCGGCCAGGTACGGGTTGGTCGCCCGCTCGCGTCCGATCGTCGTCGCCGGGCCGTGGCCGGGCAGCACGACGGTCTCGTCGTCCAGCGGCAGGACCACCTCGCGCAGCGAGGTGAGCATCGACTCCCAGGAGCCGCCGGGCAGGTCCACCCGGCCGACCGACCCGGCGAACAGCACGTCGCCGGCCAGCAGCCCCGGGGCCTCACCGAGGTCGAGAAAGAAGACCACCGAGCCCCGCGTGTGGCCGGGCGCGTGGCGGACGGTCAGCTCGACGCCGGCCAGGGAGAGCACGGCGCCGTCGTCGAGCGGCTTCACCTCGGTGGGGTCGGGCAGCCGGAGGCCGGTGATCAGGGGCGCCAGCGCCGGGCCGTGCCAGCGCGCGGGGTCGGCGAGCATGCCCGAGTCGGCGGGGTGCAGGTAGGCCGGGATGTCGTAGCCCTCGCAGACGGGCAGCACGGAGAAGGTGTGGTCGAGGTGGCCGTGGGTGAGCACGACGGCGACCGGCTTGAGGCCGTCGTCGGCGAGCATCCGGGCCAGCGGCTCGACCGCGTCCATGCCCGGGTCGACGACGACGCACTCCTGGCCGGGCCCGGGGGCGACGGCGTAGCAGTTGGTGCCGAAGGCGCCGGCCGGGAACGAGCGGATGAGCACCCGTGCAGGTTACGCGGGGGATCGGGGCCGCTCCGGTCCGGCAACCGAGGGTCCACAGGCGCGGCACCTACACTCGCGGATCGACCAGCGGGGAGACCGCGGAGCGCGGCCGAGGCCGGATCCGGACCCCGCGGAACGTCTCGTCCGTCCGAGGAGTGTCCCGACCCGTGCCGACCAACAAGCAGCGGCGGGTTGCCGCCCAGCGCCGCCTGCAGCGCCAGCTCGAGCGGCGCGCCGAGCTCGCCCGCAAGCGCCGTCGCAACCTGCTCGTCGTGGTGACCGTGATGGCCGTCGTGCTCGTCGCCGGGGCGGTGGCCCTGGTGGCCGGGCTCGGCGGGGACGACGACGACAGCGCCCAGGCCGCCGCCAGCAGCTCGGCCGCCGCCACCGAGGGCTCCGAGGCGACCGCGGCCCCGGCGGTCACCAACGCCGACGGCACCGTCACCTGCACGTACGCGCCCGACACGTCCGGCAACCCGAACCTGACCGACGTCGGCACGCCGCCGGACCCGGCCTCCACCCCGGCCAGCGGCACGGTGCAGCTGCTCATGAGCACCGACCAGGGCGACGTCCCCCTGACCCTCGACCGCGCGAAGGCCCCCTGCGCCGCGGCGAGCTTCGCCTTCCTCGCCTCGCAGCAGTTCTTCGACGGCAGCACCTGCCACCGCGAGGTCAACCAGCCGACCTTCGGCGTCCTGCAGTGCGGCGACCCGACCGGCACCGGCTCCGGCGGCCCGGCCTACAAGTTCGCCGAGGAGGTCACGCCGGAGACGACCTACCCGCGGGGCACGATCGCCATGGCCAACAGCGGCACGCCCGGCTCCACGGGCAGCCAGTTCTTCCTCTGCTTCGTCGACACCGACCTGCCGCCGGACTACACCGCGGTCGGCACCGTGGACGAGGCGGGCCTCGCGGTGCTCGACACCGTCGCCGCGGCGGGCAACGACGGCTCCTTCGAGTCGAGCCCCGGCGGCGGCGCGCCCAACCTCCCGGTGACCATCAGCTCGATGACCGTCGTCGCGTGAGGCCGGCGCGGGCGGGCGCGGGTCTCACCGGCGCCCTGCTGGCGCTGTCGGCCTGCACGGGCACGGTCCCCGGCTCGGCGTCGCCGGTCCCCGAGGGGACCGGCGACGCCGCCGGCGGCGGTGCGGGCGCCGCGACCGTGGCCTGCGAGTGGGTGGCCGCCCGGTCCGGCAACCCCTACGCGGTGGAGGTCGCCCCGCCCGACGACGAGGTGCCCGCCGAGGGCACCGCGGCGCTGCGGATGACGACCAGCCTGGGCGAGCTCACGCTCACCCTGGACCGGGCCGGCGCCCCGTGCGCGGCGGCGAGCATGCTCCACCTGGCCAGGCGGGGCTTCTTCGACGGCTCCTCCTGCCACCGCGAGGTCGACAGCGAGGGCCTGCAGGTGCTGCAGTGCGGCGACCCGACCGGCACCGGCGCCGGCGGGCCCACCTACGCCTTCCCCACCGACGTCGACGGCGACGAGACCTACCCGCGCGGCACGATCGCGATGGCCAACAGCGGGCAGGGCCTCGACGGCAGCCAGTTCTTCCTCGTGTGGGGCGACAGCTCGCTGCCGCCGGACTACACCGTCGTCGGCACGGTCGACGACGGCGGCCTCGCCGTCCTCGACGTCGTCGCGGCCAACGGCAACGACGGCTCGCTGGACCCCTCCCCCGGCGGCGGCGCCCCGACCGTCCCGGTGACGGTCACCTCCATGGCCCCCATCGGCTAGTGGCGGACCCCTACGCGGGGTTCCCGCCCGGGTTCTTCGCGCGCGACGACGAGCGGCCCGACGCGGAGTTCTACGGCCCGCCGCGGCTGGTCACCCACATCGACGACGCCGCGATCGCCGCGGTCGGCGACCTCTACGCCGCCCTCGGCATCGACGGCGCGGCGCCGGTCCCCCGCCGGGTGCTGGACCTCATGTCCTCGTGGGTGTCGCACTTCCGCACCCCGCCGGCCGAGCTGGTGGTGCTCGGCATGAACGCCCGCGAGCTGGCGGCCAACCCCGCGGCCACCGAGCGGGTGGTGCAGGACCTCAACGCCGACCCGCGGCTGCCGCTGCCCGACGGCGACGTCGACGCCGTGGTGTGCTGCGTGTCGATCGACTACCTGACCCGGCCGGTCGAGGTGCTCGCCGAGGCCGGGCGGGTGCTGCGCCCGGGCGGGCCGCTGGTGGTCACCTTCTCGAACCGCTGCTTCCCCACCAAGGTCGTCCACGGCTGGCTGGCCACCACCGACGAGCAGCACGGCGTGCTGGTCGCCGAGCTGGTCCGGCGCGCCGGGCTGTTCACCGAGCCGGAGGTGTCGCTGCGCACCCCGCCCGGCGTCGGGGACCCGCTGTACGCGGTGGTGGCCCTCAGGCGGTGACGCGCTCGACGTCGAAGACGCCCTCGACGTTGCGCACCGTCTGCAGCACCGCGCCCAGGTGCGCGGGGTCGGCCAGCTCGAAGGTGAACCGGCTGACCGCCACCCGGTCGCGGCTGGTCTGCACCGACGCCGAGAGGATGTTGACCCGCTCGTCGGCCAGCGCCTTGGTGACGTCGGACAGCAGCCGGTGCCGGTCCAGCGCCTCGACCTGGATCGAGACGAGGAACACCGAGCCGGGCTGGCTGGCCCACTCGACCTCGACCAGCCGCTCGCTCTTGCGCCGCAGGTCCGCGGCGTTGGTGCAGTCGGTGCGGTGCACGCTCACCCCGCCGCCGCGGGTGACGAAGCCGAGGACGTCGTCGCCGGGCACCGGGGTGCAGCACTTGGCGAGCTTGGCCCAGACGTCGCTCATCCCGTGGACGACGATGCCGGGGTCGCCACTGGCCGGGCGCCGGTGCAGCGGCCGCCGGGTGGGGATCGCGGTCTCGGCGATGTCCTCGACCGCGCCCTCGGCGCCGCCGAGCGCGGTGATCAGCTTGTCGACCACCGACGCCGCGGAGATCTGGTTCTCCCCCACCGCCGCGTACAGCGCGGTGACGTCGGCGTAGCGGAGGTCCTTGGCCAGCGTGACCAGCGCCTCGCCGCCGAGCAGCCGCTGCAGCGGCAGGCCGGCCTTGCGCATGGCCCGGGTGAGGGCCTCCTTGCCGGCCTCGACGGCGTCGTCGCGGCGCTCCTTGGTGAACCACTGGCGGATCTTGGTCCGCGCGCGGGAGGAGCCGACGAAGGACAGCCAGTCCTTCGAGGGGCCGGCCGTGGGCGAGCGGGAGGTGAAGATCTCCACGACGTCGCCGTTGGACAGCTTGCTGTCCAGGCTGACCAGCGTGCCGTTGACCCGGGCGCCGATGCAGCGGTGGCCGACCTCGGTGTGCACCGCGTAGGCGAAGTCCACCGGCGTCGACCCGCCGGGCAGGCTCATGACGTCGCCCTTGGGCGTGAAGACGAAGACCTCCTGCGGACCGAGGTCGTAGCGCAGGGTCTCGAGGAACTCGCCGGGCTCCTGGGCCTCGCGCTGCCAGTCCAGCAGCTGGCGCAGCCACAGCATGTCGTCGGGCGTGCCGACCTTCGAGGCGCCGAACTCGCCGGGGCCGGGCTTGCCGCCCTGCCGCGCCTTCTCCTTGTACTTCCAGTGCGCGGCGATGCCGTACTCGGCGGTGCGGTGCATGTCGTGCGTGCGGATCTGCAGCTCGACCGGCTTGCCCTGCGGCCCGATCACCGTGGTGTGCAGCGACTGGTACATGTTGAACTTCGGCATCGCGACGAAGTCCTTGAAGCGCCCGGGCACCGGCTGCCAGTGGGCGTGCATGATGCCCAGCGCCGCGTAGCAGTCGCGGACGGTGTCGACCAGGATGCGGATGCCGACCAGGTCCCAGATGTCGGTGAAGTCCCGGCCGCGGACGATCATCTTCTGGTAGATCGAGTAGTAGTGCTTGGGCCGGCCGGTGACGACGGCCTGGATCCCGGCGGCCTTGAGCTGCTCGGTGACCGCCGCGGTGACCTCGGCCAGGTAGGTGTCGCGGGAGGGCGCCCGCTCGGCGACCAGCCGGACGATCTCGTCGTAGCGCTTGGGGTAGAGCGTCGCGAACGCGAGGTCCTCGAGCTCCCACTTGATGGTGTTCATGCCCAGCCGGTGGGCCAGCGGGGCGAGGATCTCCAGCGTCTCGCGCGCCTTCTTCTCCTGCTTCTCCGGCGGGAGGAAGCGCAACGTGCGCATGTTGTGCAGCCGGTCGGCGAGCTTGATGACCAGCACCCGCGGGTCGCGGGCCATCGCCACGATCATCTTGCGGATCGTCTCGGCCTGGGCGGCGTCCCCCAGCTTCACCTTGTCGATCTTGGTGACGCCGTCGACGAGGTGGGCGACCTCGGGGCCGAAGTCCGCGCTGATCGCCTCGAGGGTCTTGCCGGTGTCCTCGACGGTGTCGTGCAGCAGGGCTGCGACCAGCGTCGTGGTGTCCATCCCGAGGCCGGCGAGCACGGTGGCCACGGCCAGCGGGTGGGTGATGTAGGGGTCGCCGCTCTTGCGCTTCTGGGTGGCGTGCGCGGCCTCGGCGACGTCGTAGGCCCGCTGCAGCAGCGCGAGGTCGGCCTTGGGGTGGCTCTGCCGGTGCAGCGCGGCCAGCGGCTCGAGCACCGGGCGGACCTCGCTGCGCTGGCCGGCGACGATGCGGCGGGCCAGCCGGTCGCGCACCCGGCGCGGGCGGGCGGGGGCGCCCTCCTCCGGCGGCTCGCTGCCGACGTCGTCGGGACGGCGGACCAGCGGCCGGGAGGGCAGCGGGGCGCGCTGGTCCTGCGGCGGGGCGGGGTCCTCCTCGGGCCGCGCGCCAGCCACTCGGGTGGCGGGCGCGTCGGGTGCCACGGCGACTCCTGCGGAAGCGGCGGAGGAACGACCAGGACCATGCTAGCCGCGCCCGGCCGGAGATCGGCCCCGCCGGGCTGGGTCGCTCCCCCTCAGGTGGCCCAGAGGGCGTGCACGGCGTGCGGGGCGAGCCGGTCGCGGCCGCCGAGGGCGGCCAGCTCGACGACCACCGACACCGCCGTCACCACGCCGCCGAGCTCCTCGACCAGCGCGACGGAGGCCGCCAGCGTGCCGCCGGTGGCGAGCACGTCGTCGACCAGCAGCACCCGCTGCCCGGGGCGCAGCGAGTCGGTGTGCATCTCGACGGTCGCGGTGCCGTACTCGAGCACGTAGTCGGCGGCGATCCGCTCCCGGGGCAGCTTGCCGGCCTTGCGCACCGGCACGACGCCGACGCCGGCGTGCAGCGCGACCGCCGCGGCCAGCAGGAACCCGCGGGCCTCGACGCCGACGACGACGTCGAAGCCCGGGTCGCCGGGGCGGCCGTCGTCGGCGTGCGCGACCGCCGCCGCGCGCGGGTCCACCAGCACCGGCGCGGCCAGGCCCTCCACCATGCGGCGGAAGGCCGGGCCGTCGGCGAAGACCGGCGTGAGATCGCGGAACACGACCCCGGGCTCGGGGAAGTCCGGGACGTCGACGGCCAGCGAGGCGATCAGCTCGTCGAGGGGCGGCAGCGCCTCGGCGGTGCTCACCGGCGCTTCTTCGCCCCGCCCGGCCGCTGCGGCCGGACGCCCGGCCGCGGCGCCGCGGTGGCGCCGCGCGGCCGGCCGGCGTCGGGACCGACCGAGGCCGGCGACTCGACGACGACGTCGGCCTCCGCCGGGCCCAGCGACCCGGCGTCCCGCTCGGCGAGGGCCACCCCGCCTCCGCGGGGGGCGCCGCCGCGGGCCCGGCGGGCGCTGGCGACCGGCCCGGCCGAGGCGCGGGCGCCCTGGCGGGCGGCGGCCGACCGGCGGGCGAGCACCCGCTTGCGCAGCGCGACGACCTCGGGCTCGCGCTCCTTGAGGTCGGCGACGATCGGCGTGGCCAGGAAGATCGACGAGTAGGCGCCCGCGGCGAGACCGACGAACAGCACCAGCGCGAGGTCCTTGAGCGTGCCGACGCCCAGCAGGCCCGCGCCGACGAACAGCAGCCCGGCCACCGGCAGCAGCGCGATCACCGAGGTGTTGATCGAGCGCATGAGGGTCTGGTTGACCGCGAGGTTGGCCGCCTCGCCCCAGGTCATGCGCGCGCTCTGCGCCAGCCCGCGGGTGTTCTCGTCGACCTTGTCGAAGACGACGACGGTGTCGTAGAGGGAGAAGCCGAGGATGGTCAGCAGGCCGATGATCGTCGACGGCGTGACCTCGAAGCCGACGAGCGAGTAGACGCCCGCGGTGACCACGAGGTCGTGCAGCAGCGCGGCGATGGCGCCGATGGCCATCTTCGGCTGGAACCGGATGGCCAGGAACGCGATGACCGCGGCGAGGAACACCGCGAGCGCGATGAGCGCCTGGTCGGTGATGTCCTGGCCCCACTCGGCGCTCACCGACTCGGGGCTGACGGCGCCCGCGTCCACGCCGGCGGCGCCGGCCACCGCCTCGACGACCGCTCGCTCGCCCTCGTTGTCCAGCGCGCCGGTGCGCAGCAGGATCTCGTCGCCGCCGACCACCTGGGCCGAGGCGACGTCGGCGCCGGCGTCGGTGGCGGCCTCGCGCACCTGCTCCAGCTGCTCGGTGCCGCCCGGCAGCCGGAAGCTGTTGCCGCCGGCGAAGTCGATGCCGAAGTTGAAGCCGCGGAACACCATCGAGGCGATGCAGACCAGCAGGATCACCGCGGTGACCTTGTAGATCAGCCGGCTGCGGCCCACGACGTCGAGGCCCGCCTCGCCGTTGTAGAGCCGGTGGGCCAGGGAGGCCCGCCGCTCGGGGCGGCGCGTCGCGCTGCCCTCCGCGGGCAGGCCGGCGTCGGCGAGCGCGGCGTCGTCGGCGGCCGCGTCCTCGGCGGCCGTCGCCTCGGCCGCGCGGGCCTCGTCGGCCTCGGTGCCCACCGGCACCGGGGTCTCCTCGTCGCGGCTCATGCCTTGCTCCTGTCCTGGGACGCGCGGGCACCCGACCCGGCGCCGACCAGCTCGCGCTCCGCGCGGACGGACGGGGCCGCCGAGCGCAGCGACCGGTCGACCTGGCCGAGGCCGGAGAACCGGCTTGAGCCGAAGGACCGGAAGCGGGCGAGCACGGCCATCAGCGGGTGGGTGAAGAGGAAGACGACGACCAGGTCCAGGACCGTGGACAGGCCGAGGGTGAACGCGAAGCCCTTCACGTCGCCGATGGCCAGCCAGTAGAGGATCGCCGCGGCGAGGAAGCTGACCGCGTCGGCCGAGAGGATGGTGCGGCGGGCACGGACCCAGGCGCGCGGCACCGCCGAGCGCAGCGTCCGGCCCTCGCGGATCTCGTCCTTGAGGCGCTCGAAGTAGACGACGAACGAGTCCGCGGTGATGCCGATGGCCACGATGAACCCGGCGATGCCGGCGAGGCTCAGCGTGAACCCGATCTCGCGGCCGAGCAGCACCAGGCTGGCGTAGACGACGACCGCCGACAGGATGAGGCTGGCGATCATCACCAGGCCGAGCAGCCGGTAGTAGACCAGCGCGTAGACGAAGACCAGCGCGATGCCGATGGCGCCGGCGATGAGCCCCGCCTTCAGCTGCTCGGCGCCGAGCTCGGTGGAGATCGACTGCGCGGTGGCCTGCTCGAAGGTCAGCGGCAGCGCGCCGTAGCGCAGCTGGTTGGCCAGCTCCTCGGAGCTCGCCTGGTCGAAGGAGCCGGTGATCGTCGTCTGGCCGTTGATGGCGCCCTGGATGGTGGGCGCGGACACGACCCGGCCGTCGAGGGTGAAGGCGACGTTGGTGCCGACGTTGGCGGCGGTGTACTCCGCCCAGGTGGCGCGGCCCTCGGAGTTGAAGTCCAGCAGCACGACCCACTCGCCGGTGGTCTGCTGCGTGCCGGCGCTGGCGTCGGCGATCTCGGTGCCCTCGATGATCGTGGGGCCGAGCAGGTACTTGACGGTGCCGTCCTCGCTGCAGGCCGCGACGTAGTCGTCGGGCCGGGCGACCTCGCTGGTGGTGTCCTCGGGGTCGCAGGTCAGCGTCGCGTACTGCGCCGCCGCCTCCTCCTGGGTCACCGCGGGCCGGTCGGTGTCGAGCGCGGGGTCGCTCACCGCGCCGTCGGTCGGGGTGGCGGGGTCGGTCGGCGTGGCGGAGTCCGTGGGCACCGCGCTGTCCGTCGGCGTCGCGCCGTCGGTCGGCGTGGCGGGGTCGCTGGGCGTGGCGCTGTCGGTGCTCTCGGCGGGGGCGGCCGGCTCGGGGCCGGTCACCACCGGGCGGAACCGCAGCTGGGCGGTCTGGCCGAGCTCGCGGGCCTGCTCGCCGTCGTCGCCGGGCACCGAGATGACGATGTTCGCGTCGCCCTCGGTGACCACCTCGGCCTCGGCGACGCCGAGGCCGTTGACCCGCTGCTCGATGATCTGGCGGGCGAGCTCGAGGTCCTCGGGCGCCGGCGCCTGCCCGTCGGGCGTGCGCGCGGTCAGCGTGACCGTGGTCCCGCCGCGCAGGTCCAGGCCGAGCTGGGGGGTGCGGTCGGAGCCGGTGAGGAAGATCAGGCCGTACATGACGGCCACGATCAGGACCAGCGCGCCGAAGTAGCGGCGCGCCGGCAGGGCGCGGTTGGCCACGGGTCCTCCGTCAGAGGGTCTTGCCGGTGGGGCCGTCGCCCGGCCGGTCGTCCCGGGGCGTGGTCTCGTCCGGGGCGGGCTCGACCACGGTCTCCCCGGTCGCCAGGGGGCCGGGCACCTCGCCGGCCACCGGGCGGACCTGGAGCACCGCCTGCCGGGCGTAGGTCACGACGACGCCCGGGGCGATCTGGACCTGGATGGTGGCCGGGTCGTCGAGACCGGCCACCGTGCCGTACACGCCGCCGGCCATGGTGACCGGCACGCCGATCGCCAGCGCCGACTGCGTCTGGTTCTGCTGGCGCTTGCGGGCCCGCGCGGGGAGCACGACCAGCGCCACGAACGCCAGCACGAGCAGGAGCAGGGGGAACAGTTCCACGACGGGAGTGCCTCTCTACCGCGCCGGCTGCGCGCGGTCGGTGCGGCCCGGGTCGGGACCGCTCGGGTACGTCGGTCGTGGCGCGCGGGGCACCGTCCGCGCCGACACGGGATCGCACGGCCGGGACCGGTCGGCCCGGGGAGGGCCGGGTTGCGCGCCAGCGCCGATGAGTCTAGGCGTCGAACAGGGGTTCCGACGACGCGCCCGGGTCACGCGGGACGGCTGTGACACCCCCGAGGGGGATGCCGCCGCGCGGCACCGGGTGGCCGAGGTGCCGCCAGGCCGCCTCGGTGGCCACCCGCCCGCGGGGGGTGCGGGCGAGCAGCCCGGCGCGGACGAGGAACGGCTCG
This sequence comes from Geodermatophilus sp. SYSU D01180, assembly GCF_054050415.1. Taxonomy (NCBI): domain Bacteria; kingdom Bacillati; phylum Actinomycetota; class Actinomycetes; order Geodermatophilales; family Geodermatophilaceae; genus Geodermatophilus; species Geodermatophilus sp. SYSU D01180. Next base: position 114,425 of record NZ_JBJGZH010000006.1, on the reverse strand, counting down.
CACACCTCCTCGACGGTGGTCGGCTCCTCCCCCACCGCGACCGCCAGCGTGGAGACGCCGACCGGCCCGCCGGAGAAGCGCACGACCAGCGCCTCGAGCACCGCCCGGTCCAGCCGGTCCAGCCCCAGGTCGTCGACGTCGTAGAGCGCCAGCGCGGCCTGCGCGACGGCGCGGGTGACCCGCCCGTCGGCCTCGACCTCGGCGTAGTCGCGCACCCGGCGCAGCAGCCGGTTGGCGATGCGCGGCGTCCCGCGGGAGCGGCCGGCGATCTCGGCCGAGCCGTCGTCGGTGAGCTCGACGCCGAGCAGCGCGGCGCTGCGGGCGAGCACCAGCTGCAGCTCGGCCGGCTCGTAGAACTCCATCTGCCCGACGAAGCCGAACCGGTCGCGCAGCGGCCCCGTGAGCAGCCCCGCGCGGGTGGTGGCGCCGACCAGGGTGAACGGGTTGATGTCCAGCGGGATCGCGGTGGCGCCGGGACCCTTGCCGACGACGACGTCGACCCGGAAGTCCTCCATCGCCATGTACAGCAGTTCCTCGGCGGGCCGCGCGATGCGGTGGATCTCGTCGATGAACAGCACGTCGCCGGGGCCGAGGTTGGACAGCATCGCGGCGAGGTCGCCGGAGCGCTCGATCGCCGGGCCGCTGGTGATCTTCACCGAGGTGCCGAGCTCCGAGCCGATGATCAGCGCGAGGCTGGTCTTGCCGAGCCCGGGCGGGCCGGACAGCAGCACGTGGTCCGGCGGCCGGCCCCGGCGCCTGGCGCCCTCGAGGACCAGCGCGAGCTGGCGGGCGACCTTGGGCTGGCCGATGAAGTCGGTCAGCGAGTGCGGCCGCAGCGCGGACTCGACCACCCGCTCCTCGTCCCCGGCCTGCGGGGAGACGGCGAAGTCGCGGCTGATGCCGGACTCCACCTCGCCGGTCAGCGACCGGTCGAACGGGGCGCTCACGACCGGCCCAGCAGCTGCAGCGCCTGGCGCAGCAGCAGTGCGACGTCGACCCGGCCGGTGCTGGTGAGCTGCTCGTCGGCGACCGGCGCGAGGGCGGTGAGCGCGGTGTCGGCCTCCTTGGTGGACCAGCCGAGCCCGACCAGCGCCGAGGACAGCTGGTCGCGCCACGGCGCCACCGGGGTGACCGGCGCGAGGCCGGCCGGGGCGGGCCCGTCCAGCTGCGTGTCGGTGGTGGTCGAGCCCAGCCGGTCGCGCAGCTCGAGGATCAGCCGCTCGGCGCCCTTCTTGCCGATGCCGGGCACCTGGATGAGCGCCTTGACGTCGGCCATGGACACCGCGCGGCGGACCTCGCGCGGCGGGTGGATGGCCAGCACCGCCTGCGCCAGCCGCGGGCCGACGCCGTTGGCGGTCTGCAGCAGCTCGAACAGCTGCCGCTCGTCGTCGTCGGCGAAGCCGTAGAGGGTGAGGGAGTCCTCGCGCACCACCAGGCTGGTGGCCAGGCGGGCGTCCTCCCCGACGGTGAGCCGGGCGATGGTGCCCGGCGTGCACTGCACGGCCAGGCCGATGCCGCCGACCTCGACGACCGCGCCCTCGGGGCCGACCGCGGCGACCCGGCCGCTCACCGAGGCGATCACCGCGACACCCCCTGCCAGCGCGGCAGCGTCCGCTGCACCACCGGCGCGCCGATGCCGCCGGCGATCGCCGCGACCCGCAGCCGGTCCTGGGCCGGGCCGCGCCACACGTGGCAGACCGCCAGCGCCAGCGCGTCGGCGGCGTCGGCCGGCTTGGGGGCCGACGCCAGCCCCAGCACCCGGGTGACCATGAGGGTGACCTGCTCCTTGTCCGCGCGGCCGTTGCCGGAGATGGCCGCCTTGACCTCGCTGGGCGTGTGCCAGGCGACCGGCCGGTCGGCCTGGGCCGCGGCCAGCGCCGCGACCCCGGCCGCCTGGGCGGTCCCGGTGGCGGTGCCCTTGTTGTTCTGGGTGAACACCCGCTCGATGGCCACGACGTCGGGCCGGTGCTCACGCAGCAGCGCGGTGACCTGGGTGTGCAGCTCCAGCAGCCGCAGCTCCAGGTCCAGGTCCGCGGAGCTGCGGATCACGCCGACGCCCACGGCGGCGGGGCGCGCACCGGGACGGCCGTCCACCACACCCCAGCCGCACCGGGTCAGCCCCGGGTCGATGCCGAGCACCCGCATGCCCGCTCCCCCTCTCACCGAACGCGTGTTCGACCGCAACCGTAACCGTCCCGGACGACGGCCCCGCGGCGCAACACGCGCGCGCGGCGGCGGGTCACGAGACGCCGATCGCCACCAGCGGCGCCGCGCCCGGGTCCAGCCAACGCAGCAGCTCCTGCAGCCGCCCGCGCTCGAGGGCCACACAGCCCGCGGTCGGGGCGCCGTTCGAGACGTGCAGGAAGAACGCCGACCCCACGCCCGGCGTCCCCGCGGGGTTGTGGCCGATGACCACGGCGTGGTCGTAGACGGCGCCGGCCGCGAGCAGGTTCTCCCCCGCGGCCTCGTCGAACGGGCAGGTGCCGGGGGCGCACCGGGCGTGCCGGTTGTACAGCGGGCTGGCGACGTCGGAGACCCACCAGTCCTGCTCGTCCACCTGCCGGTAGGCCAGGCCGGTGCCCGGGTCCGCGGCGCGGCCGAACGCCTCGGTGAGCGGGAAGGTGCCGGCCGGGGTGCGGGTGCTGCCCTCGCGCGCGACGCCGACGCCGGACGCGCCGACCCGGGCCGGCCACGGGCCGAGCACCGCCGTCCAGCCGCCGGGCCCGAGCTCCCACGCGGTGAGCTGCGCGGAGGTCGCGCCGGAGGAGGGGGCCACGACGGTGACGACCTGGGCCGACCCGCCGGCGTCGACGTCCAGCGGCAGGGCGGCGGGCATCGGCTCCGGCGCGGGCTCCGCGACGGCGGGCACCGTGGCCTCCGGGGTCTCGGACGGCACCGGCTGCGCGGTGGGCCCGGCGGCCGGCGCGGCGGGCGCCGGTGCGGCGGTCACCCGGGGCACCAGCCCCACCGGGGCGCGGCGGCCGACCGGGTCGCCGTCGGCCGGCGCGGCCTGGGCCGCCGGCGGGCGGACCGTCGCCGCGGCGCCGGGGGTGGGCGGCGCGACGACACCCAGCACGACGGCGGCCAGCAGCAGGACCACGCCGGCACGGAGCCCCCGCGCGTTGCCTGCCGCCACCTGCCCACCCGCGTCCACCGGGCGCCGCGGGAGGCGGCGCGTCGCCCCATGCTGGGGCCGGCGGTCCGGATGGGGCCGCCACCGCTGGGGTGTCCGGGACGCGTGGGGCGCCGGAGGCGCCTCAGCCGACCTTCTCGAGCACCTCGTCGGAGACGTCGTAGTTGGCGTAGACGTTCTGCACGTCGTCGAGGTCCTCGAGCGCGTCGATGAGGCGGAACACCTTGCCGGCGCCCTCCTCGTCGAGCTCGACGGTGACGCTGGGCACGAACCCGGCCTCGGCGGAGTCGTAGTCGATGCCGGCGTCCTGCAGCGCGGTGCGGACGGCGACCAGGTCACCCGGCTCGGAGACGACCTCGAAGGTGTCGCCCAGGTCGCGGACCTCCTCCGCACCCGCGTCGAGGACCGCCATGAGCACGGTGTCCTCGTCGGCGCCCTCGGCCTTCGGGACGACGACGACGCCCTTGCGGGTGAACAGGTAGGACACCGAGCCCGGGTCGGCCATCGAGCCGCCGTTGCGGGTCATCGCGGTCCGCACCTCGGACGCCGACCGGTTGCGGTTGTCGGTGAGGCACTCGACGAGCACCGCGACGCCGCCGGAGGCGTAGCCCTCGTAGGTGATCGACTGGTACTCGACGCCGCCGGCCTCGGCGCCCGAGCCGCGCTTGACCGCGCGGTCGATGTTGTCGTTGGGGACCGAGGACTTCTTCGCCTTCTGGATGGCGTCGTAGAGCGTCGGGTTTCCCGCCGGGTCACCGCCGCCGGTCCGGGCGGCGACCTCGATGTTCTTGATCAGCTTCGCGAACAGCTTGCCGCGCTTGGCGTCGATCGCGGCCTTCTTGTGCTTGGTGGTCGCCCACTTGGAATGGCCGCTCACGGCTGTCCTCCCTCGTCCCGGCGCCCGGCACCGGCACCCGGACGCACCGGTCGATCCTACCGGCGGGGCGCCGGCGCCCGTTCCCGAGTCAGGACCCGGCCGCCCGCCGCGAGCTCCAGGCCAGCAACCGCTCCAGCGGCCCGCGGCCCAGCTGGGAGCGCCACGCCGTCGCGAGCAGCAGAGCGGTGAGGCTGAAGCGCGCCCACTGCCCCCAGTCCTGCCCGTGCCCGACGTCGAGCGCGGCGATGGCCACGATCTGTGCGGTGTAGACCGACAGGGCCAGCGCCCCCACCGAGGCGACCGGGTAGGTGAGCCGCGGCAGCAGGTCGGCGACGACCAGGCACACGCCGAGCACCGCGACGGCGACCCCGCCGGACCCGACCACCTCGAACGGCGTGCTGCTGTGCGGCTCGGCGCCGGCGAACCAGGCCGGGTCCCAGCCGCCCGCGGCGCCGAAGCCCTCCTCGATCCCGGCCGTCCGCTCCCCCGGCGCGAACGCCCGGGTGGTCAGGCGGCCGCCGAGGTAGCCGAGCACCGCCGCGACCGCCCCGCCGGCGACCAGGCCCGCCCGCACCCGGGCGGCACCGAGGTCCAGCCGCCCGACCGCGAGCCCGACGAGCAGGAAGGCCAGCCACACCGCCGCCGGGTAGTAGCCGGTGAACAGCAGGAAGGCGAACGCGCTGTCCTCCTCGCCCTGCCCGGTGGCGTACCGCCCGGCCGCGAGGGTGAGCGGCGGCCCGGCCAGGGCGACGACGGTCGCGGCGGCCAGCAGCCGCGCCGGGGACCAGCGCAGGAACGGCAGTGCGAGCACGAACAGGACGGCGTAGACGCCGAGGATGATCGCGACGAACGTGTCCAGCAGCTCCAGGACGCCGCCGATGGCGAACACCCAGGCGGCGCGGACGAGGACGCGGGTCCGGGCCGGCGCGAGCTCGTCGTCCGCGGGCGGGGTGCGGCCGCCGGACAGCAGCGCGATGGAGACCCCGGCCAGGGTGGCGAACAGGATCGACGAGCGGCCGTCGACCACCGCCCGCCAGGTGGCCGGGTCCCAGCCGAGGTACCCGGTCTCGCCGAGGTGCGCGCCGAACATCCCGAGGACGGCGAGCCCGCGGGCCAGGTCGACGCCGCGCAGCCGCCGCCCGGGCGACCGCACCCGGTCCGGGCCGGCGGCGGGACGCGCGTCGCCGGCCCCGTCCCGCCCCGTCGTCATGGGGTCCACCGCCCGGGGACGCTCAGCCGCGGGGCGTCCCGGCGCCGGTCGGGACGGCGTCCAGGCCGTCCTCGACGTCGAAGAACCGCGGCAGCGGCCGGTCGGCGTGCAGCCGCAGCAGCCGGGGCAGCCGCCGCTGGCGCAGCAGCGCGGTGTCCCGGACGGCGTCGTTGTAGAAGCGCCGGGCCAGGGCCATGCGGGCCTCGGCCTCGGCCAGCCCGGCCAGCAGCTCCGCCGGGACCCCCGGCAGGTCCGCCGGCAGCGCGCGCAGCTCCCGGCCCAGGGCGTTCTCGGCCAGTTCCCGGTCGCCGGCCGGGGTCCGCCGCGCCTCGTAGGCGGCGGTCTTCAGCCGGGACGCGCGGTCCTCACCGAGCGCGGCGCTGTACCCGGAGGCCAGGTCCTCGGCCAGCGCCGCGCGGGAGCGCAGCCGGTCCTCGAGCACCGTCCGCGCGCGGGCGACGCGGGCCTCGAGCCGCCGCAGCCGGGTGAGCGTCCAGGCGGTCCACGCCAGCACGAGGACGACGACGACCGCGGCGACGAGCAACCAGGCGCCGGGTGTCACCCGAGGCACGCTAGCGGCGGACGCGCCTCAGCAGGGAGGGCAACACCCCGTCGGTGGTGGCCGTCACCTCCGGCCACGCCTCGTCGTCGCCGGCCGTGACCTCCCCTGCGCCGGGGAGCACGACGGTCTCGTAGACGGCGAGCACCCGGCGGGCGACCACCTGCCAGTCGTAGCCCGCGGCCACCTCGCGGCCGGTCGCCGACAGCACCGCGCGGCGGGCGGGGTCGGCGAGCAGGTCCGACAGCGCCCGCGCCAGCGCCGCGCTGTCCCCGCGGCGCACCAGCACCCCGGCCGCGCCGTCCTCGAGCACCCGCGCGAACGCGTCGAGGTCGCTGGCCACGATCGGCGCGCCGGCGGCCATGGCCTCGATGAGCACCACGCCGAAGGACTCGCCGAGCAGGTTGGGCGCGCAGTAGACGTCCACCGAGCGCAGGAAGGCGGCCTTGTCGGCCTCGGGGATCTCGCCGAGCAGGGCCACGTGCGCGCGCAGGTCCTCCCCCACCGCCTCGCGCAGGGCGTCGGGGTCGCCGCGGCCGGCGACCAGCAGCCGGGCGCCGGGGTGCTCGCGGGCGACGGTCCGCATCGCCTCCAGCAGCACCGGCAGGCCCTTGCGCGGCTCGTCGTAGCGGCCGAGGAACCCGATCGTCGGCCCGTCGACGCCGCGCGCGGCCCCGGGCAGGGGCGGGCCCTCGGCGAAGAACCCCACGTGCACGCCGTTGGGGATGATCACCGCGTCGCCGCCGAGGTGCTCGACCTGCACGCGCCGGGCGAAGTCGGAGACGGCGATCCGGCCGGTGATCTTCTCCAGCCACGGGCGCACGACCGGCCCCCAGGCGGCCAGCCACTTCGACCGCACGGTGGCGGCGTGGAAGGTGGCCACGATCGGTCCGGTGGCGATCATGCAGACCAGCAGGCCGATCGACGGCGGCGCCGGGTCGTGCACGTGGACGACGTCGAAGTGCCCCTCGCGGAGCCAGCGGCGCACCCGCGCCGCGGACACCGGCCCGAACTGCACGCTGGCCATCGAGCCGTTGTACGGGATGGGCACGGTGCGCCCGGCCCAGGTGAGCCAGGGGTCGGTGAGCGACTCCTCGCGCTCGGCGGGGGTGAGCACCTCGACGTGGTGGCCGAGCCCGCGCAACGTCTCGGCGAGGTCGCGCACGTGGTACTGGACGCCCCCGGGGACGTCCCACTGGTAGGGGCAGACCAGGCCGATCCGCATCAGCGACGCTCCCCCGCCGGCGGGTCGGGCGGCACGTCGGCCCAGATGCGGCCGAGGACGTGCCAGTCCTCCGGCTGTCGCGCGATGTCGGCGGTGAACGCGTCGGCCACGCCCTGCATCGCCGTCGCCACCCGGTCCCGCAGCCGGGTCCCGCCGTCGAGCGGCACCTCCTCGCCGACCTGCAGCACCCAGCCGCGCTCGCTGAACCGGCAGGTGACCGGGTGCAGCGAGGCGCCGGTCTGCGCGGCCAGCAGCGCGGGGCCGCCGGGCATGGTGGACGGCCGGCCGAAGAACTCGACGGGCACGCCGGCGGAGCCGAGGTCGCGGTCGACCAGCAGGCACACCGAGCGCCCGGCCTCCAGCCACTCGCGCAGCACCGCCGAGCTCGGCCGCTCCCCGCCGGTCAGGGGCACCACCCGCATGCCGAGGGTCTCCCGGTAGGCGAGGAACCGCTCGTACAGCGACTCCGGCCGCAGCCGCTCGGCGACGGTCATGAACGGCTCGCCGAGCCAGTCGAGGAACCACACCCCGGCGGCGTCCCAGTTGCCGCTGTGCGGCAGCGCCAGGATCACCGGCCGGCCCTGCGCGCGGGCGCGGGCCAGGTGGTCGATCCCGGGGACGACGGTGTCGCGCACCACCCGCGCGGTGCCCAGGCGGGGCAGCCGGAAGGCCTCCTGCCAGTAGCGGGCGTAGGAGCGCAGCGCGCGGGCGGTGAGCGCGTCGAGCTCGTCCTCGGCGAGCTTGCCGCCGGTGGCCACGCGCAGGTTGGCCCGCAGCTGGCGGGTGCCCCGGCCCTGGCGGCCGGCGGCGAAGCGGGCGACCGCGTCGAACGCCCCGCGGGCCACCGGCTCGGGCAGCCACTGCACCGCCTGCCAGCCCGCGGCGTAGCCGAGGTCGGTGGCCTGCGCGGCCGCCCGCGCCCGCAGCCCGCTCACGGGGCCGGCGCCGTCGGCGTCAGCGACTTCCCGCGGGCGCCGCGGTGGACGGCGGCCACCCGCTGCGCGACGGTCACCGCGCCGCCCACCACCAGCAGCCACAGCCCCACGTCGACGGCGTAGGGCAGGCCCAGGCCGGTGAGCCCGGTGCCGGTGAGCACCAGGATCAGCCGCTCGGTGCGCTCGACCAGGCCGACGTCGCACGGGATGCCCACGCCCTCGGCCCGCGCCTTGATGTAGCTGGTCAGCACGCCGAGGACGAGCCCCACCAGGGCCAGCAGCGCGAGCAGCCGGTCGTCACCCGCGCCGGTGTACCACCACACCAGCGCCCCGAAGACCGCGGCGTCGACGGCGCGGTCGCAGGTCGAGTCCAGCACCGCGCCGAACGCCGACCCGCCGCCGCGGGCCCGGGCGAGCGCGCCGTCGAGCATGTCGAGGAGGACGAACAGCGTGACGGCGAACGCACCCCAGAACAGGACGCCGGAGGCGATGAGCGTGACCGCCGCCGCGATCGCGCCGACGGTCCCGGTGACCGTGATCGCGTCCGGCGTCACCCCGGCCCGCGCCAGCCGGGTGACCACCGGTGCCCAGAACCGGCCGACGGCCGCCCGGGCACCCGACCCCAGCACGGTCAGTCCCCCGTCGGCGCGGTCGGCGGTGCCGACGACGCCGCGCCCGGCCAGGCCGCGGCCAGCAGCGTGCGCGTCTCGGCCAGCACCTGCGGCAGCACCCGGGTGAGGCCGATGACCGGCATGAAGTTCGTGTCGCCGCCCCAGCGCGGCACCGCGTGCTGGTGCAGGTGGTCGGCGATCCCGGCCCCCGCCACCGACCCCTGGTTCATCCCGATGTTGAAACCGTGTGCTCCGGTCACCTGCCGCACCACCCGCATCGCCGTCTGCGTGAACGCGCCCAGCTCGGCGACCTCGGTGTCGGTCAGGTCGGTGTAGTCGGGCACGTGCCGGTACGGCACCACCATGAGGTGCCCGGCGTTGTAGGGATAGAGGTTCAGCACCGCGAAGACGGTCGCGCCGCGCGCCACCACCAGTCCCTGCTCGTCCGGCATGGTCGGGATGAGGCAGAACGGGCAGTCGTGCTCGCCGGTGGGCTTCCCCGAGCCCCGGATGTAGGCCATCCGGTAGGGCGTCCACAGGTGCTCGAACACGGCGGCCGGCCCGCCGTCGTCGGCGGAGACGGGGACCGTGAAGCCGTCGGGCCCCACGGTCACCGCGACTCCAGCGGCGCGTCCGCCGTCGGGTCGGCGTTGTGCCGCGCGGCCACCCAGGCGACGACGGCGTCGACGGCCTCGTCGACCGGCACGCCGTTGCGCTGGCTGCCGTCGCGGTAGCGGAAGGAGACCGCACCGGCCTCGGCGTCGGTGGCCCCGGCGATGAGCACGAAGGGCACCTTCTGCTTGCTGGCGTTGCGGATCTTCTTCTGCATGCGGTCGTCGGAGTCGTCGACCTCGACCCGGATGCCGCGGGCCCGCAGCTTCAGCGCGACGTCGGTCAGGTAGCCGACCTGGTCGTCGGTGACCGGGATGCCGACCACCTGCACCGGCGCCAGCCACGCGGGGAACGCCCCGGCGTAGTGCTCGGTGAGGACGGCGAAGAAGCGCTCGATCGAGCCGAACAGCGCCCGGTGCAGCATGACCGGCCGCTGGCGGGAGCCGTCGGCGGCGGTGTACTCCAGGCCGAACCGCTCGGGCAGGTTGAAGTCCACCTGGATGGTCGACATCTGCCAGCTGCGGCCGATGGCGTCGCGGGCCTGCACGGAGATCTTCGGGCCGTAGAACGCCGCGCCGCCCGGGTCGGGGACGAGCTCGAGGCCGGAGTCCAGCGCCGCCTGCCGCAGCGCCTCGGTGGCGACCTCCCAGCTCTCGTCCGACCCGACGGACTTGTCCGGGTTGCGGGTGGACAGCTCCAGGTGGAAGTCGGAGAGGCCGTAGTCGGCGAGCAGGCCGAGCACGAAGTCGAGCAGCCCGCGCAGCTCCCCGGCCATCTGCTCGGGGGTGCAGTAGATGTGCGCGTCGTCCTGCGTGAAGCCGCGGGCGCGGGTGAGCCCGTGGATGACGCCGGACTTCTCGTACCGGTAGACGGTGCCGAACTCGAACAGCCGCAGCGGCAGCTCCCGGTAGGACCGGCCGCGGGACCCGAACACCAGGTTGTGCATCGGGCAGTTCATCGGCTTGAGGTAGTAGTCCTGCCCCTGCCGGCGGACGGTGCCGTCGGCGTCGCGCTCCTCGTCGAGCTGCATGGGCGGGTACATGCCCTCGGCGTACCAGTCGAGGTGGCCGGAGATCTCGAACAGCCGGCCCTTGGTGATGTGCGGGGTGTTGACGAAGGAGTAGCCGCCCTCCTCGTGCCGCTGCCGGCTGTAGGCCTCCAGCTCCCGCCGGACGACGCCGCCCTTGGGGTGGAACACCGCCAGGCCCGACCCGATCTCGTCGGGGAAGCTGAACAGGTCCAGCTCGGCGCCCAGCCGGCGGTGGTCGCGGCGCTCGGCCTCGGCGACCTGCTCCAGGTACGCCTTGTGCGCCTCGCGGCTCTCCCACGCGGTGCCGTAGACCCGCTGCAGCTGCGGGTTCTTCTCGCTGCCCCGCCAGTAGGCCGCGGCCGACCGGGTGAGGCTGAACGCGGGGATGCTCGAGGTGCGCGGCAGGTGCGGGCCGCGGCACAGGTCGGTCCACAGCCGCTCGCCGGTGCGCGGGTCGAGGTTGTCGTACATGGTCAGCTGCGCGCCGCCGACCTCGACGTCGGCGCCCTCGGCGGCCGGGTGGGCCGGGTCAGCAGCAGAGCCCTTGAGGCCGATCAGCTCGAGCTTGTACGGCTCGTGCGCGAGCTCGGCGCGGGCGTCGTCGTCGCTGATCTCCCGGCGCGAGAAGCGCTGCCCCGCCTTGACGATCTGCTGCATGCGCTTCTCCAGCGCCTGCAGGTCCTCCGGGGTGAACGGCTTCTCCGGGTCGAAGTCGTAGTAGAAGCCGTTCTCCACCGGCGGGCCGATGCCCAGCCGGGTGCCGGGGAACAGGTCCTGCACGGCCTGGGCGAGCACGTGCGCGGTGGAGTGCCGGATGACCGCGCGGCCCTCGGGGCTGGCGGCGACGACGGGCTCGACCTCGGCGTCGGCGTCGGGGGCCCAGGCGAGGTCGCGCAGGTCGCCGGTGCCGAGGTCGCGGACGACGACGGCGCCGTCGGGGCCCTTGAGCCCGACCCCGGCCTCCTTGAGCGCCTGCTCGGCCGTCGTCCCGGCCGGCACCCGGATCGGGGCGGTTGCGGCAGGGGTGGGCGCGGCGGACACGGGGGCTCCTGGGGGTCGCGAGGTGCTCGGACGGCGCCCGGCCGGAGGCGGACGCGCACCGGCCAGCCTAACGAGCGTCCGCGGCGGCCCCGGGGACGCGACTACGTGGGGAGGACCTCGTCGCCGACCGCGACCGTCCCCGGCTCGGCCACCTCGGCGTAGACGCCCAGGCAGTGCTTCGGCAGCCGCGTGACCTGCAGCACGGCCGAGCCCAGCCGCAGCCGGCGGCCCACCCAGGTCCGCTCGTCGTCGGCGGGCAGGTCGAGGAGGAGGTTGGCCCGCGGGTCCTCGGTGCCGCAGCCGGCCGGGACGACGCCGGCCGCCGCCCGGTCCAGCGCCTGCCGGGAGACCAGGTGCACCGCCGCGGCGCCCGCGGGGCGGCCGGTCAGCGGCTCGAGCCGCACCGGCCGGCCCAGCGCCGCGGCGACGGCGGCGGCGTCGAGGTCGGGGTGGCCGGTGGGGACGACACGGGCCAGCGCGGGGGCGTCCCTGCCGCGCAGCACCCGCCCGTCGGGGTCGACGACGGCGCTCTCGCGGTCCCCGGCCAGCCCGGCGGGGCCGACGTCGGCGGACCGCAGGGGCGTCCCGGCGCAGCCGCGGACGGGGTAGACCGAGATGCCGACGACCGTCCCCGCGCTCACGCGGGCCAGGCTAGGCGGACCGGGCGACGACGACACCGCGGCGGCGCAGCCGGCGCAGCTGGGACTCCAGGTACGGCCGGGCCCGGCGCTGCCCGCCGCGGACGGCGATCGCCTCGGCCAGCCCGGTCAGGACGCGGGCCAGCCGCTGCTCGTCGGCGGGCCAGCCGCGGCGCAGGCACTCCTCCAGCCACTCGACCGGTGCGGTGTGCCCGCGCTCGCCGTTGCACCGGCGGCAGGCGGCCACCTCGTTCTCCAGCCACGACGGACCGCCCTTGACCCGCGGCACGACGTGCTCGGTGGTCGGGGTGACGTGCCCGGTGAGCGCGCGGCCGCACCAGATGCAGGTGGGGCCGTCCCGCTCCACGGCCGCGTCCAGCCGGGCGACCCTGTCCAGTGCCATCACCCCCATGGTGCGCCCGATCCGGACCCGGGCGGCGGGTGCGCTCAGTCGCGGCGGGCACGCCCGGCCACCCGCGGGGGCCGCGGCAGCAGCGCGGCGGTCAGCGCGGAGTGCCGGCGGCGGCGGACCGCCCGCCGGAACCGCTCCCGGCTCGGGTCGGCACCGGGCGGGGACGCGGACCACACGAGATCGCCCGCCCCGGCGCCGGCGTCACCGGCGCGGTCCCGCAGGTGCGCGAGGACCCGGCCGGCGAGGTCGTCGTCGGCGAGCAGCGCCGCCCAGTCCTCGGGGTCCCGGCCCTCGGCGGCCAGCGCCTCGCCGATCCAGCCGAACATCCCAGGGCCGAAGGCCCGCACCGCCAGGTCCCCGACGACGGCGTGCGCGGCGTCGACCGCCGTCCCCGCCTCGAGCGCCACCTCCAGCTCGACGACGGCGCGCAGCGTGTACGCATCGGGCACCGGCGGGATCGACTCCACTCCCGCATCGTGCAGCACGGCGGGTCCCCCACCGATGAGAAACGGGATCGGCCAGTGTCTGACCCGACGAGACCGGCCGACAGGGGCCGGCCGACCGACCGAGGAGCAGACATGGGCGTCATCCGGGTGCACGAGTTCACCACCGTCGACGGGGTCGTCGACGCACCGATGTGGACGGTCGACTACGGGTTCCCCGACGACCTGGCCGCCTCCATCGGGGCGATCACCGCGCCGGCGACGGGCATCCTGCTCGGCCGCACGACCTTCGAGATGTTCGCGCCGGCGTGGTCCACCCGGACCGTCGAGGACGACCCCGGCGCGCCGTTCTTCAACGACACGACCAAGTACGTCGTCTCCTCGACACTGGCCGACGCCGAGGGCGTGTGGCGGAACTCCACCTCCCTCGGCGGCTACGACGCCGACCGGATCCGGGAGCTCAAGGCCGACCGGGACCTCTACGTCAGCGGCAGCGCCACCCTGGTGCGGGCGCTGGTGGCCGACGGCCTGGTCGACGAGCTGCACCTGTACGTCTACCCGGTCGCCGTCGGCGAGGGCATCCACCTGTTCCCCGAGGGCACGAAGCAGAAGCTGTCGCTGGTCGGCGTCGAGGCGTTGAGCAACGGCGTGGCGCACCTCACCTACGGCCCGGCCGCCTGAGCCGCCGGGACCGGCGCGAGAGGGCCGGGCTCCCCGTCGTCGGGAGCCCGGCCCTCCCGTCGTCTCCGGGGACGGCAGCACGCGGAACTCGTCGCCATCGGGGTCGGCCGGCACCACCCAGCCGACGTCCCCCTGGCCCACGTCGGCCCGGGTCGCCCCCCAGCGCGAGCAGCCGCTCCAGCTCGGCCCGCTGGTCCCGCCGGCGGGCACCCAGGAGCGGGCGAGCCGGGCGGGGTCGGCCGCGTCGACGGTGAGGGCGGCCAGGGGGCAGGGCACCCGCGACGCCAGGGCGGCCGGGCCGGGGCGACGACGCGGTCTCCCCCGGGACGACGAGAGGGCCGGGCCCCCGTCGGGAGCCCGGCCCTCTCGTGCCGGTGGGCGATACTGGGTTCGAACCAGTGACCTCTTCGGTGTGAACGAAGCGCTCTACCACTGAGCCAATCGCCCGTTGCGCCGTCCATGATGCCAGACGGTCAGCGCCACAGGGGCACCCACCCCGGCACCCAGTCCGGGACGCCGGTGATGTGCAGGGTCACGACCAGGACGCCGTAGACGAACGCCGCCGTCAGCACGCCGATGCCGAGGCGCACCCACACCGGCTGGCGGCCCAGCCAGTCGGTCCAGGCCTTGACGTGCCGCTTGGTGAACTCCAGCAGCCGCTCGGCCCAGGTGAACTCGGTGGCGAGCACGAACAGGCCGGCGATGACGGTGAGCCAGCCGGGCCCCGGCAGCGGGATGGTGGCCAGGCCGACGGCGACGACGAGGCCGCCGACGACGCCGACGACCACCCGGTAGGCGTGGTCCACCGAGCGGCGGGCGGCCAGGCGCTGCCGCCACCGGGACTCCGCGACCCGCTCCCGCAGGCTGTGGACGCCGTCGTGGTCGAAGTGCTCCCGCCGCTCCTCCGCGGTCGGCCGTGCCCGCCGCTCCCGCGGGGGCGGCGTCACCGTGTCCTGTCCGCTCAGCTGGTCACCTGCCCGTTCGCCACCACGTCCGACGGTCCCGCCGGAGCCTGCCGCCCGGGCTCGATGCTGATCGCGTACGCCGCGTAGTCGTCGAGACCGGTCGAGGCGGAGCCTACGGTCCGCAGGTCGGTCTGTGGGGAGACGACGTCGAAGGTGCCGAGCGCCACGGGCGCGTCGTCGGCCACCCCCCACACCACGTAGACGCTGTCGCTGCTGTCGTTGACCCGCAGGCCGTGCGCGACGACCTCCAGCTGCGCGTCGCGGGCGACGACGGTGGCCACCGGGTCGCCGTCGCCGTCCTGGACGGGGGCGATGGTCGCCCGGCCCGGCTGCAGCAGCGCCTCGAGGACCTGCTGCTGCTCCGCGGCGGCGGTGCGGGCGTCGTCCCGGGCGGAGCTCAGCACGACGTTCCAGGTGCCGAGCGCCAGGATCGCGGCGACGGCCGCGGCGACCAGGGCGTTGGGCAGCACCCGCCGCCACACCGGGCGCGGGTCCAGCGCGGGCTCGCCCGCCGTGGGCACGTAACCGGGGAAGCCGGTCGCGACGGGACGGTCGGTGCGGCGGCGCCCGCCGGGGGTGTCCGGCACCGGCGGCGGCACGGGCGCCGCGGCCGGTGCGGCGGGGTCGACGCCGGCCGGCGGCGGGAGCTGCTCGGTCTCCTCGACCGCGGCCCGCAGCCGCTCGCGCAGCCGGTCGTCCGGCTCGGCCTGCGGCAGGTCCGCGGCCAGCGCCGCCATCACCTCGGAGGTCTCGGCGACGGTCCGGGTGCACCGCGGGCAGGTGGGCAGGTGGGCGCCGAACAGCGCCTCGTCCTCGGGCTCGAGCGCGTGCAGCGCCCAGCCGACGGCCAACTCGTCGAAGGGCTCGTGGGAGTCGGGGCGCGGGCTCACCGGGCACCTCCGTCGACCGCGGCGGGACCGCTGAGCGCGCCGCCGGCGGTGGGCCCGGCGACCCCGCCGAGCTCCTCCTTCAGCCGGCGCATGCCGGCCAGCATGCGGGTCTTGACCGTCCCCAGGGGCGCGCGGGTCAGGGCCGCGACCTCCCGCTGGGTGTACCCGCCGTAGTAGGCGAGGGTGAGCGCCTCCCGCTGGGCGTCGGGGAGCGCCCCGAGCGCGGTGCGCACCCGCTCGGACACCACCCGGTCCCACGCCTCGTCCTCGACGTCGCGGGCGCTGGTGGGGGCGGTCAGCGCGAGGTCGTCCTCGGCGCGGGCCCGGCGGCGGCGGTGCGACTCCTCCCGGCGGACGGCGTCGACGGCCTTATGGTGGACCATCGCCATCAGCCAGGCGGAGAAGCTGCCGCGGGCGCCGTCGTAGGCGTGCGGGTCGCGCCAGACCGTGAGGAACACGTCCTGGACGACGTCCTCGGCGAGGGTGTCGTCGGCGAGCACCCGCCTGGCCAGCGCGAACGCCGGCCGGCGGAACCGGCCGTAGAGGTCGTCCACGGCACCCCGGTCGCCCGCCCGCACGCGCGCCACGAGGTCCAGGTCACCGGGGTCGCCCTCCGGACGTCGTGCCGGACGCGTCACGGTTCCCATGGTCACACGTCGCATTCGCGACAGCGCGCTTCGCGGTTCACCACGCCGGGTAGGGGCATCCACAGACGGTCCCGCCCCTGAACCCGGCGGGACCGCGCGGACCGGTCGGGAAGATGACCGCCCGCGGCCGGCCCGGCCGCGGCGACACGCCCGGCAGCAGGTCGGCGCAACATCGGACTCCGCTCGTCGTTACACGTGACATGGATCGAGGCGACATGGCACACCGCTCCCCGTCCGGGTACTCCGTCCCGACGACGCTGTACCTGGTCGGACCCACCTCGTGGACCGAGGTGCCGGCCGCCCTCTCCTACGCGGTGCACGACCCCTTCGCGGTGCGGATCGGCTTCGGCGAGGGCGGGGAGGTCGCCGACGACGGCATCACCTGGCTGCTGGGCCGCGAGCTGCTCGCCGCCGGGCTCGAGCGGCCGGCCGGCGACGGCGACGTGCGCATCTGGCCGGCCCGCACCAGCGGTGACGTGCTGTACCTGCACCTGCGCGCCCCGTCCGGGGAGGCGCTGTTCGAGCTGTCCCGCGCCACGGTGGCCGCGTTCCTGCAGCGGACCGAGGAGCTCGTGCCCTCCGGGCAGGAGACGGCTGCGCTCGACGTCGACGACGAGCTGGCCGCGCTGCTGTCCGGCGGCGGGGCCGATCCCGGGGCCCGGTGAACCACGGGGGGACCCCCCGTGAAACCCCGTCCCCGGGTCGGGTATGGTTCTCCCTGCAAGACAGCGACACCGCAGGACAGAGACACAACAGAACACAGCAACGCGGACGTGGCTCAGTTGGTAGAGCATCACCTTGCCAAGGTGAGGGTCGCGGGTTCGAATCCCGTCGTCCGCTCGGGACCTCGGGCGCTGGTCGCGAGACCGGCGCCCGTGTGTGCGGTGGAGTGGCCGAGAGGCGAGGCAACGGCCTGCAAAGCCGTCTACACGGGTTCAAATCCCGTCTCCACCTCGGCTCCTCGCCGAGCGCGTGGAGCGGGCCGGTCGGCAGGCCGGACTCGGGCGATTGGCTCAGTGGTAGAGCGCTACCTTGACACGGTAGAGGTCACTGGTTCGAACCCAGTATCGCCCACCAGCACGCGGAGCCCCGGACCAGCGGTCCGGGGCTCTCGTCGTCTCCGGGGCCGGTCATCCCCCGCCGTCCGGACGGGCGCCCACCGCCGGCGCCACCCGCTCCGCCCAGAACCGCTCCACCTGGGCGGCGAGCGCCTCGGGGGCGCCGCTGTTGTCGAGGACGACGTCGGCCACCGCCCGGCGCTGCTCGTCAGTGGCCTGGGCGGCGATGCGGGCGCGCGCGTCGTCCTCGGTGAGCCCGCGCAGGACCAGCCGGGCGACGCGGGTGTCCAGGTCGGCCTCGACGACCAGCACGAGGTCGTACGCGCCGGCCTGACCGGTCTCCACCAGCAGCGGGACGTCCTGGACGACGACGGCGTCCTCCGGAGCCGCCTGGACGACCTCCAGCGCCCGGGCGCGCACCAGCGGGTGCACGATGCCGTCCAGCCGCGCCCGCGCCTGCGGATCGGCGAAGACGACCGCGGCCAGCGCCGGGCGGTCCAGCGCCCCGTCGGGGGTGAGCACGTCCGGCCCGAACGCGTCGACGACGGCGGCCAACCCCGGCGTGCCGGGCTCCACGACCTCCCGGGCGATGCGGTCGGCGTCCACGACCAGCGCCCCGCGGGCCGCCAGCAGCGCGGCCACCGTGCTCTTCCCCGACCCGATCCCGCCGGTCAACCCGATCCGCAGCACGTACGGACGGTAACGAGCGCGCGGACGGCGGTCACGGACGGGTAACACCCGTCCCCCGTGTCCGGCGCGTCGCACCAGTCACACCCGTCACTCCTCATAACGTCCGCCCCGTCGGTTCCCCATGGAGGGGGACGCAGCCGAGGAAGGCAGGCAGCCCGATGTCGCAGCCCCGTACCGCCGTCGCGACGGTCCCCGCCGGTCCCCGCACCCCGGGCCGGCACCGGGCGGAGCGTGCGGGCGGGGTCCGGGTGGCCGACATCCCCGCCGTCCGCGCGCGCATGGCGCTGCAGCAGGCGGAGTCACCGCGCCGCGGGGCGTTCCTCCGCTGGCTGCTCGACGCCGCCCCGGCCGGCCGCCACACCTGGCAGTCGCTGGCCGCGGCCGGCGGCCGCCCGCGCTCGGCGTTCGCGATCATCCTCAGCCTCTGAGGGAGGGCCTCCTCGCCCCACTGCCCGCACGCTCGCAGCGGGCCCCTGCGGGGAGGCCGGTCCGGCGCTCCCCTCGGAGCGGCGCCGGACGAGACCGGGTGCCCGCCCGGACGGGGACGGCGGGCGGGCACCCCCGGCGCCACCCGGTGCGCGAACGACAGAGGCCCAGGACCTCGCGGGTCCTGGGCCTCTGTCGTTCGTTCAGACCGTCACTGCACGGTCAGCGGGTCACTCCCCGCCGGCGAGCTTGGCCCGCAGTGCGGCGAGCGCCTCGTCGCTGGCCAGCGTGCCGCCACCGGTGGTGGTGTCCGCGGGGGCGTCACCGCCGGAGGAGTAGTTGCCCCCGGCAGCGGCCTCCGCGTCGGCCGCGCGGGCCTCGGCGATCTGCTTCCGGTGCGCCTCGAAGCGGGCCTGGGCCTCGGCGTACTGCCGCTCCCAGGTCTCCCGGGCCTCCTCGTAGCCCTCGAGCCACTCACCGGTCTCCGGGTCGAAGCCCTCGGGGTAGATGTAGTTGCCCTGCTCGTCGTACGAGGCGGCCATGCCGTAGGCGGCCGGGTCGAACTGCTCCTCGTCGCCGATGACGCCCTCGTTGGCCTGCTTGAGCGACAGGCTGATGCGGCGCCGGTCGAGGTCGATGTCGATGACCTTGACGAGGATCTCGTCGCCGACCTGCACGACCTGCTCCGGGATCTCCACGTGGCGCTCGGCCAGCTCGGAGATGTGGACCAGGCCCTCGATGCCCTCGTCGACCCGGACGAACGCACCGAAGGGCACCAGCTTGGTGACCTTGCCCGGCACGACCTGGCCGATCTGGTGGGTGCGGGCGAACTGGCGCCACGGGTCCTCCTGCGTCGCCTTCAGCGACAGGGAGACCCGCTCGCGGTCGAGGTCGACGTCGAGGACCTCGACGGTGACCTCCTGGCCCACCTCGACGACCTCGGACGGGTGGTCGATGTGCTTCCAGGACAGCTCGGAGACGTGCACGAGGCCGTCCACGCCGCCCAGGTCGACGAACGCGCCGAAGTTGACGATCGAGGAGACGACGCCGGTGCGCACCTGGCCGCGGGCGAGCTTGTTGAGGAACTCGCTGCGGACCTCGGACTGCGTCTGCTCCAGCCACTGCCGGCGGGACAGGACGACGTTGTTGCGGTTCTTGTCGAGCTCGATGATCTTCGCCTCGAGCTCGCGGCCCACGTAGGGCTGCAGGTCGCGGACGCGGCGCATCTCGACCAGCGACGCGGGGAGGAAGCCGCGCAGGCCGATGTCGAGGATGAGACCGCCCTTGACGACCTCGATGACGGTGCCGGTGACGACCTCGTCGGCTTCCTTCTTGGCCTCGATCGTGCCCCAGGCGCGCTCGTACTGGGCGCGCTTCTTGGACAGGATCAGGCGGCCTTCCTTGTCCTCCTTCTGGAGGACGAGAGCTTCCACCTCGTCGCCGACCTTGACGACCTCGTTGGGGTCGACGTCGTGCTTGATGGACAGCTCGCGCGAGGGGATGACGCCCTCGGTCTTGTAGCCGATGTCCAGCAGCACCTCGTCCCGGTCGACCTTGACGATGACGCCTTCGACGATGTCGCCGTCGTTGAAGTACTTGATCGTCTGGTCGATCGCGGCGAGGAAGTCCTCGGCGGTGCCGATGTCGTTCACCGCGATCTGGGGGGTGCTGTCGGGACGGACCTGGGTGGAGGTCATGTGGTCGAGTGCTCCGGACGGGGGATGCGTAGGGACAGGTGGACCGCGGCCGGGTGACCGCGGGAGCGGGGAGAGCCGGCGCGCGCCGATCCCTTGCGGGTAACAGCACTGACAGACCTCTGGCGCATCCCCATGGTACGGACGCGCGCGCACCGGGGTCCACCGGGTGGGCGACCTCTGCCGGTCCGGAGCGGCGTGTCACGCTGGGCGTGTCATGATGCCGCCGCCCGCGCTCCCCCTCGGGCCCGACGGCTACCCCGCCGCCGGCGGCGTCGAACGCCGGCCGGCCGGGTCCGCCGAGTCGGTCCGGGCCAACCGCGGCTGGTGGGACGCCGCCGCGCCGGCCTATCTCGCCGAGCACGGCGAGGACCTCGGCGACGTCGATTTCCTGTGGTGCCCGGAGGGGCTGCGCGAGGCCGACGCGCACCTGCTCGGCGACGTCGCCGGCCGCCGGGTGCTCGAGGTCGGCTGCGGCTCGGCGCCGTGCGCCCGCTGGCTACGGCGGGCCGGGGCCGACGTCGTCGCCCTGGACCTGTCGGCCGGGATGCTCGCCCGCGCGGCGGAGCTCGGGCGGACCACCGGCGTCGACGTGCCGCTGCTGCAGGCCGACGTCGGCGCGCTGCCGCTGGCCGGCGGGTCGTTCGACGTCGTCTGCTCGGCGTTCGGCGGGCTGCCGTTCGTCGCCGACGTCGAGGGGGCGCTGGCGGAGGTGGCGCGGGTGCTGCGCCCGGGCGGGCGGTTCGCCGCGTCGGTCAACCACCCGTTCCGCTGGCCGCTGCCGGACTCCCCCGACCCCGAGGACCTGCGGGTCGTCTCGTCCTACTTCGACCGCCGGCCCTACGTGGAGACCGACGGCGCCGGGCGGACGGTCTACGTCGAGCACCACCGCACCGTCGGTGACTGGGTGCGCGCCGTCGTCGGCGCCGGCCTGGTCCTCGAGGACCTGGTCGAGCCGGAGTGGACGCCGGGCCGCACGCAGGAGTGGGGCCAGTGGTCGCCGGCCCGCGGCGCCCTCGTCCCCGGCACGCTCGTCCTCGTCGCCCACCGCCCCTGCTGAAGGGCCCCGGTGCCCCCCACGCCTCGCAGGCTCGGCGCGGGCCCCTGCACCGGGGCCGCCGGTGTCGACACCTGACCCTCTGCTCGAGGTCGAGGCTCAGTGGGCGGCGGCGTCCCAGCTGCGGCCGACGCCGACCGAGACCTCCAGCGGCACCGACAGCTGCGCGGCCCCGGACATCCCGCGGCGGACCAGCTCCTCCAGCGCCTCCCGCTCCCCCGGCGCCACCTCGAGCACGAGCTCGTCGTGCACCTGCAGCAGCATCCGCGAGCGCAGCCCCTCGGCCTCGATCGCGCGCTCCACGCCGAGCATCGCGACCTTGATGACGTCGGCCGCCGAGCCCTGGATCGGGGCGTTGAGCGCCATCCGCTCGGCCATCTGCCGCCGCTGCCCGTTGTCGCTGGTGAGGTCGGGCAGGTAGCGGCGCCGGCCGAGGGTGGTCTCGGTGTAGCCGCGCAGCCGGGCCTCCTCGACGACGCCGTCGAGGTACTCGCGGATCCCGCCGAAGCGCTCGAAGTAGGCGTGCATCTGCTCGCGCGCCTCCTCGACCGAGATCCGCAGCTGCCCCGCCAGCCCGTAGGCGCTCAGCCCGTAGGCCAGGCCGTAGCTCATCGCCTTGATCCGGCGCCGCATCTCCGGGTCGACGTCCTCGATCGGGATGTCGTAGGCCCGCGAGGCGACGAAGGAGTGCAGGTCCTCCCCCGAGGTGAAGGCCTCGATGAGCCCCTCGTCCCCGGACAGGTGGGCCATGATCCGCATCTCGATCTGGCTGTAGTCGGCCGTCATCAGCGACTCGAAGCCCGGCCCGACGACGAACGCCTGCCGGATCCGGCGCCCCTCGGCGGTGCGGATCGGGATGTTCTGCAGGTTCGGGTCGGTCGAGGACAGCCGGCCGGTGGCGGCGATCGTCTGCTGGAAGGTCGTGTGGATGCGGCCGGCGTCGTCGACCATCGGGATCAGCCCGTCGATGACCGTGCGCAGCCGGGTGACGTCGCGGTGGCGCATCAGGTGCTCGAGGAACGGGTGCCCGGTCTGGGCGAGCAGACCGGTGAGCGCGTCGGCGTCGGTGGTGTACCCGCTCTTGATCTTCTTGGTCTTCGGCAGGCCCAGCTCGTCGAACAGCACCGCCTGCAGCTGCTTGGGCGAGCCGAGGTTGATCTCCCGGCCGATGACGGCGTACGCCTCGGCGGCCGCGGCGGCCACGCCCTCGGCGAACTCGCGCTGCAGCTCGCCGAGCAGGTCCGTGTCGACGGCGATGCCGCGGTGCTCCATCCGTGCCAGCACGCGGGTGAGCGGCAGCTCCATCCCCTGCAGCAGGTGGTCCCCGCCCTTCTGGGCGAGCACCTGCTCGAGGGCGTCGGAGAGGTCGTTGACCGCGACCGCCTTGACGACGTCGGCGTGCGCGGCCTCGGCGGCGAGGTCGGCCTCGCTCGGGCCCAGCCCGTCGAGGGTCATCTGGCCCTCGGGCTCGGCGGCGTCCTTGAGCTCGCGCTTGAGGTAGCGCACCGAGAGGTCGCCGAGGTCGAAGGAGCGCTGCCCCGGCGTCGCCAGGTAGGCGGCCAGCGCGGTGTCGCTGACCAGGCCCTGCAGGTCCCAGCCGCGCGCCCACACCGCCAGCAGCGGGCCCTTGACGTCGTGCGCCACCTTCTCGGCGGCCGGGTCGGCCAGCCAGTCGTCCAGGGCCTGCTCGTCGGCGACGTCGAGGTCGGGGCCGAGGTCGACGAACACGGCGTGGTCGTCGGCGGCGGCCAGGCCCAGCCCGGCCAGCTCACCGGTCCCCCGCCCCCAGGTGCCGCGGAAGACCACGCCGGTCCGCCCGGTGCGGGCGTGCGCGTCCAGCCACGCGGACAGCCCGCCGGCCGGGACGTCGTCGGCGGTGACGTCGAAGCCGCCCTCGACCTCGGGCTCGGCGCTGCTCAGCGTGGCGAACAGCCGCTCGCGCAGCACCCGGAACTGCAGGTTGTCGAAGAGCGTGTGCACCTCGTTGCGGTCCCACGCGCGGACGGCGAGGTCCTGCGGGCCGAGCTCCAGCGCCACCTGCCGGTCCAGCTCGGTCAGCCGCCGGTTCTGCAGCACCGAGGACAGGTGCTCGCGCAGCTTCTCCCCGACCTTGCCCTTGACCGTGTCGACCCGGTCGACCAGCTCGTCGAGGGAGCCGTACTCGCGGACCCACTTGGCCGCGGTCTTCTCCCCCACGCTCGGGATGCTCGGCAGGTTGTCGCTCGGGTCGCCGCGCAGCGCGGCGAAGTCCGGGTACTGCTGCGGCGTCAGGCCGTACTTGGCCTCGACCTCCTCCGGCGTGAACCGGGTGAGGTCCGAGACGCCCTTGCGCGGGTAGAGCACGGTGACGTGCTCGTCGACCAGCTGCAGCGCGTCGCGGTCGCCGGTGCAGATGAGCACGTCCATGCCCTGCTCGACGGCCTGCACGGTGAGCGTGGCGATGACGTCGTCGGCCTCGTAGCCCGGCGCGGTGATCACCGGGACGCGCAGCGCGGCGAGCACCTCCTGGATGAGGCTGACCTGCCCGCGGAAGTCGGTGGGGCTCTCGGAGCGGTTCGCCTTGTACTCCGCGTAGATCTCGCTGCGGAAGGTCTGCCGGCCGACGTCGAAGGCCACCGCGAGGTGGGTGGGCTGCTCGTCGCGCAGCACGTTGATCAGCATCGACGTGAAGCCGTAGACGGCGTTGGTCGGCTGGCCCGTCGTCGTGGAGAAGTTCTCCACCGGCAGCGCGAAGAAGGCGCGGTAGGCCAGCGAGTGCCCGTCGAGGAGGAGCAGTCGCGGCCGCGTCCCCGGGCTCGAGGGGGCGGTGGGCGCGGGGGTGGTCACCGGAGCGGACATCGCGCACGATCCTAGGTGCGCTCGCCCACGGTTCCGAGGCCCCGCACGGAGGGCCGGCCCACCCGCCGCTACGGTGCCCGGCGTGACCTCCGCTCCCCCGGACTGGCTGGCGCCCAGCGCGAGCAGCCCGCTCGACGACAAGCTCGGCATCACGATCGTCGACTACGACCCGGCCCGGTTGGTGGCGACGATGCCGGTGGAGGGCAACCAGCAGCCCTTCGGCCTGCTGCACGGCGGGGCCACGTGCTCACTGGTCGAGACGATCGGCTCCTGGGCGGCGATGCTCAACGCCGGCCCGGGCAGGAAGGCCGTCGGGGTGGAGCTGAACGCCAGCTACCTGCGCGCGGCGACGTCGGGCACGGTCACCGCCGTCTGCACGCCGGCCCGCGTCGGCCGCACGCTGTCGACGTTCCTCATCGAGGTGACCGACGACCGGGGGCGGACCACCGCCACCGCGCGGCTGACCTGCGCGATCCTCCCCGCTTGATCAGGCGGGGAGGGCCGGCACCGCCCGGGACACCGGGCGCCGGCGTGGCGGCCGGGGCAGCGGGACGCCGCCGCGCTGCCAGGCGGCCAGCGACCGGGCCAGGGTCTCCCGCGGCACGATCCGGCGGGTGGTGAGCGGCGCGAAGCCCATCCGCGCGAAGAACCGCTGCCGCTCGGCCTCGTGCCCGCCGACCGCGGCGACGACGTGCTCGGCGCCGACCTCCGCGGCGTGGTCGGCGGCCGCGGCCAGCAGTGCGGCCCCGGCCCCGCACCGGCGGTGGTCCCGGTGGACGACGAGGTTGTCCACGGTGACCTGCGGGACGCCGAGCACCGCCGACAGCGGGTCCAGCCCGAGCACGGCCAGGCCGACGGCGACCTCACCGACGGTGGCCGCGGTCGCGGCGTTGGCGCCGGGGAGGACGGCGAGCACCACCCGGTGCGCGGGGTCGGCCAGCAGCCGCCGGAAGCCCGCCGCCGCGGCCGCCCCCGGTGTCTGCCCGGTGAGGACGCCCTCCGCGTGCGCCTCGGCGCGGTGCTGGCGCACCAGGGCGAGGACGGCGGGCAGGTCGTCGGGGCGCGCCGTGCGCGTGACGACGCGGGACCGCTGGCCGGTAGCAGACACGTGAGCCCTCCCTGGACGGCGCCGCCGAGCGTGCACCTCCCGCCGCCCGCGGCCACGCCGACGCGCCGGTCCTGGGACGGGAGTGATCACCAGGACGGGTGCGTCGGCGCGTCGCGCTTCGGTCACAGTGCGGCGACGAGGGAACGGGGACGCAACACGCCTGGGTTACCGTCACGCCTCCACTGCCCGCGTTGTGTCGCGCGACGCCCACCGTGCCGATCGACGCCACGCCCCCAGAGCAGTGCCACGAACAGGGAGGTTGTGTGAGGCACCCGTCAGCCACTGCCGGGCCACCTCGGCCGCACCGGAGCGCAGTCCGCCCGGGCCCGGGGACCGCCCGGAGGGTGCTGCTCCGGCTCCTGCTGGTGCTCGTCGCCGCCACCGGGCTCGCCGTGCTGGTCCCCGGCGTCGCCGGCGCCGAGGGCGAGCAGGTCATCGGGACGCTGCAGACCAGCCGCAGCGGTCCCATCGAGGGCATCGAGGTCACGGTCACCACCGCCGCCGGTGACGAGGTCGGCAGCGTCGAGACCGACGAGGACGGGCGGTTCGCCGTCGACGTCCCCGGGCCCGGCCAGTACACCGTGACCATCGACGCCGACTCCCTGCCCGACGGCGTCGTCATCACGGGTGAGGCCAGCCGCACGGTCACCGTCGACGAGGGCCGGCGCCAGCCGGTCCAGTTCGGCCTGAACGACGGCAGCACCGGCTCGGGCGGCGGCAACGTCCAGGCCGTCCAGCTCCTGGTCGACGGCCTGCGCTTCGGGCTGCTGATCGCCATCTCCGCCGTCGGCCTGTCGCTGATCTTCGGCACCACCGGACTGACCAACTTCGCCCACGGCGAGCTCGTCACCATCGGCGCCCTCTTCGCCTGGTGGGTCAACACCGGCCTCGGCGTGCCCATCATCCCCGCCGCGATCATCGCCATGATCGGGGGCGCGGCCTTCGGCGCGCTGAACGAACTGGGCCTGTGGCGCCCGCTGCGCCGCCGCGGCACCGGCCTGGTGGCAGCGCTCGTCGTCTCCATCGGGCTGTCGCTGCTGCTCCGCTACCTGATCCAGATCCTCTACGGCGGCGACTCCAACCCCTACTCGGGTCTGGGCACCTCACGGGCGGTCGACTACGGGCTGTTCCGGCTCACCAACCAGTCGCTGGTGTCGATCATCGTCTCGGTGGTCGTCCTGGTGCTGGTCGCGGTCATGCTGCAGCGCACGAAGATCGGCAAGGCGATGCGCGCGGTCGCCGACAACCGCGACCTGGCGGCCTCCTCCGGCATCAACGTCAACCGGGTGATCCTGGTCGTCTGGATGATGGGCGGCGCCCTGGCCGCGCTGGGCGGCGTCCTCCTGGGCCTCTCCGACCAGGTCCGCTGGGACATGGGCTTCCAGCTGCTGCTGCTCATGTTCGCCGGCGTCACACTCGGCGGTCTCGGCACGGCCTACGGTGCCCTGCTGGGCAGCGTCATCGTCGGCGTCTTCGTCCAGATGTCGACGCTGGTCATCCCGAACGACGTCAAGTACGTCGGGGGGCTCCTGCTGTTGATCGTCATCCTCGTCATCCGGCCCCAGGGGATCCTGGGCAGCCGCGCACGGATCGGCTGAGCCATGGGCGACCTCCTCAACGCTTTCGCCGTCGCCGGCAAGTCGGCGCTCGGCTTCCAGGCGGTGTTCTTCGCACTGCTGGCGATCGGCCTCAACATCCACTTCGGGTACACCGGCCTGCTCAACTTCGGGCAGATCGGCTTCGCCCTGCTCGGGGGCTTCGGCATCGCCATCTCGGTGTCGCAGTGGGGCCTGAACTTCTGGGTCGGTGTGCTCGTCGGCCTGGGCGCGTCCGTCGTCCTCGCGCTGCTCCTGGGTCTGCCGACCCTGCGGCTGCGTGCGGACTACCTGGCGATCGCGACGATCGCCGCGGCCGAGGGGCTACGACTGCTCTTCCGGTCGGTGTCGGCCAGCGAGGTCACCGGGGGAACCCGCGGCCTGGCGGCCTTCAACGGCGACTTCGTCTCCCTCGCCCCGTGGGACACCGGCAAGCGCTACTCGATCCTCGGCACCCGGTGGAGCGGCGGCGAGTTGTGGGTGGCCCTGGTCGGCTGGGTCCTCGTGGCCCTGCTCTGCCTGCTGGTGTGGGCGCTCGTGCGCAGCCCCTGGGGCCGCGTGCTCAAGGCGATCCGCGAGGACGAGGACGCCGTCCGCGCGCTGGGCAAGAACGTCTACCTGTACAAGATGCAGTCGCTGGTGCTCGGCGGCGTCATCGGTGGTCTCGGGGGCATGGTGTACGTGGTGGCCACCGGTGCGGCGAACCCCGACCAGTTCCAGAACGCCAACACGTTCCTCGCCTACGCCGCACTCATCCTCGGCGGCGCTGCGCGGGTGCTCGGACCGGTGGTCGGTGCGGTGATCCTGATGTTCGTCATCCAGTTCGCCGACACCGCCCTGCGGGCGCTGATCGACAACGGCGTCATCCCGGAGGGGCTGCTGTCGGCCACGGACGTGGCGCAGATCCGGTTCGTGCTCGTGGGCCTGGGTCTGATGCTGTTGCTGGTCTTCCGCCCGCAGGGCATCTTCGGTGACCGACGAGAGGTGATGCTCGATGCCCGCTGAGAACACCCCGAGCGGCGCCTCCGCGGCGTCGCTGGGCAAGAGCGGCTCCGGCCGCGTCCCGCAGCGGTTGGCCCAGGCAGCGCTGCGCGACGTGCCCTGGGAGGTCGGTGTCGCCAAGCCGGACCCGGTGATCGTCGTCGAGAACGTCACCCGCACCTTCGGCGGCCTGACCGCGGTGTCGGTCGACCACCTCGAGGTGCAGCGCGGCGGCATCACCGGCCTGATCGGGCCCAACGGCGCCGGCAAGACGACGCTGTTCAACCTGCTCACCGGGTTCGACCAGCCCAACACCGGCACGTGGAGCTTCGACGGCCGGCCGCTGGGCAAGCTCGCGCCGCACCAGGTGGCCCGGCTCGGCGTCGTCCGAACCTTCCAGCTCACCAAGGCACTGTCCCGGCTCACCGTGCTGCAGAACATGCTGCTCGGCGCCCAGGGCCAGCGCGGCGAGAGCTTCTGGCGGGCGCTCGTGCCCGGGACCTGGCGGTCGCAGGAGAAGGCCAACACCGACAAGGCGCTCGACCTGCTCCGGCGGTTCAAGCTCGACGCGAAGAAGGACGACTTCGCCGGCACCCTGTCCGGCGGTCAGCGCAAGCTGCTGGAGATGGCCCGTGCGCTGATGAGCGATCCCAAGGTCGTCATGCTCGACGAGCCCATGGCCGGCGTGAACCCGGCGCTGACGCAGAGCCTGCTCGGCCACGTCAAGGACCTCCGCGAGGAGGGCATGACGGTGATCTTCGTCGAGCACGACATGGACGTCGTCCGCGACATCAGCGACTGGGTGGTCGTCATGGCCGCCGGCCGGGTGATCGCCGAGGGGCCGCCCGAGTCCATCAGCCAGAACCAGGCCGTGGTCGACGCCTACCTCGGCGCGCACCACGATGCCCCGCTGACCGTCGAGGAGGAGGACCAGGTCCTCGCCCAGGCCTCGGCGCAGATCGCCGCCGAGGAGCACGGCGGCGGCGAGGTCCTGGGCTCCGACACCAGCAGGGAGACCGACCGATGAGCGAGCCGCTGTTCCAGGTCGACGAGTCCGGCGAGGAGGTCACCCGCGCCGAGGAGGCCGCAGCGAGCACCACGGAGCTGTCGCCGGCGGAGAAGGCGGCCACCCGCGAGGAGCACCTGCGCCTGGCCGAGGGCGCCCTGGTGCGGGCCGACGACCTCGTCGCCGGCTACGTGCCCGGCGTCAACATCCTCCGGGGCTGCGACTTCTACCTGCAGGAGGGCGAGCTCGTCGGCATCATCGGCCCGAACGGGGCCGGCAAGTCGACGCTGCTCAAGACGTTGTTCGGGCTCATCCCGGTCCGCTCGGGCTCGGTGTCGCTGCGCGGCGAGGACATCACCTCCGCCCCCGCGCACCGGCTGGTGTCCCTCGGCGTCGGATACGTCCCGCAGAACAACAACGTGTTCCCCTCGCTCACCATCGAGGAGAACATGCAGATGGGCGTCTACCTGCGGTCGAAGACGTTCAAGGAGCGCTTCGAGTACGTCGTCGACCTCTTCCCGCTGCTCGGCGAGCGGCGCAAGGGCAAGGCCGGGTCGCTGTCCGGCGGCGAGCGGCAGATGGTGGCCATGGGCCGGGCGCTGATGATGGACCCGTCGGTGCTGCTGCTCGACGAGCCCTCGGCGGGCCTGTCACCGGCCTACCAGGACGAGGTCTTCATCCGCTGCCGGCGGATCAACGCCACCGGCGTCTCCATCATCATGGTCGAGCAGAACGCCCGGCGCTGCCTGCAGATCTGCGACCGCGGCTACGTGCTCGACCAGGGCCGCAACGCCTACACCGACACCGGCCAGTCGCTGATGAACGACCCGAAGGTCATCGAGCTCTACCTGGGGACCCTCGCCAAGGCGCAGTGACCGCCTGAGGCCCGCGACGAGGCCGGCGTCCCCTCTCGGGGGCGCCGGCCTCGTCGCGTGGGTAGGGCCGTGCCCGTGAACTGGACCTGGGACCTCCGCAGCCGCGACGGCGGCATGAACGGCCTGGACTTCTGCCGGGCGCTGACCGCCGGCGGCTTCTCCCGCGTGCTCGTGCACGCCGCGCCCGCCCGCCTGGCGGTGCAGGTCACCGCCGACGACGACACGGTCGTGCTCCGCGGCGACGCCGACCGCAACGGTGACTACTCCCCCGTCACCCTGCTCGAGGTGACCGACGGCGGCCTGCGGCGCAGCGAGGTGTGGCCCGACGAGAGCCACCTGGGCCTGCCGGTGCTGCTGCCCGGCGGGGAGGTCGGCGTCCTGCTGCGCTGGCAGCACGCCCCCGATCGCAGCTGGTGGCGGTGGGCCGTGGAGTTCTCCAACCACCGCGGCCGGCCGGCCGACTGGGCGCCCGGAGACCAGCACCTCCAACGGTGATCACACGACAGCGGCCCGGTACCCCGCGAGGGGTACCGGGCCGCTGCCGGAGAGCGACGGCTACATCAGCGCTGCGGGCCGATGCCGTTCTCGTTGAGCCCCTCGATGATCCGCGAGGACTCGTTGAACCCGATGACGACGATGCCGTCGGGGTTGAGGTCCACCATCTCCTGGACGATGTCGTCGAAGTTGGCGGCGTTCGGGTCGTAGATCACGTTCACGACCTGGTCCTCGCTCAGACCGCCGGCGAGCAGGTTCTCGCGGGTGTTCTCCGCGAGGCCGTTCCCGTAGGAGTCGTTGCGGGCGAGGATGCCGATGGTGTTGTTGCCGTCGGCGGCGAGCAGGTCGGCCAGGGCGCGGGCCTGCAGGACGTCCGGCGGGGCGGTGCGGAAGTACAGCCCGTTGTCGTTGTACGTCGTGAACTGGTCCGACGTGTTCGCGGGGCTGATCTGCATGACACCGGCCGCGGTGATCCGGTCGATGACGTTGAGGCTGACGGTCGAGGACGCCGCACCGACGATCGCGTTGACGCCGGCCTGCAGCAGACGGTCGACGGTCTGGGTGGCGGTGTCGGTCGTGGCGTCGCCGGAGTCACCCTCCTCGAGGCGGACCTCCTGGCCGAGGACACCGCCGGCGGCGTTGATCTCCTGGACGGCCAGCCGGGCGCCGGCGACCTCCGGGGGGCCGAGGAAGGCGAGGTCACCGGTCAGCGGCAGCAGGGTCCCGACGACCAGCTGCTCGGCCGTGGCGCCAGGAGCCGCGGGGGCCGGCCCCTCGTCGGTGGTGGCGTTGGCCTCGTCGCCGGCGAGGACGAACTCGGTCTGCGAGTCGTCGATCGCGTTGTCCTCACCGAACTGCTGGATGCCGAAGCTCGCGGCGGCCGGCTCACCGGCGTCGACGAAGGCCAGCGGGCCGCTGATGCCGTCGTAGTCGGGGTTGCCCCCGGCGTTGACGATGTCGATGCAGGCCTGGAAGGTGTCGCACTTCTCGCCGCCGGTGGTGGTCCCGTTGACGTAGGCCTTGAAGACGTTCGCGTCGTTGGTGCCGGCCAGCTGAGCGGCCAGCGCCGTGATCACGATGGCGTCGTAGGTCTCACCGGCGTAGTTGAAGGTGTTGCCCAGGTTCGGGTCGACCTGCAGGAGCCGCTCGGTGAAGTCCCCGGACAGCTCGGTGAGGGGCAGCGTGCCGCTCATCCCGGCCAGGGCGCCCGGCTCCTCGAAGTCCTCACCGAGGGTGGAACCCATGTTGCCGTCGGTGCCGTAGATGTTGACCTGCTTCTCGCCGCCGCCCGAGGCGTCGCCGCCCGAGCCGCTGCCACCGTCGTCGCCGCCACCGCAGGCGGTGAGGGCGACGAGCGCGGCGGAGGTGACGGCGATGCTGCGGGCGTAGGTACGCGTGCGCATCCAGCAACTCCCAGTTGTCGTACGTAGGTCCGGCGGGCCCCGGACGTGCCGGGGCCCCGTCAGTCCGCAGAACGTAACTGCTGGGTACGAGTAAGGATGCGGGTCCGCGGAGACCGTGATGGGGTCGTGACCTGGTCTGTTCCGGTCGGGTTACGGGTTCCCCCGGGAGGGTGCACCCTCCGCAGCAGCCTCGTCCGTGGCGAGGATCCGCTCGGCGAGCGCCTTCATCGACGTCCGCTCGTTCATGGCCGTGCGCTGGATCCAGCGGAAGGCCTCGGCCTCGGTCATCCCCTGCTCGGCCATGAGCCGGCCCTTGGCCTTCTCCACGACCTTGCGGGCCTCCAGCCGCTCCTCGAGCGTGCGCACCTCGCCGTCCAATGCGGCGATCTCGGTGAACCGGGCGCGGGCCACCTCGATGGCCGGCACGAGGTCGTTCTTGGAGAACGGCTTGACCAGGTAGGCCATCGCGCCGGCGTCGCGCGCCCGCTCGACCAGCTCGCGCTGGCTGAAGGCGGTGAGCACGATGACCGGCGCGATCCGCGCCGAGGCGATCTGCTCGGCGGCCGCCAGCCCGTCGAGGACCGGCATCTGGATGTCGAGGATGACGAGGTCCGGCGTCAGCTCCCGGGCGCGGTCGACGGCGGTCTGCCCGTCCCCGGCCTCGGCGACGACGACGTACCCCTCCTCCTCGAGCATCTCCTTGAGGTCGAGGCGGATGAGGGCCTCGTCCTCGGCGATGAGGACCCGGGTCGGCTCGCTGCTCACGCGGAGGAGCCTAGCGACGACGGCTGGGAGCGGCGTCCCGGTTACGCTGACCGGGTCGTGACGTCGGTCGCGGCGCCTGCCCCCGTACCCCAATCGGCAGAGGGAGCGGATTCAAAACCCGCGCAGTGTGCGTTCGAGTCGCACCGGGGGCACCCCGACGTCGTCGTCCTGCCGGACGACACCGTCACCACGTGCCGTGCCCGCCGCGCGGAGCCCGTCCCGGCGCTCGTCGCGGAGGCCTCCGGCCCCCACTCCTCCCACCGCCTCGCGGGGCGGCTCACGTGGTCGTCGCGGCAGCGCCATACGGTGTCGGGGTGAGCGAGCCCGTGCCCCACATGACCCCCGAGCAGTTCCGGCAGCACGGTCACGAGGTGGTCGACTGGATCGCCGACTACTGGGCGCGCGTCGAGTCCTTCCCCGTCCGCTCGCGGGTCGCCCCCGGCGACGTCCGCGCGGCGCTCCCGCCGTCGGCGCCGGAGCAGGGCGAGCCGTTCTCCGCCGTCCTCGCGGACCTCGAGCAGGTCGTCCTGCCGGGGATCACCCACTGGCAGCACCCCGGCTTCCTCGCCTACTTCCCGGCCAACACCTCCGGCCCCTCGGTGCTCGGCGACCTGCTCTCGGCGGGCCTGGGCGTCCAGGGCATGTCGTGGGTGACCAGCCCGGCGGCCACCGAGCTCGAGCAGCACGTCCTGGACTGGTTCGCCGACCTGCTCGGGCTGCCGGAGGCGTTCCGCTCCACGGGCAGCGGCGGCGGCGTCGTCCAGGACTCCAGCTCCGGGGCCAACCTGGTCGCCCTCCTCGCGGCGCTGCACCGGGCCAGCGGCGGGGCCACCGTCCGGCACGGCGTGGTGCCGGAGGAGTACACGGTCTACGTCTCCTCCGAGACCCACTCGTCGATGGAGAAGGCCGTCCGGATCGCCGGGCTGGGCACCGACGCCATCCGGGTCGTGGAGGTCGACGGCGACCTGGCGATGCGCCCGGGCGCGCTGGCCGCCCGGCTGGAGCGCGACACCGCCCGGGGGCTGAGGCCGGTGCTGGTCTGCGCCACGGTCGGGACGACGTCGACCACCGCGGTGGACCCGCTGGCCGAGATCGGGCGGATCTGCCGCCGCTACGGCGCCTGGCTGCACGTCGACGCCGCGTACGCGGGCGTGAGCGCCGTCGCCCCGGAGCTGCGGCACCTGCAGGCCGGCGTCGAGGAGGCCGACAGCTACACCACCGACGCGCACAAGTGGCTGCTCACCGGCTTCGACGCGACCCTGTTCTGGGTCGCCGACCGGGCGGCGCTCACCGGCGCGCTGTCGATCCTCCCCGAGTACCTGCGCAACGCCGCCACCGAGGCCGGCGCGGTCGTCGACTACCGCGACTGGCAGATCGAGCTGGGCCGCCGGTTCCGCGCGCTCAAGCTGTGGACCGTGCTGCGCTGGTACGGCGCCGAGGGGCTGCGCGCGCACGTCCGGTCCGGTGTCGCGCTCGCGCAGGAGCTCGCCGGCTGGGCCGAGGCCGACGACCGCTTCGACGTCGCCGCCCCGCACCCGCTGTCGCTGGTGTGCCTGCGGCCGCGCTGGCCGGCCGACGTCGACGCCGACGTCGCGACCATGACGCTGCTGGAGCGGCTCAACGACGGCGGCGAGGTGTACCTCACCCACACGACCGTGCGCGGCGCGGTGGTGCTGCGGGTGGCGATCGGCGCGCCGGCGACGACGCGGACGCACGTCGAGCGGGCGTGGGCGCTGCTGTGCGAGGGCCACGAATGGCTGGCCGCCGACTTCGCCGAGCAGGCCGCCGAGCGCGCCCGCGCCGAGGCCGAGCGCAAGGAGGCCGAGCGGCGGGCGGCCGAGGAGGAGACGGCCCGGCGGCACGCCGCCGAGCAGGCGGCCCCGGAGGAGACCCCGGCCGAGGACGTGCCGGCCGACGTCGTGCCGGCCGAGGCGGTGCCGGCTACTCCCCCAGTGACCGGATGAGCCCCTCCTGGGCCACCGTGGCCACGTGCCGGCCGTCGGCGGCCCAGATGCTGCCGAAGCACAGCGCGCGGCCCTCGGAGGCCGCCGGGCTGTCGGTCTCGTAGAGGAACCACTCGTCGGCGCGGAACGGCGCGTGGAACCAGATCGCGTGGTCGAGGCTGGCGCCGACGTAGCGCCCGCCCCACCCGCCGCCGACCCGCGCCAGCCCCGCGGACAGCAGCGTCAGGTCGCTGACGAAGGTCAGCGCCGCCGCCTGCACCCCGGCGTCGTCGGGGAGCCGGCCGGCCACCCGGAACCAGGCGTGCGACTGGGTGGCCGGCGGGGTCTTCGGGTCCGGCGCGAACGGGTTGACCAGCGGCCGCTGCTCCACGGCCCGGCTGATCTCCAGCGCCGGGGCCGCCAGGTCGCCGTACCCGGCGGCGTGGTCGGCCAGCGACAGCAGCTCCTCGGGCCGCGGCACCTCCGGCATCGGCCGCGAGTGCGCGACGACGCCCGGCTCGCCGGCGTGGAAGTCCGCGGTCAGCGCGAAGACGGCGACGTCCTCACCGCGCCGGGTCTGGCAGGCGATGACCCGGCGGGTGGAGAAGGACCGGCCGTCGCGGATCCGCTCGACGGTGTAGCGCAGCTCCTCGTGCGGGTCACCGGGCCGCAGGAAGTACGAGTGCAGCGAGTGCACGCCGCGGCCGCCCGGCACCGTGCGCGTGGCCGCCATCAGCGCCTGCCCGGCCACCTGCCCGCCGAAGATGCGCTGCAGCGTGGTGGTCGGGGTCTGCCCCACGAAGACGTCGGGCGAGCGCTCCTCCAGGTCGAGGACGCTCATCAGCGCGGCGGCCTGGGTCCCGCCGCCGGTCACGAGTCGGTGCCGACTTCGTGCACCCGGATGAGGTTGGTCGACCCGACCGTGTTCGGCGGGCTGCCCGCGACGACGACGACGCGGTCGCCGACCTTGAGCCGGCCGATGGACAGCAGCGAGAAGTCCACCTGCTCGACCATGTCGTCGGTGTGCTGCACCGAGGGCACGAGGAAGGTCTCCACGCCCCAGGACAGCGCCAGCTGGCTGCGGACCCGGCCGTCGACGGTGAAGGCCAGCAGCGGCTGGCGGGGGTGCAGGGCGGCCAGCCGGCGGGTGGTCTCGCCGGTCTGGGTGAAGGTGCACAGCGCCTTGACGTCCAGCGCCTCGCCGATGTCCCGGGCCGCGCGGACGATCGCGCCGGAGCGGGACCGGGACCGCCGGGTGATCTCCGGGGCGCGCGCGTCGGAGCTCTCGACGGCGTCGATGATCCGCTCCATCGTGCGCACCGCCGCGATCGGGTAGCGCCCGACCGAGGTCTCGCCGGAGAGCATCACCGCGTCGGCGCCGTCGAGGACGGCGTTGGCGACGTCGGAGGCCTCGGCGCGGGTGGGCCGCGAGTTGGTGATCATCGACTCGAGCATCTGGGTGGCGACGATGACCGGCTTGTTGCGCTCCCGGGCGGCCTGCACGGCGCGCTTCTGCACCAGCGGCACCTTCTCGAGCGGCAGCTCCACGCCGAGGTCCCCGCGGGCCACCATGACCCCGTCGAAGGCCTCGACGATCGCCTCCAGGTTCGCCACCGCCTCGGGCTTCTCCAGCTTGGCGACGACGGGGACGTGCACGTCCTCCTGGCGCATGATGTCGCGGACCAGCTCGACGTCGGCGGGCGAGCGGACGAACGACAGCGCGACGAAGTCGACCGACAGGTGCAGGGCGAAGCGGAGGTCCTCCTCGTCCTTCCCCGACAGCGCCGGCACGCTCACGGCGACACCGGGCAGCGACAGGCCCTTGTTGTTGGAGACCTCGCCGCCCTCGACGACCAGGCACCAGACGTCGGGCCCGTCGACGGAGACGACCGAGAGGGCGAGCTTGCCGTCGTCGACCAGCAGCCGGTCGCCGACGCGGGCGTCGTTGGCCAGGCCCTTGTAGGTGGTCGAGACACGCTCGGCGGTGCCCTCGACGTCCTCGACGGTGATGCAGACGCGGCTGCCGGTGGCCCAGTGGACCGGGCCGTCGGCGAACGTGCCGAGGCGGATCTTGGGCCCCTGCAGGTCGGCCAGGACGGCGACGGCGCGGCCGGTGCGGTCCGACGCCTGGCGCACGTGGAGGTAGGCCTTCTCGTGGTCGGCGTGCGATCCGTGACTGAAGTTGAGCCGGGCGACGTCCATCCCCGACTCGACCAGGGCGGTGATCTGCTCGAGGGAGCTGGTGGCCGGGCCCAGGGTGCAGACGATCTTCGCGCGGCGGGACATGGGGAGAACGCTAGTGCGCCGCCTCGGGGCGGAACGGACGGGGGCCGGGTCCCGCGGGTGTCGCGGGGACCCGGCCCCTGTCCGGAGCGCTTCGACGGGCTACCGGGGTGTCAGCGCAGCGCCACGGCGGTCGGGGTGACCGGCCGGGGCAGCATGGAGGCACCGGTCAGCCACTGGTCGACCGCACCGGCGGCGGCGCGGCCCTCGGCGATGGCCCACACGATCAGCGACTGGCCGCGGCCGGCGTCGCCGGCCACGAACACGCCGGGCACGGTGGACATGAACTCGCCGTCACGGGCGACGTTGCCGCGCCCGTCGACGTCGAGGCCCAGCGCCTCGACCAGGCCCTCGCGCTGCACACCGGTGAAGCCCATGGCCAGCAGCACCAGCTGGGCCGGCAGCTCGCGCTCGGTGCCCTCGACCTTCTGGAACCGGCCGTCGACCCGCTCCACCTCGTGGATGACCAGGGCGCGCACGCGGCCCTCGTCGTCGCCGAGGAAGCGCTCGGTGTTCACCGAGTACAGCCGCTCGCCGCCCTCCTCGTGCGCCGAGGAGACCCGCATGATCATCGGGTAGGTCGGCCAGGGGTTGCCCTCGGCCCGCTTGTCCGGTGGCGCGGGCATGATCTCCAGCTGGGTGACCGAGCGGGCGCCCTGCCGGTGCGAGGTGCCCAGGCAGTCCGCGCCGGTGTCGCCGCCGCCGATGATCACGACGTCCTTGCCCCGGGCGGTGATCGGCGGGTCGTCGAGCTCGCCGAGCGCCTGCCGGTTGCCGAAGGGCAGGAACTCCATGGCCAGGTGGATGCCGGCGAGCTCCCGCCCGGGGGCGGGCAGGTCGCGGCCGACGGTGGCGCCCGCGGCGATCACGACGGCGTCGAACTCCCCGCGCAGCTGCTCGGCCGACAGGTCGTCCGGGCCGTTGCCGCCGACCTCGACGCCCGTGACGAAGCGGGTGCCCTCGGCGCGCATCTGGTCCAGCCGCCGGTCCAGGACGGCCTTCTCCATCTTGAACTCGGGGATGCCGTACCGGAGCAGCCCGCCGACCTTGTCCGCCCGCTCGTAGACGGTGACGTCGTGCCCGGCGCGGGTGAGCTGCTGTGCGGCGGCCAGGCCCGCCGGCCCGGACCCGACGACGGCGACCTTCTTGCCGGTGCGCTCGGCCGGGGCCTGCGGCTCGACGTAGCCGTGTTCGAAGGCCTGGTCGATGATCTCCCACTCGATCTGCTTGATCGTGACCGGCGAGTCCTGCAGGTTCAGCACGCAGGCGCCCTCGCAGGGAGCCGGGCACAGCTTCCCGGTGAACTCCGGGAAGTTGTTGGTCGCGTGCAGCCGCTCGATCGCGTCGCGCCAGTCGTCCCGGCGGGCGAGGTCGTTCCACTCCGGGATCAGGTTGCCCAGCGGGCAGCCGTGGTGGCAGAACGGGATGCCGCAGTCCATGCACCGCGCGGCCTGCTGGCGCAGCGCGGCGACCGGGTAGACGCCGTCCTCCCCGTTCTGCCGGGAGAGGTAGACGTCCTTCCAGTCGAGGATGCGGACGTCGACCGGCCGCCGGGGCGGCAGCGCCCGCTCGTACTTCAGGAACCCCGTGGAGTCAGCCACGTGCGGCCTCCATCACTGCTCGATCCACATCCGTGCCGGCGGCCTCGGCGGCGCGCCGGGCCTCGAGGGCGCGACGGTAGTCGCGCGGCATGATCACGCTGAACTGCTCGGACCAGCGGCCCCAGTCGGCCAGCAGGGCCGCCGCGACCGGCGACTCGGTCTCGGCGTGGTACCGGACCAGCACGTCGCGCAGCCACTGCGCGGACTCGCCGTCCAGCGCCTCGACGTCGACCATCTCGGGGTTCACCCGGTGCCGGGCGAGGTCCAGGACGTAGCCGATGCCGCCGGACATGCCGGCCGCGACGTTGCGCCCGGTGGGCCCGAGGATCACCGCGCGGCCGCCGGTCATGTACTCCAGCGCGTGGTCGCCGACGCCCTCGACGACGGCCAGCGCGCCGGAGTTGCGCACGCAGAACCGCTCGCCGACCCGCCCGCGCAGGAAGACCTCCCCGCTGGTGGCGCCGTAGCCGATGACGTTGCCGGCGATGACGTTGTCCTCGGCGGCGAAGGTCGCCTCCCGGGCCGGGCGGACGACGATCCGCCCGCCGGACAGGCCCTTGCCGACGTAGTCGTTGGCGTCGCCGAGCAGCCGCATGGTGATGCCGCGCGGCACGAAGGCGCCGAAGGACTGGCCGGCCGACCCGGTGAAGGTCAGGTCGATCGTGTCGTCGGGCAGGCCCTCGCCGCCGAAGCGGCGGGTCACCATCGAGCCGAGCATCGTGCCGACGGTGCGGTTGACGTTGCGCACCGGCAGCTCCAGGCGCACCGGCCGCGCGTCGAGCAGGGCGCCCTCGCACAGCTGGATCAGCGTCTGGTCCAGCGCGACGTCGAGGCCGTGGTCCTGGGTGCGGACCGCCCGACGGGACGCGCCCTCGGGGAGCTCGGGCTGCGCGAGCATCGGCGAGAGGTCCAGGCCGCTGGCCTTCCAGTGGTCGACCGCGCGCCGGGTGTCGAGCAGCTCGGTGTGGCCGACGGCCTCGTCGACCGAGCGGAAGCCCAGCTCGGCGAGGTACTGCCGGACCTGCTCGGCGAGGAACTCGAAGAAGGTGACGACGAACTCCGGCCGCCCGGTGAACCGCTTGCGCAGCTCCGGGTTCTGGGTGGCCACGCCGACCGGGCAGGTGTCCAGGTGGCAGACCCGCATCATGATGCAGCCCGACACCACCAGCGGAGCGGTGGCGAAGCCGTACTCCTCGGCGCCGAGCAGCATCGCGACGAGCACGTCGCGGCCGGTCTTCATCTGGCCGTCGGCCTGCACCACGATCCGGTCGCGCAGGCCGTTGGCCAGCAGCGTCTGCTGCGTCTCGGCCAGGCCCAGCTCCCACGGCGAGCCGGCGTGCTTGAGCGAGGTCAGCGGGGCGGCACCGGTGCCGCCGTCGTGCCCGGAGATCAGGACGACGTCGGCGTGCGCCTTGCTGACGCCGGCCGCGACCGTCCCGACCCCGACCTCGGCGACCAGCTTGACGTTGATCCGCGCCTCGGTGTTCGCGTTCTTGAGGTCGTGGATGAGCTGCTTGAGGTCCTCGATCGAGTAGATGTCGTGGTGCGGCGGCGGGCTGATCAGGCCGACGCCCGGCGTCGAGTGCCGGGTGCGGGCCACCCACGGGTAGACCTTGCCGCCGGGCAGCTGGCCGCCCTCGCCGGGCTTGGCGCCCTGCGCCATCTTGATCTGGATGTCGTCGGAGTTGACCAGGTACTCGCTGGTCACGCCGAAGCGGCCGCTGGCCACCTGCTTGATCGCCGAGCGGCGCAGGTCGCCGTTCGGGTCGGGCACGTAGCGGTCGGGGTCCTCCCCGCCCTCACCGGTGTTCGACTTGCCGCCGAGCCGGTTCATGGCGATGGCGAGGGTCTCGTGCGCCTCCTGCGAGATGGAGCCGTAGCTCATCGCGCCGGTCTGGAAGCGCTTGACGATCTCGCTGGCCGGCTCGACCTCCTCGAGCGGCACCGGCGGGCGCACGCCCTTCCTGATCTCGAACAGGCCGCGCAGCGTGGCGGCCTCCTCCGAGAGCGCGTCGACGGTGTCGGTGTAGCGCTGGAACACCTCGAACTGCCGCGAGCGGGTGGAGTGCTGGAGCAGGAACACCGTCTCGGGGTTGAACAGGTGCACCTCGCCCTCGCGGCGCCACTGGTACTCGCCGCCGGTCTCCAGCCGCCGGTGCGCGCGCTCGGTCGGGTTCTCCGGGTAGGCGCGCCGGTGCCGCATGGCGACCTCCTCGGCGAGGACGTCCATGCCGACGCCGCCGAGAGGACACGAGGTGCCGGTGAAGTACTCGTCGACGACGTCCTGCGACAGGCCGACGGCCTCGAAGATCTGCGCCATCGTGTACGAGCCGACGGTGCTGATGCCCATCTTGCTCATGACCTTGAGGACGCCCTTGCCGAGCGCCTTGACGACGTTGCGCACCGCCTGGGCGGGCTGCACGCCGGTGAGGACGCCGTCGCGGATGAGGTCCTCGATGGACTCGAAGGCCAGGTACGGGTTGACCGCGGCCGCGCCGTAGCCGAGCAGCAGCGCGACGTGGTGCACCTCGCGGCAGTCGCCGGACTCGACGACCAGGCCGACCTCCATGCGGGTGCGCTCGCGCACCAGGTGGTGGTGGACGGCGGCGGTCATGAGCAGCGACGGGATCGGCGCGCGCTTCTCGTCGCAGTCGCGGTCGGAGAGCACGATGACCCGCGCGCCGGCCGCGATCGCCTTGCTGACCTTGTTCCGCAGCTCCTCGACCGCCTGCACCAGCGCGGGGCCGCCGCCGGTGACGTCGAAGTGGCCGGTGATCCGGACGGCGGCGAAGCCGGGCAGGTCGCCGTCGTCGTCGATGTGCAGGATCTTGGCCAGCTCGTCGTTGTCGATGACCGGGTAGGGCAGGTACACCTGCCGGCAGGAGGCCGGGGTGGCCGTGAGCAGGTTCTGCTCCGGGCCGAAGGTGCGCCCGAGGCTGGTGACCAGCTCCTCGCGGATGGCGTCCAGCGGCGGGTTGGTCACCTGGGCGAACAGCTGCCCGAAGTAGTCGTAGAGCTGCCGCGAGCGGTCCGACAGCGCCGCGATCGGGGTGTCGGTGCCCATGGAGCCGATCGGCTCGGCGCCGGTGGCGGCCATCGGCGTGAGGAGGACGCGCAGCTCCTCCTCGGTGTAGCCGAACAGCTGCTGGCGGCGCACCACCGACTCGTGGCTGGGCCGCGCGCGCCGCCGCTCGGGGAGCGAGGGCAGGTGCACCAGGCCGGCGTGCAGCCAGTCCTCGTAGGGGTGCTCGGCGGCCAGGGCGCCCTTGACGTCCTCGTCGGAGACGATCGCACCCGACGCGGTGTCGACGAGGAACATCCGGCCCGGCTGCAGCCGGCCCTTGGCGACGACGTCGCCAGCCGGGATGTCGAGGACGCCGGCCTCGCTGGCGAGGACGACGAGGTCGTCCTTGGTGTGCCACCAGCGGCCCGGGCGCAGGCCGTTGCGGTCGAGGACGGCGCCGATGAGCGTGCCGTCGGTGAACGCGACGCAGGCCGGCCCGTCCCAGGGCTCCATGATCGAGGAGTGGAACCGGTAGAAGGCCCGGCGGGCCGGGTCCATCTCGTCGTGGTTCTCCCACGCCTCCGGGATCATCATGAGCACCGCGTGCGGCAGCGAGCGGCCGGACAGGTGCAGCAGCTCGAGCACCTCGTCGAAGGTCGCCGAGTCGCTGAAGTCGCTCGCGGTGACCGGGAAGACCCGGTCCAGGCCGAGCTCGGAGGCCGGGCCGGCGGGGCCGTCGAACAGCTCGGTCTCGAGCTTGGCCTCGCGGGCGCGCATCCGGTTGCGGTTGCCCTTGATGGTGTTGATCTCGCCGTTGTGGGCGATGAACCGGAACGGGTGCGCCAGCGGCCAGCTCGGGAAGGTGTTGGTGGAGAACCGGCTGTGCACCAGCGCGATCGCCGACTCGTAGCGCTCGTCGCGCAGGTCGGGGAAGAACGCGGGCAGCTGGTCGGTGGTCAGCATGCCCTTGTAGGTGATGGTGCGGCTGGACAGCGAGACGACGTAGAGCGAGCTGCCGGCCTCGCGGGCCTCCCGCTCGGCGCGCTTGCGCAGCACGAACGAGCGCCGCTCCAGCCGGGTGACGCCGTTGACCTCGCGCGGGCCGCCGAAGGCCTGCTCGTCGGCGCGGGCGCCCATGGTCTCGGCGACGAACAGCTGCCCGAAGTGCGGCATGACCGCGCGGGCGGTGGGGCCGAGGTCGGCGCCGTCGGGGTCGACCGGCACGTCGCGCCACCCGAGGACGGTCAGGCCCTCCTCGGCGGCGATCCGCTCGACGTCGGCGTAGCGGGCGGCCCGCTCCTGCTCGTCGACCGGGAGGAAGGCGACGCCGACGGAGTACTCACCCAGCGGGGGCAGGTCGAAGTCGACGCTGGCCCGCAGCAGCGCGTCGGGCACCTGGGTCAGGATGCCGGCGCCGTCCCCGGAGTTGGGCTCGGAGCCGGCGGCCCCGCGGTGGTCGAGGTTGTGCAGCGCGGTCAGGCCGGCGGCCACGATCGCGCGGGAGCGGCGGCCGCGGGCGTCGGCCACGAAGGCGACGCCGCAGGCATCCGAGTCGTTCGCCGGGTCGTAGAGACCGGAGGCCGCCGGCGTCGCCGAGAAGGGGACGGCCGAGCCGGCGGTGGTGCGGGGGGCGGGGGTGCGGGACCCGGACATGATCACTCCCGTCGTCGGCCTGCGCGCGGTCCCCGGAGGACGTCGCGGGGCGCGGGGCCCGGCCGGTGGTCAGAGGGTGCGGTGCACGGAAGCAGTGGCGGACAGCGGAGCCGGTGACCGGCCGGGACACGGTGGCCCGGACAGGCGGAGGACCGGCGGCCCCGCGGGTGGTTGCGCGGGGTCGTCGTCCCGCGGGGCAGCGCTGGCCCGGTTTCGACGCGAACGACACACCAGGATCACCGGCGGGTCTGGACAGGAGGGTACACAGCGGTGACACCCG
Organism: Geodermatophilus sp. SYSU D01180; assembly: GCF_054050415.1. Classification (NCBI taxonomy): domain Bacteria; kingdom Bacillati; phylum Actinomycetota; class Actinomycetes; order Geodermatophilales; family Geodermatophilaceae; genus Geodermatophilus; species Geodermatophilus sp. SYSU D01180. The sequence goes on along the minus strand of NZ_JBJGZH010000006.1, from coordinate 71,761 downwards.
GCCCACCGGTGGAAACCGATCCGTCGGCGCGTCCTCTCAGGTGGTGCCCGGCGCGTCGTGAGACCGGTCACCCCGCCGCTCCTGGGCGGGCGCGTCGGTGCTGGTCGGGGCGTCGTCGGCGGTGCCGGCGTCGGCGGCCGGGGTGTCGTCGTCGTCACGTCCGGCGGGGGCGTCCGGGTGGATCACCTCCCGCGGGCGGCCGCGCTGCCAGACCATGTAGGCCACGGCGAGCAGCCCCACCACGATGCAGGTGAACACGTTGAGCCGGACGCCGAGGAAGCGGTTGGCGTCGTCGATGCGCAGCACCTCGATCCACAGCCGGCCGGCGCAGTACAGCGCGACGTAGAGCGCGAACGCGCGGCCGTGGGACAGCCGGAACCGGCGGTCGGCCCAGACGACGACCGCGGCCGCGGCGAGGTTCCACAGCAGCTCGTAGAGGAACGCCGGGTGGAAGGTGGCGAACGCCCCGTAGCCGTCGGGGCGGTGCGCCAGGTCGATCTCCAGGCCCCAGGGCAGCGTGGTGGGCCGGCCGAACAGCTCCTGGTTGAACCAGTTGCCCAGCCGGCCGACCGCCTGGGCCACCAGCAGGCCGGGGGCGATGGCGTCACCGAACGCCGGCAGCGGGATGCCGCGGCGGCGGCAGGCGATCCAGGCGCCGACGCCGCCGAGGGCGATGGCGCCCCAGATGCCGAGGCCGCCCTCCCAGATGGCGAACGCCTTGACCGGGTCGCCGTTCTCGCCGAAGTAGGGCTGCGGCGTGCTGATCACGTGGTAGAGCCGGCCGCCGATGATCCCGAAGGGCACCGCCCACATCGCGATGTCGAGCACCTCGCCGGGCCGGCCGCCGCGGGCGACCCAGCGCCTCTCGGCGATCCAGCAGGCCGCGACGATGCCGGCGATGATGCACAGCGCGTAGGCGCGCAGCGGGAACGGCCCGAGGTGCCACACCCCCTGCGCCGGGCTGGGGATGCTCGCGAGGACGGTCACGGCACGGCCACCCGGCGGCGCACGCCCGCGGCGAGCTCCCCGGACAGCCGGCGCACGCCGTCGGCGCCCCGGCCCTCGAGCAGCTCCCGCACGTAGGCCGACCCGACGATGACGCCGTCGGCGAAGCCCGCCACCTCGGCGGCCTGGTCGCCGTCGGAGACGCCCAGACCCACGCACACCGGGGTGTCGGTGACCGCGCGGGTGCGGGCGACCAGCCGCTCGGCGGCGTCGCCGACGGTGGCGCGGGTGCCGGTGACGCCCATCGTGGACGCGGCGTAGACGAACCCGCGGCAGGCCGCGGTGGTCGACGCCAGCCGCGCGTCGGTGGACGACGGCGCGACGAGGAACACCCGGTCCAGGTCGTGTTCCTCCGACGCCGCGAGCCACGCGGCGGCCTCGTCGGGGATGAGGTCGGGCGTGATCGCGCCCGCTCCCCCGGCGGCGGCCAGGTCGGCGGCGAACCGCTCGACGCCGTAGCGCTCGACCGGGTTCCAGTAGCTCATGACCACCGGCACCGCGCCCGCGGCGTCGACGGCCTCGACGGCGCGCAGCACGTCGCGCATGCCGACGCCGGCGCGCACGGCGGGGTCGACCGCCTGCTGGATGACCGGGCCGTCCATGCCGGGGTCGGAGTAGGGGACGCCGATCTCCACGACGTCGGCCCCGCCCTCCACCGCCGCGACCATGGCCGCGATCGAGTCGTCCACGCTGGGGTAGCCGACCGGCAGGTAGGCGACCAGCGCGGCGCGGCCCTCGGCGCGGGCGGCGCGGATGCGCTGCTCCAGGCGGCTCACTGGCACTCCTCGCTGGCGCTCGTCGGCCGCTCGCGGCTGCTGTGCCCTTGCTGAGCTCGCGAGCTCGCTCACGACGGGCTCCCCGCGGCCCGGCCGGGCACCGCGTCGCCGGAGGCGACGGCGCCCTCGGTGGGCTGCTGGTGGGTGTCCATTCCGGGGCCGGGGTCGACCTCGTCGCGGTCGCCGAGGCCGAACCAGCGCGACGCGGTCTCGACGTCCTTGTCCCCCCGGCCGGAGAGGTTGACCAGCAGGAGGGCGTCGGGTCCCAGCTCGCGGCCGAGCCGCATGGCACCGGCGAGGGCGTGCGCGGACTCGATCGCCGGGATGATGCCCTCGGTCCGGCACAGCAGCGCGAAGGCCTCCATGGCCTCGGCGTCGGTGACCGGGCGGTACTCGGCCCGGCCGACGTCGTGCAGGAAGCTGTGCTCGGGCCCGACGCCGGGGTAGTCCAGCCCGGCGCTGATCGAGTGCGACTCGATCGTCTGGCCGTTGTCGTCCTGCAGCAGGTAGGAGCGGGCGCCGTGCAGCACGCCGGGCGCTCCCCCGGTGATCGTCGCGGCGTGCCGGCCGGTCTCGACGCCGTCGCCGCCGGCCTCCAGGCCGACCAGGCGGACGCCCTCGTCGGGCACGAACGCGGTGAAGATGCCGATGGCGTTGGAGCCGCCGCCGACGCAGGCGAGGACGGCGTCGGGCAGCCGGCCCTCGCGCTCGAGCACCTGGGCGCGGGCCTCGTCGCCGATCACCCGCTGGAAGTCGCGGACCATCGCCGGGAACGGGTGCGGGCCGGCGACGGTGCCGAAGACGTAGTTGGTGGTCTCGACGTTGGTCACCCAGTCGCGGAACGCCTCGTTGATCGCGTCCTTGAGGGTGCGCGAGCCGGTGGTCACCGGCACCACCTCGGCGCCGAGCAGCCGCATGCGGGCGACGTTGAGCGCCTGCCGGCGGGTGTCCTCCTCGCCCATGTAGATCGTGCAGGACAGGCCCATGAGCGCCGCGGCGGTCGCGGTGGCGACGCCGTGCTGGCCGGCGCCGGTCTCGGCGATGACCCGCTGCTTCCCGATCCGCCGCGTGAGCAGCGCCTGGCCCAGCACGTTGTTGATCTTGTGCGAGCCGGTGTGGTTGAGGTCCTCGCGCTTGAGCAGCACGCGGGCGCCGCCGCAGTGCTCGGCGAAGCGCGGCACCTCGGTGACCGGGCTCGGGCGGCCGGTGTAGTCGCGCTGCAGGGCGGCGAACTCGGCGACGAACGCGGGGTCGACCCGCATGGCCTCGTAGGCCTCGGTGAGCTCGTCGAGGGCGGCGATCAGCGCCTCGGGGACGAACCGGCCGCCGAAGACGCCGAAGTGACCGGTGGCGTCGGGCCACGCCGGGCGCGCCGGGTCGCTGCGCTGCTCGGGCGGGTGGACGGCACTCGTGGTCATGCCCCCCAGTGTCCCGCGCCGGGGCGCGCTGGTGGCGTAGGGGGTCCACGTGCCGCGCCCGCGAGCGGCTCCTCTGCAGGGGCCCGCCCCGAGCCTGCGAGGGGTGGGGGCAGAGGGGTCCTTCCTCAGCGCGCGGTGCGGGGGACCGCGGGGTGCGACCCGGCGGTGACCAGGTCGGCGACCGCCTGGCGCGGGTCGCCGGCGGTGACCAGGCCCTCGCCGACCAGGACGGCGTCGGCGCCGGCGGAGGCGTAGGCGATGAGCTCGCGCGGGCCGCGGACGCCGGACTCGGCGACCTTGACCACGCCCGAGGGCAGCCCGGGCGCGATCCGCTCGAAGGTGCCGAGGTCGACGTCGAGGGTGGTGAGGTCGCGGGCGTTGACGCCGATCACCGAGGCGCCGGCGGCCAGCGCGCGGTCGGCCTCGGCCTCGGTGTGCACCTCGACCAGGGCGGTCATGCCGAGCGACTCGACCCGCTCGAGCAGGCCCAGCAGCGCGTTCTGCTCCAGGGCCGCGACGATCAGCAGGACGACGTCGGCGCCGTGGGCGCGGGCCTCGTGCACCTGGTAGCTGCTGACCACGAAGTCCTTGCACAGAACCGGCACGTCGACGGCGGCGCGGACGGCGGCCAGGTCGGCATGCGACCCGCCGAAGCGGCGCCGCTCGGTGAGGACGCTGATCACCCGGGCGCCGCCGGCGGCGTACTGGGCGGCGAGGACGGCGGGGTCGGGGATGTCGGCCAGCGCGCCCTTGCTGGGGCTGCGGCGCTTGACCTCCGCGATCACGCCGACACCGGGCTCGCGGAGCGCGGCCAGGGCGTCGCGGGCGGGGCGGGCGTCGCGGGCGGCGGCCCGGACCTCGGCCAGCGGGGTGGCCGCCTCGCGCGCCGCGACGTCCTCGCGGACGCCGGCGACGATGTCGTCGAGGACGGTCACACCGCCTCCTCGCTGCTCGGTCGGCCGGTCCGGTGCCGGTCGGACGGTGGACCCACCCTAGCGACGGCGGCCCCGGGGTCCGGCCGCCGGGTCACCGGCCGGGCCGGGCGCCGGGTCGTCGGCGGGGTCGCCGGCAGGGTCGGCCGTGGGGTCGGCCGTGGGGTCGTCGCCGCGGTCGAGGGCGCGCCAGGCGTCCAGCGCCCGGTCCTCCGCGGTGCGGGCCCGCGCCGGGGCCGGCGCGGTGGCCGCGCCGGGTGCCCGCTCGTAGCGGCGGCCCATGGCCGGCCAGCGGCGGCCGCGGACGGCGACGAGCACCCCGGCGGCCAGCGCGACGACCGCGGCGACCAGGCACAGCACCGGCCAGGCGGCCGCGAGGTCGGCGGTGCGCCGCTCCCCCGGCGCCGCCGCGGTGGTGTCCGCCCCGCCGGCCAGCACGCGCACCGCCGACCAGGCCAGCGCCGCGCCCGCCAGCGCCACGAGCACCCCCACCGCGACCCGCCCGGCGCCGCGGACCGCGAGGACGGCGACCGCCGCGGCGAGCAGCAGCAGCCCGGCGGCGGGCACCAGCGGCGCCAGCGACGACCCGGTCAGCGTCTCGGTGACCGGCGGCAGCGGCGGGCGCCGGGTGACCGTGACCGTCGCCCAGGTCTGCCCGCCCGCCGACAGCGCCAGCCCGCCGGCGAGCGCGCAGCCGGCGAGCGCCGTCCCCAGCTCCCGCCGCGCCGCGCTCACCGCACCTCCCGCATGCCCTCCGCGGTCGCGATCGCCGAGAGCACCGCCCGCGCCTTGTGCCGGGTCTCGGCCTCCTCGGTGGCGGGGTCGCTGTCGGCGACGATCCCGGCGCCGGCCTGGACGTACGCCCGGCCCTGGTGGAGCACCGCGGTGCGGATGGCGATCGCCATGTCCAGGTCCCCGCCGGCGTCGACGTACCCGACGGTGCCCGCGTACAGCGCCCGCCGGGTGGGCTCCAGCGACTCGATGATCTCCATCGCCCGCGGCTTCGGGGCGCCGGAGACGGTGCCGGCCGGGAAGGTCGCGTCGAAGACGTCGAGCGCGTCGCGGCCGGGCGCCACCTCGCCGCCGACGGTGGAGACCAGGTGCATGACGTGGCTGTAGTACTCGATCCGCATGAAGTCGGGCACCTCGACGGTGCCCGGCACGCACACCCGGCCCAGGTCGTTGCGCGCGAGGTCGACGAGCATGACGTGCTCGGCGCGCTCCTTGGGGTCGGCGAGCAGCCCCTCGGCCAGCCGCAGGTCCTCCTCCTCGGTCGCGCCGCGCGGGCGCGTGCCGGCCGGCGGGTGGACGACGGCCGAGCTGCCGGTCACGGTCACCAGCGCCTCCGGCGAGGAGCCGACGACGTCGAACGGCGTCTCCCGGCCGGCGAAGCGCAGCAGGTACATGTACGGCGAAGGGTTGGTGGCCCGCAGCACCCGGTAGAGGTCGAGCGCGTCGACGTCGGTGTCGGTCTCGAACCGCTGCGCCAGCACGACCTGGAAGGCGTCGCCGGCGCGGATGTGCTCGCGCACCGTCTCCACCCCGGCCTCGTACTCCCCCGGCGCCATCGTGCTGCGCACCGGCGGCGGCTCGGCGGGGGTGAACGTGGCCACGCCCGGCGGCACCGCCTTGGTGAGGTCGGCGGCCATGGCGTCGAGGCGGGCGACGGCGTCGTCCCAGGCCGTGTCGGCGTCGCCGGACCCGGTCAGGGCGTTGGCGATGAGCAGCACCGTGCCGTCGGTGTGGTCGAGGACGGCGAGGTCGGTGACCAGCGCCAGCGACAGCTCGGGCATGCCGAGGTCGTCGGCGGCGGTGACCGGCAGCCGCTCCAGCCGCCGTACGACGTCGTAGCCCAGGTAGCCGACCAGCCCGCCGGTCAGCCGCGGCAGGTCCTCCCGGCGCGGCGAGCGCAGCCGGCGGGCCAGCGTGCGGACCGCGGCCAGCGGGTCCTCGGGCAGGTCGTCGGTGAGCCCGGGCAGCGGGTCGCCGAGCCACAGCGTCCGGCCGTCGCGCTCGGTGAGCACCCCGGCGCTGCGCACGCCGACGAAGCTGTAGCGCGACCAGCGCTTGCCCTGCTCGGCCGACTCGAGCAGCACGGTGCCGGGCCGGTTGCCGGCCAGCTTGCGGTAGATGCCCACCGCGGTCTCGCCGTCGGCCAGCAGCCGCCGGGTGACCGGCACGACCGGCTGGTCCAGGGCGGCGAACGCCTCGCGCGAGGGGCTGGTCTCACCGAGCCGCACGGGTGACCTCCAGGTCGCGGTGGAAGCAGCTGCGCTCGCCGGTGTGGCAGGCCGGGCCCTCCTGGTCGACGAGCACCAGCAGCGCGTCGCCGTCGCAGTCCAGCCGCACGTCGCGGACCCACTGCCGGTGCCCGGAGGTATCGCCCTTCACCCAGTACTCCTCGCGGCTGCGCGACCAGTAGGTGGCCCGGCCGCTGGTCAGGGTGCGGTGCAGCGCCTCGTCGTCCATCCAGGCGACCATGAGGACCTCGCCGGTGTCGTGCTGCTGCACGACGGCGGCGACCAGCCCCGCCGGGTCGCGGCGCAGCAGCGCGGCGACGGCGGGGTCGAGGGCGGAGTCGACGGCGGGCACGGCGGGCATGCCGGCGATTCTCCCCCGCCGCGGGGACCGGCCGGGTCAGCGGCCCCTCGCGGTCACCCCGTGGCCGGCGGCGCGTCCGCGCCGGCGGCCCACCGGCGGACGGCGCCGGCCAGCAGCAGGCCCAGGCCCACGGCCGGGGCGGCGGCGTAGAACAGCACGCCGACGACGAGCACGCCGGTGGGGTCGAAGCCCGCGAGGTCGGCGAGGGAGGTCAGCCGGACCAGCCAGTAGACCGCCAGGGCGAGCTGCACGCCGAAGCCGAGGAGCAGTGTCGACCACACCGCCCGGCTGCGCCGGTTGAGCACCAGCACCCCCGCGACGACCAGCAGGACCGCCGAGAGCAGCTGGACCGCCGAGACCACCGTGACCTCGGTGACCAGGCCGTACAGGTCGTCGGCCCCGGTGGTGGCGTCGGGGATCGAGGCGAAGACGCCGAACGTGCTCGCCAGCAGCAGCACGTAGGCCGACGACAGCGCGACGACGGCGGCCTGCACGAAGGCGAGGACCGCGGCGGCGACCACCAGCCCCGGCCGGCGCGGCCGCTGCGGCACCGGCGGGCCGTAGGCCGGCCAGTACGGCGCGGCCGGCCAGCCCGGCGGGTACCCGCCGTACACCGGGGGCGGCGCGGCGTACGGCGCGGTGACCGGCGGCCCCGCGTAGGCGACCGGTTCGGTCCCCGCGGCCGGGTCGGCCCAGGGGCTGCCGGGCGAGCTCACAGGGCCGCCGCCAGCGCCCGGCCCGCGACCCGGCCGGAGAACAGGCAGCCGCCGAGGAAGGTGCCCTCCAGCGACCGGTAGCCGTGCATGCCGCCGCCACCGAAGCCCGACGCCTCCCCGGCCGCGTACAGGCCGGGGAACGGCTCGCCGCTGGCGCGCAGCACCCGGCCGGACAGGTCGGTCTCCAGCCCGCCGAGGGTCTTGCGGGTGAGCAGGTTGAGCCGGACGGCGATCAGCGGGCCGGCCTCGGGGTCGAGCAGCCGGTGCGGCGGGGCCACCCGGATGAGCTTGTCGCCGAGGTAGCTGCGCGCGCCGCGGACCGCGGTGATCTGCAGGTCCTTGGTGAACGGGTGGGCCACCTCGCGGTCGCGGGCGACGACCTCGCGCTCCACGGTCTCCAGCGACACCTCGGGCGCCCCGCCGGTGATCCGGTTCATCCCGGTGACCAGCTCGGGCAGCGACGTCGCCGTCACGAAGTCCTCGCCGCGGTCGAGGAAGGCCTGCACGGGCGCCGAGACGCCGGACCGGACCCGGCCCACGAGCAGCTTGAGGTCCCTGCCCGTCAGGTCGGGGTTCTGCTCGGAGCCCGACAGCGCGAACTCCTTCTCGACGATCTTCTTCGTCGTCACGAACCAGGTGTGCTCGTACCCGGTCTGCCCGATGTGGGCGAGGGTGCCGAGGGTGTCGAAGCCGGGGAACAGCGGGACCGGCAGCCGCTGCCCGGTCGCGTCCAGCCACAGCGAGGAGGGCCCGGGCAGGATCCGGATGCCGTGCCGCTCCCACACCGGGGAGTGGTTGGCGATCCCCTCGGTGTAGTGCCACATGCGGTCGCGGTTGATCAGGTTGGCGCCGGCGGCCTCGGTGGCCTGGAGCATGAGCCCGTCGACGTGCGCGGGGACGCCGGACAGCAGCCGCTGCGGTGCGGGGCCCAGCCGGGCCGGCCAGTTCTGCCGGACCAGGTCGTGGTTGCCCCCGATGCCGCCGGAGGTGACGACGACGGCCTGCGCGGCGATCTCGAAGTCCCCGACGGCGGTGCGCGAGCTGGCCTCCCCGCGGGCGGCGCCGCTGGGCTCGAGCACCTCGCCGCGGACGCCGGTGACCGCGCCGTCGGTGACGACCAGCGAGGTCACCCGGTGCCGGAAGCGCAGCTCGACCAGCCCGCGCTCGACGGCGGCGCGCACCCGGCGGGCGAACGGCTCGACGATGCCGGGGCCGGTGCCCCAGACGATGTGGAAGCGGGGCACGGAGTTGCCGTGGCCGGTGGCGGTGTAGCCGCCGCGCTCGGCCCAGCCGACGACGGGGAAGAAGCCGACGCCCTGCTCGCGCAGCCAGGCCCGCTTCTCCCCCGCCGCGAACTCCAGGTACGCCTCGGCCCACTGCCGGGGCCAGTGGTCCTCGGCGCGGTCGAAGGCGGCGGTGCCGAACCAGTCCTGGCGGGCCAGCTCCAGCGAGTCGCGGACGCGCAGGCGGCGCTGCTCGGGCGAGTCGACGAGGAACAGCCCGCCGAAGGACCACCACGCCTGCCCGCCGAAGGACGCCTCCGGCTCCTGCTCGACGAGCACCACCCGCCGGCCGGCGTCGGCCAGCTCGGCGGTGGCCACCAGCCCGGCCAGGCCGGACCCCACCACGACGACGTCTGTGTCGATCACGGCGGGCACGCTAGCGGGCGCGGCCGCCCCGGGGGGTCCGCCCCGGCTGCACCCGGGGCGGTGTCGCCCGGCCGGGACGGGTCCACTCCCGGATCGGGCGGCGCACCGTCAGCGCCAGACAGCCGACCGGGCCGACGAGCAGCGCCAGCGCCCAGCCGACCGACGAGCCGTCGCCGAGGGCGCCGAAGAGCAGGGCCACGCCGAGCAGCAGGAGCAGCGGCAGCACCGCGGCCACGGCGAGCACCAGCCAGCCGCGGCCCCGGCCCAGCCACACCAGCGCCGCCCCGGCGACCGCGAGCACCGCCAGGACCGCGGAGGCCGCCAGGTACCGCCCCCAGCCCGGGGGCAGGCCCTCCCAGAGCAGCCGGCCGAGGTAGAGGTCCTCGGCGGCGACGAGCAGGCCGAACACGGCGGCGAACGGCGCGGTCAGCGGGCGGCCGGACGCGGCCGGCGGGGCGGTCCGCCGGACGACCGAGGACGACGCGGGCGCCGCCCGCGGGGAGCGGCGGGTCGTCGTCCGGCGGGGCGGGGACGGCGGCATGCCGCGCAGCGTATGTCCGGTTCCTGGCCGGACCCCGTCAGCCGGCCCGGCGCCGCCCGGCCAGCCAGGCCGTCACCCGGGGGCTGAGCGCGAGGCCCGCGGCGACCAGGGGGCAGACGGCGACGACGACCGGCGCGACGCCCACGTCCTCGCCGACCGCGGCCGCCGTCGCCATGACGAGCAGGGCGAACACCACGGAGCCCACGGCGCCCAGGAGCAGCGGCCACCGGCCCCGGCGGGAGACCAGCCAGACGACGCCGAAGAGCTGCACCACGGGCAGCAGGAGCAGCGCGTAGACCCACCAGTCCCGGACGTCGTCGGACTGCACGCCGCCGAGGACGAAGGGCAGGACGGTGACCAGGGCCAGCGGCAACACGCCGAGGGCGCCGACCGCCGCGGCGGCGATCGCCGTGCCGGGCATGCGGGAGGGGCTCGTGGACGACGCGGTCACACCGCGGAGCCTAGGGCCGGCGCCCGCTCAGGCGACGCGCTCGGGCTCCCCCGCCGACGACCGGCGCCACGAGGCGTGCAGCCGGGCGTAGGGGCCGACGGCGTCGACCAGGTCCGCGTGCGTGCCGCGCTGCACGACCCGCCCGGCGTCGACGACGAGCACCTCGTCGGCCCGCTCGGCGGTGGACAGCCGGTGCGCGATGGTGAGCGTGGTGCGGCCCTCGGTGAGCCGGTCCAGCGCCAGGGTCAGCCGCCGCTCGGTGGCCGGGTCGACGGCGCTGGTGGCCTCGTCGAGCACCAGCAGGTCGGGCGCGGCCACGTGCGCGCGGGCGATGGCGACCAGCTGCCGCTCCCCCGCCGACAGCGACTCCCCGCGCTGGCCCACCGCCGTCGCGACGCCGTCGGCCAGGCCGGCCAGCCAGTCGCCGAGGCCGAGCTCGGCGAACGCCGCGGTGACCTGCTCGTCGGTGAGGTCCGGGCGGCCGTAGCGGACGTTGTCGGCGACGGTGGCGTCGAACAGGAAGCCGTCCTGCGGCACCATGCCGACCCGCCGGCGCAGCGAGGCGAACGCCACGTCGGGCAGCGGCACCCAGCCGGAGGCGTCGGAGCCGAGCAGCACCCGCCCCTCGGTGGGGTCCATGAGCCGGGTGACCATCTTGGCGAACGTCGTCTTCCCCGACCCGGTCTCCCCGACGACGGCGTAGCGGCGGCGCGGCGCGAGCGCGAGGTCGACGTCGTCGAGGGCCGCCCGCGCGCCCGGGGCGTAGCGGAAGGTGACGTGCTCGAGCCGGACGCCGAGCGGCCCGCCCGGCAGCTCGCGCGCCGTGCCGGTGGCGGCGGGGTCGCGGACGTCGGGCTCGGTGTCGAGGACGTCGAGCACCCGGCGGAACCCGGCGATCGCGTTCTGCCCCTCGTTGAGCACCTCGCTGGCGGTCTGCACCGGCGCGACGAACAGCGTGACGAGGAACAGGAAGGCGACGAGCGTGCCGGCGCTGACCTCCCCGGCCAGGCCGAGCAGCACGCCGACCACGACGACGGCGGCGTTGGCGACCGCGGCCGCGAACTCGCCGGTGACGAAGACGGCCGCGGTGACCTTCTGCGCGTCCACCTGGGCGCGGTAGTGCCGGCCGATGGCCCGGTCCAGGCGGGCCGCCGTCCGCTCGCGGATGCCGTAGGCGCGCACCGTCGGCGCGCCGACGACGGACTCCGAGACGGCGGCGAGCACGTCGCCGACCCGCTCGCGGACCACGCCGTAGGCGACCTGCAGCCGGCGGGCGAACCAGCGGACGGCGAAGGCCAGCGGCAGGAAGCAGACGAGCACCAGCAGGGTCAGCTGCCAGGAGTAGACCGCCATGACGACGGTGGCCACGACCAGCTGGCCGAGGCTGACCACGCCGAGGACGCCGCCCCACTGCATGAAGGTGGACAGCTGGTCGACGTCGCTGGTGACGCGGGAGACCAGGGAACCGCGGCGCTCGCCCTGCTGGTGCAGGACCGACAGGTCGTGCACGTGCCGGAACGCCCGGGAGCGCAGCCCGGCCAGCGCGGTCTCGGTGGTGCGGAACAGCCGGACGTTCATCCGGTAGACCGCCACGCCGGTGACCAGGACGACGACCGCGCAGACCAGCACCAGCGTGCGGACCAGGCCGAGGTCGGGGCCGCCGGGGGCGAGCAGGCCGTGGTCGATGACCTGCTGGACGGCGATCGGCACGACCACCCGCCCGGCGGTGGCGACCAGCGCGAGCGCGAAGGTGGCCGGGAGCCCGCGGCGGAACTCCGGCATCATCCGCAGCCCGCGGCCCAGCGTGGCGAACGCGCCCTCGCGCCGCCCGGCGGTCACGTCGGTCACGCCGCCACCTCCGCCTGCGCGTAGGCGCGGACCAGCGCGGCGTAGCCGGGCACGGTGGCCAGCAGCTCCTCGTGGCTGCCGCGGGCGGTGACCCGGCCGTTCTCCAGCCACACCACCTCGTCGGCGAGGGCGATGGTGGCCTGCCGGTAGGCGACGACGACCACCGTCGAGGGCCGGTCGGCCGAGCGCAGCGCGTCGAGGATGCGCGCCTCGACGGCGGGGTCGACGGCGCTGGTGGCGTCGTCGAGGACGAGCAGCCGGGGACGGCGGATCACGGCGCGGGCCAGGGCCAGCCGCTGCCGCTGGCCACCGGAGAGGGTGGCGCCGCGCTCGCCGACGCGGGTGTCGAGGCCCTCGGGCAGCCGGTCGACGAAGTCCTCGGCGGCGGCCACGCGCAGCGCGGCGCGCACCTCGTCGTCGCCGTACTCCCCGCCCAGGGTCACGTTGCCGCGGACGGTGTCGTCGAAGAGGAAGGTGCCCTGCGGGACGAACGCGGCCTGGCCGCTGACCTCGCCCTCGCGCAGCCGGCGCAGGTCGACGCCGTCGAGCAGCACCTCCCCGCCGGCCGGGTCGACCAGCCGCACCAGCAGCCCGGCCAGCGTGGACTTGCCCGAGCCGGTCGGCCCGACGACGGCGACCGTGCTGCCGGCCGCGACGTCGAAGGTGACCTGCGAGAGCACCGGCTGCGACGCGCCGTCGAAGACGTGGTCGACCGCACGCAGGCCCAGCCGGGCGCCGCCGTCGCCGGCCGGCGCGGTCTCCGGGCCGTGCGGGGTCTCGCCGGTGGCGTCGAGCACGGGGGTGACCCGGTCGAAGCCGGCGAGGGCGCGCGGGAGGTCGGCGAGCACCCAGCCGATCGCGCGGATGGGCAGCGCGAGCAGGGTGAACAGGTAGGCGATGCTCACCAGGTCGCCGGCGTCGGTGGCGCCGGAGGCGACCCGGCCGGCGCCGACCAGCAGCACGGCGAGCGTGCCGAGGTTGGGCAGCGCCTCCATCAGCGGGTCGAACAGCCCGCGCACCCGGCCGACGGACACCAGCCCGTCGCGGAGCTCCTGGGCCCGCTCGGTGAACCGGGCGCTCTCGACGTCCTCGCGGCCCAGGGTCTTGACGACTAGGCCCGCGTCGAAGCTCTCGTGGGCGATCTCGCTGACCTCGGCGCGCAGCTGCTGCGCCCGCTGCATCCGCGGGCTCATCACCTGCGAGTAGACGGCGTTGACCACGAAGACCAGCGGGAAGACGACCAGGCCGACGAGAGCCAGCAGCGGGTCGGTGGCCACCAGCGCGACGACGGTGATGGCGATCATCACGAGCGTCCCGCAGGCGAACGGCAGCGGGGAGACGAAGTACCAGGCGGCCTCGACGTCGGAGTTCGCGTTGGACAGCAGCTGGCCGGTGGGGTGCCGCTGGTGCCAGGCCAGCGGCAGCCGCAGGTACTGCGCGGTGACGCGGCGGCGGTAGTCGGCCTGCAGCCGGTAGGCCATCACGCCCGCGAACAGCCGGCGGCCGAGGATGCCGAGGATCTTGAGCACCGAGACGCCGAGGATCACGACGACGGCGAGGGTGAGCGCACCGGCGGTGGTGTCGCCGTCGGCGAAGGCCGGCAGCACCACCCGGTCGGTGACCTCGCCGACGACGAACGCCGACAGCACGGTCATCGCGGCGTAGAGGCTGCTGGCCAGCAGGGCCAGGGTGAACATCCCGCGCTGCTCGCGGATGGACCGGGCGACATGGCGCAGTCCCCGCCGGACGACGGCGTCTCGGGCGCGGGGCACGGGTCTCCTCGGGGTCGCGACGGCGGGGTCTCCGCAGTCGTTAGTCAGGCTAACCGGCAGCACCGACAGGGGCCTGCGGGTTTTCCGGCTGGACGAGATCGGTAACCCGCCGCGGTGACTCCCTCTTCCCGCCCGCTCGCCGCCCGCGAGCGCGCGGCCCTCGCCGACCTCCTCGACGAGCTCGGCCCCGACGCCCCGACCTGCTGCGAGGGGTGGACGACGGCGCACCTGGCCGCCCACCTGGTGACCCGCGACCGCCGCCCCGACGCGCTGCCCGGCTACGCGCTGGAGCGCACGCCGGTCGGCGGGCGGCTGCACGCCCACGCGGAGCGGGTCGAGGACCGGCTGCGCACCTCGACGGCGTACCCCGAGCTGGTGGCCCGGGTCCGGCAGGGCCCGCCGGCGTGGCTGCCGATGGGCTGGCCCGGGGTGTCGGCGGTCGCGGACTCCGCCGAGTTCGCGATCCACCACGAGGACGTGCGGCGGGCGCAGCCCGGCTGGGCGCCGCGCGCGCTGCCGCTGGCCGACGCCGACCGGCTCTGGGGCGCGGCCCGGCTGTTCGCCCGCACGGCGGCCGCGCGGCACCCCGGCGGCCTGGTGCTGCAGCGCAGCGACGTCCCCGGGCCCGGGAGGCGGGTCCGCGCCGGGTCCGCACCGACCACGGTCGAGGGCGAGCCGATGGAGCTCCTGCTGTGGGCGACCGGGCGGCGCGATGTCGCCCGGGTGGTCGTGCGGGACGACGCCCCCGTCGCCTGACGGGCCGGCCGCGGTCAGCGCAGCGGCGTGTCCGCGGCGGTGCGCACCGGGACGCCGGCGCCGGCCAGCGCGGCCTTGACCTCGCCGATCCGCAGCGTGCCGAAGTGGAAGACGCTGGCCGCCAGCACCGCGTCGGCGCCGGCCTCGACCGCGGGCGGGAAGTGCCCGACCGCCCCGGCGCCGCCGCTGGCGATCACCGGCACGGTCACCTCGCGACGGACCGCGCGGATCAGTTCGGTGTCGAACCCGGCGCGGGTGCCGTCGGCGTCCATCGAGTTGAGCAGCACCTCCCCCACCCCGAGCTCCGCGGCCTGCACCACCCACTCGACGGCGTCCCGGCCGGTGCCGCGGCGCCCGCCGTGCGTGGTGATCTCGAAGCCCGAGTCGGTCGATGCGCCGTCGCGCACCCGGCGGGCGTCGAGGGACAGCACGAGCACCTGGTTGCCGAACCGGTCGGCGATCTCGCCGATCAGGTCGGGCCGGGCGACGGCGGCGGTGTTCACCGCGACCTTGTCCGCGCCGGCGCGCAGCAGCCGGTCGACGTCGTCGGGGCTGCGCACGCCGCCGCCGACGGTGAGCGGGATGAACACGCTCTCGGCGGTGCGCCGGACGACGTCGTAGGTGGTCTCGCGGTCGCCGGAGCTGGCGGTGATGTCGAGGAAGGTGAGCTCGTCGGCGCCCTCGGCGTCGTAGACCCGGGCCATCTCCACCGGGTCGCCGGCGTCGCGCAGGTCGACGAAGTTGACGCCCTTGACCACCCGGCCGGCGTCGACGTCCAGGCACGGGATGACGCGGACGGCGAGGCTCATGCTCCCGCTCCCCGGACCGCGTCGGCCTCCACCTCGACCAGCATGTCGGGGTGCAGCAGCGAGGCCACGCCGATCATCGCGGTGGCCGGCCGGACCGCACCGAAGACCTCGCCGTGCGCGCGCCCGACCTCCTCCCAGCGGGAGGTGTCCGTGACGTACACGCGGGTGCGGACGACGTCGGCGGCCGTCAGGCCCGCGGACTGCAGCGCGGCGACCAGCACGCCGAACGCGACCCGGGCCTGTGCGCCCGCGTCGCCGGGGTGGACGACCGCGCCGTCGACGGTGGCGGTGCAGCCGCTCACCCAGGCGGAGTCCCCGTGCACGACGACGCGGCTGTAGCCGACGACGTCCTCCCAGGGCCCGCCGGAGCCGATCCGCCGCGCGGTCACGACGACGCCTCGCGGGTGACCGCCAGCGCCTCGGGCAGCGTGAACGCGCCGGCGTAGAGCGCCTTGCCGACGATCGCGCCCTCGACGCCGACCGCGGTCAGCCCGGCCAGCGCGCGGATGTCGTCGAGCGAGCTGACCCCGCCGGAGGCGACCACCGGCCGCGCGGTGGCGGCGCAGACCTCGCGCAGCAGGTCCAGGTTGGGGCCGCGCAGCGTGCCGTCCTTGGTGATGTCGGTGACCACGTAGCGGGCGCAGCCCTCGGCGTCCAGCCGCGCGAGGGTCTCGTAGAGCTCGCCGCCCTCGCGGGTCCAGCCGCGGGCGGCCAGCCGGGTGCCGCGGACGTCGAGGCCGACGGCGATCCGGTCGCCGTGCTCGGCGATCGCGCGGGCGCACCACTCGGGCGACTCCAGCGCCGCGGTGCCCAGGTTGACCCGGCGGCAGCCGGTGGCCAGTGCCGCGGCCAGCGACTCGTCGTCGCGGATGCCGCCGGAGAGCTCCACGTCGACGTCGAGCTCGCCGACCACCCGGGCGAGCAGCTCGCGGTTGCTGCCCCGGCCGAAGGCGGCGTCGAGGTCGACCAGGTGCACCCACTCGGCGCCGTCGCGCTGCCACTGCAGGGCGGCGTCGAGGGGGTCGCCGTAGGAGGTCTCGCTGCCGGCCTCCCCCTGCACGAGTCGGACGGCCCGGCCGTCGGCGACGTCGACGGCGGGGAGCAGCTGGAGGGTCGGCACGGCTCCAGCCTAGGGACCGGCCCGCTGTGGCCTGACCCACCCGAGGCAGGCTGCGGGGGTGGAGTTCGCCGACGTCGTCCGCAGGCGCCGCATGGTGCGCGACTACGACCCCGGCCGGCCGGTGCCGCCGGAGGTGCGCGAGCGGCTGCTCGAGCACGCCACCCGGGCGCCGTCGGCCGGGTTCACCCAGGGCTGGGCCTTCCTGGTGCTCGAGTCGGCCGAGGACCGGGACCTGTTCTGGTCGGTGACCGCCGGCGAGGGTGCGCCCGACGCGTGGCTGACCCGCATGCGGCGGGCGCCGCTGCTCGTGGTCCCGCTGTCGTCGAAGGACGCCTACCTCGACCGCTACGCGGAGCCGGACAAGGGCTGGACCGACCGCGACGAGGCCCGCTGGCCGGTGCCCTACTGGGACGTCGACGCCGGCATGGCGGCGCTGATGGTGCTGCTGACCGCCGTCGACGAGGGGCTCGGCGCCTGCCTGTTCGGCGTCCCGGCCGAGCGGGTGGACGCCTTCCGGGACGCGTTCGGCGTCCCCGGCACCCACCGGCCGGTCGGCGTCGTGTCGGTCGGCTACCCGGGCACGGACGACCGGCGCTCGCCGTCGCTGAGGCGGGGCCGGCGGGGGCTGGACGAGGTCGTGCACCGCGGCCGCTGGAGCACGGCTGGTTGACTGCCCGCCCGTGACCTCCTCCTCGCGCGCCGTCCTCGTCACCGGTGGCTCCCGCGGCATCGGCCGCGCGATCGCCCGCGCCTTCGCCGGGCGCGGCGACCGGGTGGCCGTCCACTGGGGCAGCTCGGAGGAGCGCGCCGAGGCCGTGCTCGCCGAGCTGCCCGGCACCGGCCACGCGCTGGTGCAGGCCGACATGACCGACGCCGAGGCCGTGGGCACGATGGTCGACGCCGCCGCGGAGGCGCTGGGTGGGCTGGACGTGCTGGTCAACAACGCCGGCGTCTTCGTGGCCTCCCCGCCGCTGACCGCCTCCTTCGAGGAGTGGCGGGAGGTGTGGGAGCGGACGCTCGCGGTCAACCTGCTCGGTGCCGCGCACGCCACCTTCCGCGCCGTCCCGCACCTGCGCGCCGCCGGCGGCGGCGCGGTGGTCAACGTGTCCAGCCGCGGCGCCTTCCGCGGCGAGCCGCAGAACCCGGCCTACGGCGCGTCGAAGGCCGGCATGAACGCCTTCGCGCAGTCGATGGCGCTGGCGCTGGCACCGCTGGGCATCTCGGTCACCGCCGTGGCGCCGGGCTTCGTGCAGACCGAGATGGCGCGCGAGGTGCTCGACGGCCCGGGCGGTGACGCCGTGCGCGCGCAGTCGCCGTTCGGCCGGGTCGCCCGCCCGGAGGAGGTGGCCTCGGCGGTGCTGTGGCTGGCCTCGCCCGAGGCGCGGTTCAGCACCGGCACGATCGTCGACGTCAACGGCGCGTCCTACCTGCGCAGCTGAGCCCGCTCATCCGCCGTGGGCGGCGGCCCAGTGCGGGCTGGTGATGAGCCCGAGCAGGTTGCCGAACGGGTCGGCGACCACGGCGGTCGACCAGCCCTCGCCGCGTACGGTGGGCGGGGAGACGACGGTCGCGCCGGCGTCCTCGAGGCGCCGCAGCGCCGCGGGCAGGTCGTCGACGTGCCAGTGGACGACGACGCCGGCCGGCCGCCCCGCGGCCCAGGTGGCGTAGCGGGCGTCCATGACGCCGAGCTCGTCCTCGTCCTCGCCGATGCGGAACTCGACGTACGCCGGCGGCCCCTCCTCCGGCCGGGTGAAGTAGGGCTCGGTGTCGAGCACGCCGGCGTACCAGCGGACGGCGGCGGGGACGTCGTCGGCGAGCAGGGTCACGGTGGCCAGTCCTCGGAGCACGGGGGGTCCCTCCGTCGGGCGGTCCGCCTGCCGCGTCCCGCTGGACCCCATGCTCCACACAGAAGTGCTCACCTCCTGAGCACTTCCCGCGGCATCCTCGACGGCGTGCGCGCGGACCGGCTGGTCGCCCTGCTCCTGCTGCTGCAGGCCCGCGGCCGGGTCACCGCCGCGCAGGCCGCCGCCGAGCTGGAGGTGTCGGTGGCGACCGCGCGGCGCGACCTGGAGGCGCTGTCGGCCGCGGGCGTCCCGGTCCACCCGCAGGCCGGTCGGGGCGGCGGGTGGCAGCTGGTCGGTGGGGCGCGCACCGACCTCACCGGCCTGACCGGGCCCGAGGCGCGGGCGCTGTTCCTGCTGCTCGGCCCGGCGACCGCGGCCGGGCCGGACGCGCGGGGCGCGCTGCGCAAGCTGCTGCGGGCGCTGCCGGGCACCTTCCGCGCCGAGGCCGCGGCAGCCGCGGAGGCGGTCGTCGTCGACCCGGCCGGCTGGGGCGAGCGCGCCCGGGACCGGCCGGAGGTGGCGCTGCTGCTCGACGCCGTCGTCGCCCGGCGGGTGGTGGAGTTCGACTACGCCGGGCGCGGCGGCGGCCCGGGCCGGCGGCGGGCCGAGCCGTGGGGGCTCGTGGACAAGGACGGCACCTGGTACCTGGTCGCCGGCACCGCGGCCGGGCGGCGCACCTTCCGCGTCGACCGCATGGGGGCGCCGGCGGTGACCGGGGAGGTCTTCGAGCGGCCCGCCGACCTCGACCTGCCCGGCGTCTGGGACGAGGTGGCCGGCGAGGTCGAGCGGCGCCGGTCGCTGGTGGCCGCGACGGTGCTGGTGCCCGCGCGGCTGGTCCCCGTGCTGCGCGACCGGTTCGGCCGGCACTGCGCCGTCGAGGGCGGCCCGGACGGCGACGGGCGGGTGAGGCTGCGCCTGGCCGCGCACACGGCGCGGTCGGTGGCCGAGCAGTTGGCCGGCTTCGGCGGCGCCGTCGAGGTGCGGCACCCCGCGGCCGTGCGCGCCGAGCTGGCCGCGCTCGGCGCCGAGCTGCTGGCCCGCCACGGGGACTGAGCGCCCGTCAGCCGAGGTCCGTCGTCGCCCCCACGACCACGAGGTCGGAGCTGTGCGTGCCGGCCGCGTCCACGCCCGGCGGGCGCTCCTCGAAGCCGGGCAGGTCACCCAGCCCGTCGCTGCCGTCGACCACCCGCAGCCGCAGCGGCCCGGCGCCGTCCACGGTGAACGTCGCCTCCACGCCCTGCGCGGGCGGCGCGTGGAAGGTGACCCACAGCCGGCCCTCCCCCAGCGCCTGCGCCGGGACGTCGCGCGCCTCCACCCGGGCGGCGTCGACCGTCCCGCCGTCGGCGGTCAGGTCCAGCACCACCAGCCGGACCTCGCGCTGCGGCGTGACCCGCACGGTGACCGTCCGCTGCCCGCCGGAGGATCGGTCGTCGAGGACCTCGACCCGCGACGTCGGCAGGTCGGCGGCCTCCGCCGGCCCGGCCGCCACCGCCTCCCCGGCGAGGTAGGGGTAGTCGTGCGGCAGCGTCCGCGGGGTGCCGACGTAGCGCGCGGTGTACTCCCCCGGGTCGTCCTCGGTGCTGGCCCACCACGCCTCGCCGGTGTCGGCCTCCAGCGCGTAGACCAGCTGGCTGGGCACCGGGTGCTGCGGGTCGAAGCGGTCCACGGCCAGCCCGACGGCGGTGAGCAGGACGGTCAGGGCGACGGCGAGACCGGGCACGGCCAGCGTCCGCAGCCGCGCGCGGCCGGCCGGGAACAGCCCCTCGACCCCGGGCAGCAGGGCCAGGGCGAGCACCGTCGCGACCGCCGCCGGCGCGGCCCCGCCGGCCAGGCCGAGCGCCGGGAAGAAGAGCGCCACGGTCGGCGCGAGGACGACGACCGCGACCGCCCCGGCGACCAGCGCGCCGGCGAGCTGCGCCTGTCGCGGCAGCAGCCCGGCCAGCGCGCCGGCCAGCGCCGGCAGCGCGGCCAGGTACGACCCGCCGGGCGCCAACGCCGCGAGGACCGCGGCGAGGACGGCGAGCAGCGCCAGCGCGCCGGTGCGCAGCGCCGCGGCGCCCAGGCGGCGACGCAGCAGCGCGTACCAGGCCAGCACCACCACCGCGACGAGCGCGACCGCCGCCAGCCGGAACCAGCCCGGCTGCCACGGGTCGAGCATCGAGGCGTAGCCGGGCCGGACGAGCACCAGCAGCCGCCACAGGCCGATCACCGCCAGTGGCGCGAGCGCGAGCGGCAGCAGCGCCGCGGCCGTGCCGAGCAGCGTCCGCGGCAGGGAGGAGCCGCGCCGCCGGTCGACCAGGGCCAGGACGGCGACGCCGAGCACCGCCGCCCCGGCCAGCGGCCACACCAGCGCGCCCGGGTACCGCGCGAGGCCGGTGGGCAGCGGGAAGTAGGTGGCATCGCCGTCGCCGGGGCGGGCGAGGTCGGTCAGGTCGGCGTCGCCGAGCTCCCGGGTGAGGGCGAGGGTG
The DNA here is from genome assembly GCF_054050415.1 of Geodermatophilus sp. SYSU D01180. Lineage (NCBI taxonomy): Bacteria > Bacillati > Actinomycetota > Actinomycetes > Geodermatophilales > Geodermatophilaceae > Geodermatophilus > Geodermatophilus sp. SYSU D01180. The sequence continues at coordinate 51,055 of NZ_JBJGZH010000006.1, read as the reverse complement.
TTGTCGCCCAGCGCCTGCAGCGTCCGCTGGTCCAGCCGGGCGGGGGTGTCCTGCGGGGTGTGGTAGCCGGCGTTGCCGTCGATGAAGGCGGTGTTGAGGCCGGTGAAGTCGCCGTCGCCGAGCAGGACGCTGAAGTCGGTGTCGTTGGGCAGCGTCCGGTACACCTCGACGGCGAAGCTGCTGGCCACCGGGTGCGGCACCGCGGCGGCGTAGCGCGCGGCCAGCCCGGCGTTGCCGAGCGACGTCTCGAACATGATCGGCGGGCCGGTGGTGCCGCGGGCCTCGAGGTTGAGCACGACCCCGCCCTCGCCCGCCAGCGGGTGGCTGTCGGCGAACGCCTCGGCGCCGCACAGGCAGGCCTCCTCGGCATCGGTGATCACGACGACGACGTCGTTGCGCAGCGGCTCCCCCTCGCCGAGGGCGCGCACCGTCTCGAGGATCGCGGCCACGCCGGCGGCGTCGTCGCTGGCGCCGGGGCCGGTCTCCACCGAGTCCGAGTGCGCCACGAGGAACAGCCGGCCGGTGCTGTCCGTGCCGGGCAGGACCGCGACGACGTTGCGCACCCGCGCCATCTCCGCCGCCCCCGGGCCGGCCTGCCAGGTGCCGACGGCGTTCTGCACGCGGGTGTCCAGGCCGAGGTCGGTGAGCGTGGCGACCAGCCCGCCGACGACGCGCTCGTGCGCCGGGCTGCCCGCGACGTGCACCTGCGCGGCGATCTCCTCCACGTGCGCGAAGGCCCGGCCGGCGCTGAACGAGCCCGCCGGGGCGTCGGCGGGCGCGGGGGCCGGCGGGCGCAGCGCCAGCACGCTCCAGACGGTCAGCCCGGCCAGCAGGACCAGCGTGACGAGCGGGCCGGCCAGCCCCCCGCGGCGCTCGGGTGCCGGAGCGGGGGTGCGCGACGCGGGCAAGCGGGTCCTCCTCGACCGGATGCGGGACCGGGTCACCCTAGGCGCGCGCGGAGGACACTCCGGGGATGCTGCGCGGTGCGCTCCCCGCCCGTGCCGGGCGCCGGACCAACCTGGGGCTGCTGGCGCTCCTGCTGGTGGCCGGCGGGACCGGGGTGCTCGCGTTCGGCGTCGGGACGCCGCTGCCCTCCCGGCTGGTGGCCGCCGTGCACGGGGTGGCGGGGCTGGGCCTGCTGCTGCTCGTGCCGTGGAAGGCCGTCGTCGTCCGCCGCTCGCGGGCGCGCACCCGCGGCCGCCGCGACCCCACGGCGGCGTGGGGCCTCGCGGTCCTCGTCGGGCTGACCGTGGTCACCGGCGTGCTGCACACCGTCGCCGGGCCGCGCCTGGCCGTGGGCGGCGTGGCGCTGCTGCAGGTGCACGTCGCGACGGCGGTCGGCACCGCGGTGCTGCTGGCGGTGCACGCCGCGGGCAGCCGGCAGCGGCCGCGGCGCAGCGACGCCTCCCGCCGCGCGCTGCTGCGGACCGGTGGCCTGGCCGTCGCCGCGGCCGCGCTGTGGGGCGCGGTCGAGGGCGGCCTGCGGCTCACCGGGGCGCCGGGCGCGCGGCGGCGCGGCACCGGCTCGCACGAGCGCGGCAGCGGCGACCCCGCGGCCATGCCGGTGACGCAGTGGTTCACCGACGCCGTCCCGGACGACGCCGGCGGGACCGTGGAGCTGGTCGCGGGCGGCCGCACGACCCGGCTGCGCGCCGCCGGGCTCGACCGCGGCGACACGGTGACCGCCGTCCTGGACTGCACCGGCGGCTGGTACGCCGTCCAGCAGTGGCGCGGCGTGCGGCTGGACCGGCTGCTGGCCGGACTCGACCTGCCGGGCGGCGGCAGCGTCGACGTCGTCAGCGTCACCGGCTACCGACGGCGGCTGCCGCTGGCCGACGCGGGCGCGCTGCTGCTGGCCACGCACTGCGCGGACCGGCCGCTGTCGGCCGGGCACGGGGCGCCGATGCGGCTGGTCGCGCCGGGCCGGCGCGGCTACTGGTGGGTGAAGTGGGTGCGCCGGGTGGAGGTGGTCGACGCCCCGTGGTGGCTGCAGCCGCCCTTCCCGCTCACCTGAGTCAGAGCGTCGCCAGCCAGTTGGTGAGCAGCTGGGCGCCGGCGTCGCCGCTCTTCTCCGGGTGGAACTGCGTCGCCGACAGCGCGCCGTTCTCCACGCCCGCGACGAACCGGTCGCCGTGCTCGGCCCAGGTGACCTTCGGCGGCGCCAGCCGCGACGGCGGGCCGTCCTGGCCGAGGGGAAACGAGCGCACGCCGTAGGAGTGCACGAAGTAGAAGCGCTCGTCGGCCAGGCCGTCGAACAGCACGCTGCCCTCGGGGACCTCGACCCGGTTCCAGCCCATGTGCGGCAGCACCGGCGCCTCCAGCTGCTCCACCGTGCCGGGCCACTCGCCGCAGCCCTCGGCGTCGTGGCCGTGCTCGACCCCCCGCTCGAAGAGGACCTGCATGCCGACGCAGATGCCCAGCACCGGCCGGCCGCCGGCCAGCCGCCGGCCGATGGTGCGCGGCCCGTCGACGGCACGCAGCTCCTGCATGCAGTGCGCGAACGCGCCCACACCCGGCACGACGAGCCCGTCGGCCTCGAGGGCGGCGTCGCGGTCGGCGGTCACGGTCACGTCGGCGCCCACGCGGGCCAGGGCCCGCTCGGCCGAGCGCAGGTTGCCCGACCCGTAGTCGAGGACGACCACCTTCTTCACGTCTGCCACGGTACGTGGCAGCGCCCCGTGCCCCGCCGGGATTCCCGGTCAGTCCCGGGGCAGCAGGCTGAGCTCGGGCCACACCGCCCGCCAGCGGGCGGCCACCGTGGGGTCGGCGAGGACGAGCCCGAGGAACCGGTCCTCGGGCGTCAGATCAGCCTCAGGATCCCCGACGCGGTGGCCAGCAGCGCCGCCACCAGCAGGACGACCGCGATCACGACCTGCGGGCCGGTGCGGCCCCGGGTGTCGTGGTCCGCCTTCCACATGCTCCACGCCCCGCCCAGCAGGAACCCGCCGAGGACGAGGAGGACGACGCCGAACTCCATCCGTTACAGCGCGCCCTTGGTGGAGGGGACGTCGGCGACCCGCGGGTCGATCGCGACGGCGACGCGCAGCGCCCGGGCGAGCGCCTTGAACTGGCCCTCGACGATGTGGTGGGCGTCCCGGCCGGCGTAGAGCACCCGCACGTGCAGGGTGATCCGCGCGTTGAAGGCGAAGGACTCGAGCACGTGCTTGGTCAGCGACGTCGGGTAGTCCGGCCCGATCATCGGCGTCATGGTCTCGGGCTCGGCGTGCACGAAGTACGGCCGGCCGGACAGGTCGACGGCGGCCTGCACGAGCACCTCGTCCATGGGGATCGTGGCGTCGCCGTAGCGGGTGATGCCCTTCTTGTCCCCGAGCGCCTCGCCGAAGGCCTGGCCGAGCGCGATGGCGACGTCCTCGACGGTGTGGTGCGCGTCGATGTGCAGGTCGCCGTCGGCCTGCACGGTGAGGTCGATGCCGCTGTGCTTCGACAGCGCGGTGAGCATGTGGTCGTAGAAGCCGACGCCGGTGCTGATCGAGCTCTTCCCGGTGCCGTCGAGGTCGAGCTCGACGACCAGCTTGGTCTCGCTGGTGGCGCGCTCGACGCGGGCGGTACGACTCATGGGTCTCAGTCTCCCAGGCGGTGGTCGGGGGCCACCTCACCCAGCGCGGTGAGGAAGGCGTCGGTCTCCTCCGGCGTGCCGGCGGTCACCCGCAGCCACCCGGGGATGCCGACGTCGCGGACGAGCACGTCGCGGTCCAGCAGCGCCTGCCAGGCGGCGCGCGCGTCGGCGAACCGGCCGAACAGGACGAAGTTGGCGTCGCTGGGCACGCTGGTCAGGCCCAGGGACGGCAGGGTGGCGACGATCCGGTCGCGCTGGGCCTTGACCGCGTCGACGGTGGCCAGCAGCGCGTCGGTGTGCGCCAGCGCGGCCCGCGCGGCGGCCTGGGTCAGCGAGGACAGGTGGTAGGGCAGCCGGACCAGCTGCAGCGCGTCGACGACGGCGGGGTCGGCGGCGAGGTAGCCCAGCCGCAGGCCGGCCATGCCGAACGCCTTGCTCATCGTGCGGCTGACCACCAGCCGCGGGCGGCCGGGCAGCAGGGTCAGCGCCGACGGCGTGCCGGTGCGGGCGAACTCCTCGTAGGCCTCGTCGACCACCAGCACGCCGGCGCGCCCCCGGCCGTAGGACGTCGCGTCGTACAGCTCGGTGATCGTCCCCAGCGCCACCGCGGTGCCGGTGGGGTTGTTCGGGCTGGTCACGAAGACGACGTCGGGCCGGACCTCGCGCACCTGGGCGGCGGCCTGCGCGGCGTCGATGGTGAAGTCCTCGCGGCGGTGCCCGTCGACCCACGCCGTCCCGGTGCCGGCGGAGATGATCGGGTGCATCGAGTAGGACGGGGTGAAGCCCAGCGCCGTGCGCCCGGCGCCGCCGAAGGCCTGCAGCAGCTGCTGCAGCACCTCGTTGGAGCCGTTGGCCGCCCACACCTGCGCGGGCTCGACCCGCTCCCCGCCGCGGCCGAGGTAGGCGGCGAGGTCGGTGCGCAGCGCGACGGCGTCCCGGTCGGGATAGCGGTTGAGCTCGACCGCCGCGTGCCCGAGCGCCTCGCCGAGCGTGGCCAGCAGCTCGGCCGGCAGCGGGTGCGGGTTCTCGTTGGTGTTGAGCCGGTGGGTGACCTGCAGCTGCGGGGCGCCGTAGGGCGTGCGGCCGCGCAGCTCCGGCCGCAGCGGCAGCTCGTCGAGCGACGTCCTCGGAGTGGTCGTCACGAGCGCTGCCGCACCCGGACCGCGGCCGCGTGCGCGGGCAGGTCCTCGGCGTGGGCGAGGGCGTCGACGTGCCCGGCCACCTCGGCCAGCGCCTGCTCGTCGTACTCGACGACGTGGATGCCGCGCAGGAACGACTGCACCGACAGCCCGCTGGAGTGCCGGGCGCAGCCGCCGGTGGGCAGCACGTGGTTGGACCCGGCGATGTAGTCGCCCAGCGACACCGGCGACCAGGCGCCGACGAACACCGCGCCGGCGTTGCGCACCCGCATCGCCACCTCGCGGGCGTCCCGGGTCTGGATCTCCAGGTGCTCGGCGGCGTAGGCGTCGACCACCGCGAGCCCGGCGTCGAGGTCGTCGACCAGCACGATCCCCGACTGGCTGCCGTCGAGCGCGGTGAGGATGCGGTCGGAGTGCTTGGTGGCCGCGACCTGGCCGGGCACGAGGTCGAGGACGGCGTCGGCCAGCTCCTCGCTCGTGGTGACCAGCACCGCGCCGGCCAGCGGGTCGTGCTCGGCCTGGCTGATCAGGTCGGCGGCCACGTGCACCGGGTCGGCGGTGTCGTCGGCGAGGATCGCGACCTCGGTCGGGCCGGCCTCGGAGTCGATGCCGATCAACCCGCGCAGCAGCCGCTTGGCGGCGGTCACGTAGACGTTGCCGGGGCCGGTGACCACGTCCACCGGCTCGCACGAGCCCGCGCCGTAGCCGAACACCGCGATGGCCTGCGCGCCGCCGACGGCGTAGACCTCGGTGACGCCGAGCAGCGCGCACGCGGCGAGCACGCCGGGGTCGGGCAGGCCGCCGTGGTCGCGCTGCGGCGGGGAGGCGACGGCGATCGACGCGACGCCGGCGATCTGCGCCGGGACGACGTTCATCACCACGCTCGACAGCAGCGGCGCCAGCCCGCCTGGCACGTAGAGGCCGACGCGGCGCACCGGCACCCAGCGCTCGGTCACCGTGCCGCCGCGGACCACCTGGGTGGTGACGTCGGTGCGGGCCTGGTCGGCGTGCACCCGCCGCACCCGCACGATGGCCTCCTCGAGCGCGGCCCGCACGTCGGGGGCCAGCCCGTCGAGCGCCGCCTGGATCGCCTCCACCGGGACGGCGAAGTCCTCGAGGTCGACGCCGTCGAGGCGGGCGGTGATCTCGCGGACCGCCTGGGCGCCGCGGATGCGGACGTCCTCGCACAGCGGCCGCACGGTGGCGAGGACGGAGTCGATGTCGGTGGCGGCGCGCGGCAGCAGGCCGGCCAGGTCACGGACCCCCGGCAGCGCGGATCCACGCAGGTCGATGCGGGCGAGCACGGGGAGGCCTCCGGAACCAGGCGAGGGACGACTCCCCAGCGTAGTCGGGGCGCGGTCGCCCGCCGTCACGGCGCCGAGGGGGCGGGGCGCCCGTAGGCTCGCCGGTGTGGGCGACCTCATCCCGCTGTTCCCGCTCGGGTCGCCGCTGTTCCCGGGGATCGTGCTGCCGCTGCAGGTCTTCGAGCCCCGCTACCGGGCGCTGGTGCGGGACCTGCTCGCGCAGCCGGAGGACGGGGACGGCCGGTTCTTCGGGGTGGTCGCGATCCGGCAGGGCTGGGAGGTCGAGCGGGTCTCCCCCGCGCAGGCGCTCTACGACGTCGGCTGCACCGCGCACCTGCAGACCGTGCGGCCGCAGCCCGACGGCGGGTTCCGCATCACCACCGTCGGCGGCGACCGGTTCCGGCTGCTCGACGTCCTGGTCGGCGGGGACGGCGAGGACGGGGACGGCCCGCCCTACCTGCGCGCCGAGGTCGAGTGGCTGGCCGAGGAGGAGGCCGCCGAGGAGGCGGCCGGCGACCAGGAGGTCGGCTCCGCCCCGGCCGGCGGGGGCCCGGACGAGGGGCTGGTGGCCGAGGTGGCCCGCGGGTCGCTCGGCGTGCTGGAGCGTGGGGTGGGGTCGCTGTTCACCCGCTACGTGACCGCCGTGGCGGGCCTGCAGACCGGGAGCGCGGAGACCGCCGTGGCCGGCGACGCGCAGGAGCTCGACGGCGTCGACGCGCTGCTCGACGTCGTCGACGGTGACGCCCGCGCGCTGTCCTACCTGGTGGCCTCGGCGGCGCTGCTGACCACCGAGGACCGGCAGGCGCTGCTGGCCGAGTCGGCGACCCGCCGCCGGCTGGTGGCCGAGACGCGGATGCTGCGCCGGGAGCTGACCCTGCTCGAGACGGTGGGGGCGGTCCCGGCGCCGCTGCAGCAGTTCGCCGGCCCGACCAGCCTCAACTGAGCAAGGACCCCGTCCCCCTCATCCCTCGCAAGCTCGGGACGAGCCTCTGGACGGGGCCGGGAATCGCCCCCCACGCCTCGCACGCTCGGCGCGGGCCCCTGAGAGGTGCCCGTTCCAGCACGTCACCCCCGCCCGAGGTCGTCGCGGGCGGCGAACAGCGCCGCGACGACGTAGACCAGCAGCGCGGCGAACGGGGCCACCGCCAGCGCCGGCGGGCTGGACAGCTCCAGCCCGGTGGTCACCCGGGTGCCGACGTCGCCGAGCTGGGCCGGCGTGGGCCCGGGCGCGAGCAGCTCCCCCAGCTGCCAGGCGAGCACCCCGGCCAGCGCGGTGCCGACCGCGGTGCCCACCACGGTGGCCACGCCCCGGCGGCGGCGCATCGCCCAGGCCGTCCCGCCGGCGAGCAGGCCGAGGCCGGCGAGGACGAGCACGAGCACCGAGTCGTCGGCGACCAGCAGCTCCGCCGACGGGCGACCGACCGGCACCGCGCCGCCCTCGACCACCTCGAACCGGGCCCGCGGCGCCAGCCAGACCCACAGCAGGCCGGCCGGGACCCCGGCGAGCGCGACCAGCGCGGCCCACAGCGCCGCGCCCCGCAGGTCCCGCCGCAGCTCCGCGAGCACCGCGGCACGGGCCGGCCGGGCGGGCGGCACCGCGGGCACCGCCGCGGACACCACCGCGGGCGGGGCGTACGGGCTGTCGGGGAGCGGAGACGGGCTGCTCACGGCCCCCAGTGAACCCCGCGGAGCGGACGGCCCGCTCCCGGGCGTGCCGGTCACAGCAGGGCGACGCTGGTCGGCCCCAGCAGTGCCTTGATGTCGCCCATCAGCGCCGTGCTCGGCCGCACCCGCAGCCCCTGGTCCAGCCGCAGCACCGTCTCGCGCCCGTTGTTGAGCAGCTTGAGGTGCACCTCGGTGGTGCCCGGGTGGCTGCCCAGCACCTCGCGCAGCCGCTCGACCACCGGCGGGGTGCAGCGGGCCGCGGCCATCGACACGAGCACCGGGCCGCGGGGGCCCTCGGTGAGCTCGGGGATGGTCACCTCGGAGCCGAACAGCGAGGGCTGGTCGTCGCGGCGGCTGATCCGGCCCTTGACCACGACGATCTGGTCGCGGACGACCTTCTCCGAGACCTCCGCCCACGTCTTCGGGAAGAACAGGACCTCGATGCCGGACTCGAGGTCCTCCAGCGTCGCGATCGCCCACGGCGCGCCCTGCTTGTTGGTGCGGGGCTGCACCGAGGTGAGGATGCCGGCGATCGTGACGTTGGCGCCGTCCTCGACCCCACCGGCGTTGATCTCCGCGATCGGGGTGTCCGCGTTGGCGGCGAGCACGTGCTCGACGCCGTGCAGCGGGTGGTCGGAGACGTAGAGGCCGAGCATGTCGCGCTCGAAGACCAGCCGCTCGGACTTCGACCAGTCCGCCGTCGGGACGGCGATGTCCAGCGCGCCGCCGAACGGGTCGTCGCCGTCCCCGTCGCCGCCGAAGCTGCCGAACAGGTCGAACTGGCCCTCGGCCTCCTTGCGCTTGAGCGACATGGCGGCGTCGACGGCCTGGGCGTGGACGGCGGCGATGCCCTGCCGCGAGTGGCCGAGGGAGTCGAAGGCGCCGGCCTTGGCGAGGGACTCGATCACCTTCTTGTTGCAGGCGACGGTGTCGATCTTGCGCATGAAGTCGGCGAAGTCCTTGAACGCGCCCTTCTCCTCGCGCGCCCGGACGATCGAGTCGACGACGTTGGTGCCGACGTTGCGCACCGACGCCAGGCCGAAGCGGATGTCGGTGCCGACCGCGGTGAAGTCCCAGGAGGACTCGTTGACGTCCGGCGGGAGCACCTTGATGCCCATCCGGCGGCACTCGGCCAGGTAGACCGGCCGGCGGTCCTTGTCGTCGCCGACGCTGGTGAGCAGCCCGGCCATGTACTCGGCCGGGTAGTTGGCCTTGAGGTAGGCCGTCCAGTAGGAGACCAGGCCGTAGGCCGCTGAGTGCGCCTTGTTGAACGCGTAGTCGGCGAACGGGACGAGGATGTCCCACAGCGTCTTGATCGCGGCGTCGGAGTAGCCGCGCTCCTTCATGCCGGCCTCGAAGCCGACGAACTCGGCGTCGAGGACGGACTTCTTCTTCTTGCCCATCGCGCGGCGCAGCAGGTCGGCCTTGCCGAGCGAGTACCCGGCGACCTTCTGCGCGATCGCCATGACCTGCTCCTGGTACACGATCAGGCCGTACGTGCCGCCCAGGATGTCCTCGAGCGGCTCGGCCAGCTCGGGGTGGATCGGCGTGATCTCCTGCTGGCCGTTCTTGCGCAGCGCGTAGTTGGTGTGCGAGTTCGCACCCATCGGGCCCGGCCGGTAGAGCGCGCCGACCGCGGAGATGTCCTCGAAGTTGTCCGGCCGCATGAGCCGCAGCAGCGAGCGCATCGGCCCGCCGTCGAACTGGAAGACGCCGAGGGTGTCACCGCGGGCCAGCAGCTCGTAGGTGGCCTTGTCGGTGAGGTCCTTGCTGATCTCGTCGAGGTCGATCGGCTCCTTGCCGTTCGCGACGATGTTGCGCAGCGCGTCGTCGATGACCGTGAGGTTGCGCAGGCCCAGGAAGTCCATCTTCAGCAGACCGAGCGTCTCGCAGGTCGGATAGTCGAACTGCGTGATGATCGCGCCGTCGTTCTCACGGCGCATGATCGGGATCGAGTCGATCAGCGGGTAGCGGCCGATGATGACGCCGGCCGCGTGCACGCCCCACTGCCGCTTCAGGCCCTCGAGCTTGCGCGCCTGGTCGACCACCTCGGCCGCGCCCGGGTCGGACTCGTAGCGGGCGCGGAACTCCGCGGCCTCCTTGTAGCGCGGGTGGGCCGGGTCGAACACGCCCGACAGCGGGATGCCCTTGCCCATCACGTCCGGGGGCATGAGCTTGGTCAGCTCGTCGCCCACCGAGTAGGGGCGGTCGAGCACCCGGGCGGCGTCCTTGATCGCGGCCTTGGCCTTGATGGTGCCGTAGGTGACGATCTGGCTGACCCGCTCCTCGCCGTACTTCCGCGAGACGTACTGGATCACCTCACCGCGGCGGCGGTCGTCGAAGTCGATGTCGACGTCGGGCATCGAGACCCGCTCGGGGTTGAGGAACCGCTCGAAGATCAGCCCGTGCTGCAGCGGGTCGAGGTCGGTGATGCCCATCGCGTAGGCGGCCAGCGAGCCCGCGGCCGAGCCGCGGCCGGGACCGACGCGGATGCCGTTGTCCTTGGCCCAGTTGATGAAGTCGGCGACCACGAGGAAGTACCCCGGGAAGCCCATCTGCGTGATGATCCCGACCTCGTAGTCCGCCTGCTTGCGCACGTGGTCGGGGATGCCGTTCGGGTACCGCTTGTGCAGTCCCCGCTCGACCTCCTTGACGAACCAGGAGGTCTCGTCCTCCCCCGGCGGCAGGGGGAACCGCGGCATGAGGTCGGCGCCCTCGGTGAAGGACACCTCGCACTGCTCCGCGATCACCAGGGTGTTGTCGCACGCCGAGGCCAGGTCACCGGGGAACAGCGCGCGCATCTCGGCGGCGCTCTTCAGGTAGTAGCCGTCGCCGTTGAACTTGAAGCGGTTGGTCTCGTTCAGCCGCGACCCGGTCTGGATGCACAGCAGGGCGTCGTGGGCCTCGGCGTCCTCCTTGTGCGTGTAGTGGAGGTCGTTGGTGGCCAGCAGCGGGATGCCCAGGTCCTCGGCGATCTCCAGCAGCTGCGGGCGGGTCTTCTGCTCGATGGACAGCCCGTGGTCCATGAGCTCGGCGTAGAAGTTCTCCCTGCCGAAGATGTCCTGGAAGTCGGCGGCCGCCTGCCGGGCCCGGTCGAGCTTGCCCGCGCGCAGCCACATGTTGACCTCGCCCGACGGGCAGCCCGTCGTCGCGATGAGGCCCTTGCCGTAGCGCTCGAGCAGGTCGCGGTCGAAGCGCGGCTTGCGGTACTGGCCCTCGAGGCTGGCCAGCGAGGAGATGCGGAAGAGGTTGTGCATCCCCTCGGTGGTGCGCGCCAGCAGGGTCATGTGCGTGTAGGCGGCCTTGCCGCGGGAGGACCCGCCCTCGCCGTCCTCGTCGATGAGGTTGTCGCCGAAGTCGAACGGTGCGCGGTCGAACCGCGAGCCGGGCGTGTAGTAGCCCTCCATGCCGATGATCGGCTTCACGCCGGCGGCCTTGGCCTGCTTGTAGAAGTCGTAGGCGCCGAAGACGTTGCCGTGGTCGGTCATCGCCAGCGCCGGCATGCCCTGCTCGGCCGCGGCCTTCGTCACCTCGGGCAGCTTGGCCGCCCCGTCGAGCATCGAGTACTCGGTGTGGACGTGCAGGTGCGCGAACGAGTCGGTCGACGGGCTGCTCACGGCGGTGCGGTGCTCCTCACGGGTCGTGCTGGCCCGGCCGTCGGGTGCTCCGGCGGGCGACCGGCGGGGAAGACCGGGCGGTGCGGTGCGGGCTCGGGACTGGTCCGGCCGGGCACCGACGCAGGCCGGGCCGGTCCCCCGATCCTCGCACCGGGGACGTTCTACGCCGAGGGTCTGACAGGACGTGTCTCGGCGCGGCGGGACGACCCCGTCACAGTCGGCGGCGCATGGTGACGTGCCGGATGCCTGCCTCCTCGTACTCCTCCCCCACGGCGGTGTAGCCGGCCCGCTCGTAGAAGCTGCGGGCGGTGACCTGCGCGTGCAGCTCCACCTCGGTCAGGCCGCGCAGCGCCGCCTGCCGGTGCAGCTCGGCCAGCACCGCCGCGCCGTGCCCGGCGCCGCGGGCGGCGGCGTCGACGGCCATGCGGCCGATCACGCCCCGCCCGTCGCGCTCGAGCAGCCGCCCGGTGGCCACCACCCGGCCGCTGCCGTCGCGGCCGACCGCGTGGACGGCGGTGGCGTCGGCGGCGTCCTGCTCGATCTCCGGCGGTACGCCCTGCTCCTCGACGAAGACCCGGGTGCGCACCGCGACGACCTCCGGCCAGTCGGCGGCGGTCGCGACGGCGGCCGTCGCGGCGCTCACGCGGGCGCCCCGCCGGGCGCGTGGCGCGCGGGCAGCGCGTCGGGCAGCGCCGACGACGGCACGAGCAGGAACCGCAGGTCGACCGCGGCGTGCAGCAGCACCGGCAGCAGCAGCGACCCGGTCTCCAGGTACAGCGCCGCGAACACCCCGCCGAGCACGCCGGTGAGCACGACCCCGCCCACCCCCTGGTAGGCGTGGGCCAGCCCGAAGGCCGCGGCCGCGACGGCGACCAGCACCCCCTGCGGCAGCCCGCCGCCCACCGCGGCGACCACCGCGAGGAAGAACCCGCGGTACAGCCACTCCTCGCACACCCCCGCGGTCACGCCGACGACGCTGAACAGCCGCCGCTCGGACCGGCTGCGCGGCAGCAGGGCCAGGGTGGCGTGCACCGGCGGCTCGGCGTGCCGGCCCTGGGTGGGCGGGGAGGCACCCGGCGGCTGCGCACCCGCGCGGCCCAGCGCCCCGCCGCGGATCGCCCGGACCGAGACCAGCGCCAGGACCAGCACCGCCAGCGCCGCGGCGCCGGTGACCGGCCCCGGCCAGCCGGTGGGCCAGGCCAGCCCGACCGCGGCGGCGTCGACGTCCGGCGCGGCCAGCCAGATGACCAGGGCGAGGGTCGCCAGGCCCCATTCGAGGACCAGCAGCCGCCGGTAGAAGGAGCGCCGGGCAGCCGGGTCGGTGCGCAGCCGGCCCTCGAAGCGGCGGTGCAGCACGTGCCCGACCAGCGGCTCGCCGACGACGAGGTAGACCCCGACGACCACGGCCGACAGCGCGGCGGGGCCCCAGTCGGCGAGGGTGGCGGGGAGGCCGGTCACGGGAGGGTCAGGACTCGGCGCGTAGGACGGCCAGCGCCCCCGCGAGGTCGTCCGGGTAGTCGCTGGTGAACTCCACCCAGTGCCCGTCGGCGGGGTGCGCGAAGCCCAGCCGCACCGCGTGCAGCCACTGCCGGGCCACCCCGAGCCGGGCGGCCAGCGTGGGGTCGGCGCCGTAGGTGGTGTCGCCGACGCAGGGGTGGCGCAGCGCGGAGAAGTGCACCCGGATCTGGTGGGTGCGGCCGGTCTCGAGGTGGATGTCGACCAGGCTGGCGGCCGGGAAGGCCTCGATCACCTCGTAGTGGGTGACCGACGGGCGCCCGCCGGAGACGACGGCGAACTTCCAGTCGTGCCGCGGGTGCCGGTCGATGGGCGCGTCGATGGTGCCGCGCGACGGGTCGGGGTGGCCCTGCACCAGCGCGTGGTAGCCCTTGTCGACGGTCCGCTCCTTGAACGCCGCCTTGAGCAGCGTGTAGGCGCGCTCGCTCTTGGCGACCACCATCAGCCCCGTCGTCGCGGCGTCCAGGCGGTGCACCACACCCTGCCGCTCCGGCGCGCCGGAGGTGGAGATGCGGTAGCCGGCCGCGGCCAGCCCGCCGACGACGGTCGGGCCCTCCCAGCCGGGGCTCGGGTGCGCCGCGACGCCGACCGGCTTGTCCACGACCACCACGTCGTCGTCGTCGTGGACGACGGTCAGGCCGGGCACCGGCTCGGGCGGGGGCGCCTCGCCCGGCGGCGGGGGCAGCTCGACCTCCAGCCAGCTGCCGCCGGAGAGCCGGTCGCCCTTGCCGCGCACGCGGCCGTCGACCCACACCTTGTCGGCGTCGGCGAGGTCGGCGGCGACCGCGCGGGACAGCCCGAACAGCCGCGCGAGCGCCTGGTCCACCCGCTGGCCCTCCAGGCCGTCGGGCACCGGGAGGGCGCGGTGCTGGCCGGGAGCGCTCACCGGTCCATCGTGACAGGTCAGCCGCGGGACACCGCGCCGTCGCCGCGGTCGCGGGTCCGGGTGCCGTCGAACTCGACGCCGCGCAGCGCGAGGTAGGCCCCGAGCAGCCCGCCGCAGACGATCGCGGAGTCGGCCCCGTTGAAGATCGGGTAGACCTCCCCGTTCGGCGCGAACACGGACAGGAAGTCGACGACGCCGCCGCGCAGGAAGCCCGGCTCGCGGAACACGCGGTCGACCAGGTTGCCCAGGGCGCCGCCGAGGACCAGGCCCAGCGCCACCGCCCAGCCGGTCGAGTACAGCCGCCGCGCCGTCCGGACGATGACCACCGCGACGGCGACCGCGATCAGCGTGAAGACCACGGTGAACCCCTCGGCGAAGGAGAAGGCGGCGCCGGTGTTGCGTGCGTGCGTGAGGTACAGCGCCCCGCCGAGCAGCCGGAGGTTCTCGCCGCGGTCGATCGTCGCGACGACGAGCAGCTTGCTGCCGAGGTCGGCCAGGAAGACCAGCGCGGCGAGCAGGAGCAGCAGCCGCGTGCGCGGCCGCCGGGCCGGTGCCGGGGCGGCGTCGTGCGCGGCGCCGTCGTCCGGAGCGCCGTCGTCCAGGGCGGCGTCGTCCGGAGCGGCCGCGGCGGGGGCCTCCGCGGGGTCCTCGGGTCGCTCGCTCAGCGGGGGGCTCCTCGTGCTCGCGGCGGTCGGCGGGTGGCCGCGGGAGGCGGCCGACGAGCCGACGATAGCCTCGGCGGCTGTGCCTCCCGGCCTGCCGCGCGGCCGCACCGCCGCCACGATGGTGAGGCACCTCACCGCCGGGTAGACGAATCTCACACCCCGTCGAGGGCGTCCCAGCGCGCCGTTCGGCCGATCGTCGGAGATGGCGCACGTCCACCCGGCAGGAAGGCAGTCGTGTCCACCGACCTCGGTTCAGCCACCGACCCCGATGTGGTGCTCGTCGGCGGGGGCATCATGAGCGCGACCCTCGCGTCGCTGCTCGGTGTCATCGCGCCGGAGTGGAGCATCACCGTCTTCGAGTCCGCGGACGCGGTGGCGGGCGAGAGCTCGGACGCGTGGAACAACGCCGGCACCGGGCACGCGGCGCTGTGCGAGCTGAACTACACGCCCGCGGGGCCGGACGGCCGGGTCGACACCGCCAAGGCCCGCCTCATCAACGAGCAGTTCCAGGTGTCGCGCCAGTTCTGGTCGCACCTGGTGCGCAGCGGCCTCACCGGCTCGCCCAAGGACTTCATCTCCCCCGTCCCGCACGTCAGCTTCGTGACCGGGGAGGGCGGGCGCACCTACATGCGCAACCGCCACGCGGCGCTGTCGGCCGAGCCGCTGTTCGCCGGGCTCGAGTACACCGACGACCCGGCCGAGCTGGCGCAGTGGGTGCCGCTGGTCATGGACGGCCGCGACCCCGCGCAGGTGGTCGCCGCGACCCGCTCGGTCGCCGGCACCGACGTCAACTTCGGCGCGCTGACCCGGCTGCTGCTGGAGCAGGGCGAGGCCCGCGGCGTGCAGGTGCACACCGGCCAGCGCGTCACCGGGCTGGAGAAGCGCGACGACGGCCGCTGGACGGTCACCGTCACCGACCGGCGGACCGACGAGGAGCGCACGGTGCGCGCCCGGTTCGTCTTCGTCGGCGCGGGCGGCGGCGCGCTGCCGCTGCTGCAGAAGGCCGCGGTCCCCGAGATCCGCGGGTTCGGCGGCTTCCCGGTCAGCGGCATGTTCCTGCGCACCCGCTCCCCCGAGCTGGTCAGCCGGCACCAGGCCAAGGTCTACGGGCAGGCCGCGGTGGGGGCGCCCCCGATGTCGGTGCCGCACCTGGACCTGCGCCTGGTCGACGGCGAGTTCTCGCTGCTGTTCGGCCCCTACGCCGGCTGGTCGCCGAAGTTCCTCAAGGGCGGCTCGGTGTTCGACCTGCCGCTGTCGGTGAAGCCGAACAACCTCGGCTCGATGCTGGGCGTGGCCCGCACCGAGATGGCGCTGACGAGGTACCTGGTCACCGAGCTGCTGCAGTCGCGCACGGCGCGGCACCGCACGCTCACGGAGTTCGTGCCCCTGGCCGAGCAGGCCGACTGGGACATGATCACCGCCGGCCAGCGGGTGCAGGTCATCAAGCGGGACCCGAAGAGCGGCAAGGGCGTGCTGCAGTTCGGCACCGAGCTCGTCGTCGGCGGCGACGGCTCGATCGCGGGCCTGCTGGGCGCCTCCCCCGGCGCCTCGACGGCGGTGTCGGCGATGCTCTCGCTCGTCGAGCGGGCGTTCCCCGACCGGGTGGCCGCGCGCCGCGCCGCGCTCGAGGAGGCGATCCCCTCCTACGGCCGCGACCTGTCCTCCGACCCGGCCCTGCTGCAGGCCGTCCGCGCGGAGACGATGCAGACCCTCGAGCTCAACGGCTGAGGGCCCCCACCGAGCACACGCCGGACGCCCCCTCAGGTCCGCCGAGGGGGCGTCTGGCGTGTGCTCGGCCGTCTAGTCGGACTCGGTCGCCGCGCCCTGCTCGCCGCGCCAGGTGGCCAGCCGGCCGGCGCGGCTGACCGCCCGCAGCCGCCGCTCGGCCTCCGGGCGGGACCGGCGGGCCGACACCAGCAGCGCCTGGTCCCCGCGCATGAGCCGGGTGGTCTCGTCGGGCACGAACGACCGCCCGTCGCGGACGATGAGCACCACCGCGGCGTCCTCGGGCAGCCGCAGCTCGGGCAGGTAGACGCCGTGCAGCCGGGAGCCGTCGGGCACCCGCATCTGCATGAGCTCGGCGTCGAGCTCCTCCAGCGGCGCGGACTCCACCTCGATCTCGCGCGGGGTCAGCGGCGCGGCGATGCCCAGCCGGCGGGCCATCCACGGCAGCGACGAGCCCTGCACGAGGGTGAAGACGACGACCAGCACGAAGACCGTATCGAAGACGAACGCCGCGCCGGGCACGTCCGCGGTGAGCGGGAAGGTGGCCAGCACGATCGGCACCGCGCCGCGCAGCCCCGCCCAGGACACGAACGCCTGCTGCGCCGCCGGCATGCGGAACCAGACGAGGCTCGCCAGCACCGACAGCGGCCGGGCCACCAGCAGCAGCGCCCCGCCGACCAGCAGCGCCGGGCCGATCGCGTCGGGCAGCCGGGCGGGCGAGACCAGCAGCCCGAGCAGGACGAACAGCCCGATCTGCGCGAGGGAGGCCATCCCCTCGGCGAACCCGATGGTGGCCGAGCGGTGCGGCAGCGCCACGTTGCCGAGCACCAGCCCGCACAGGTAGACGGCGACGAAGCCCGACGTGTGCGCCAGCGACGCCGACGCGAAGGCGAGCACGCACAGCGCCAGCGTGGCCAGGGGGTAGAAGCCCGACAGCGGCAGCGCCGCGCGGCGCAGCAGCCAGGCGCCCCCGGCCCCGATCAGCAGCCCGACGACGGCGCCGCCGGCGAGCTCGGCGAGCACCACCACCACGGTCACCCACCAGGACTCCGTCTCCTCCCCGGTGAGCGCGTCGGACAGCACAGCGACGAGGAGGATGACCGGCGCGTCGTTGAGCCCGGACTCGACCTCCAGCGCGGCGACCATCCGGCGCGGCAGGGGCAGCCGGCGCAGGGTCGCGAACACCGCGGCGGCGTCGGTGGAGCTCACGACGGCGCCCAGCAGCAGCGCGAACGGCCAGGCCAGGTCCAGCAGCCAGACGCCGATCGCCGCCGTCGTCGCCACGCTGACCACGACGCCGACCGTCGACAGCGCCAGCCCCGGCCCGACCGCGCGGCGGACGTCGCCCCAGCGGGTGGTCAGGCCGCCCTCGGCGAGGATGACGACGAGCGCGGCGACGCCGAGGGTCTGGGTGAGCGCGACGTCCTCGAACTCGATGCCCAGCCCGCTCTCCCCCAGCGCCACCCCGAGCGCGAGGTAGAGCAGCAGGCTCGGCAGGCCCAGCCGGTCGGCCAGGCGCAGGGCGACCGCCGCCACGAGCACCACCAGCGCCCCGACGGCGAGGGCGAGCGTGACCGTGGTGTTCACCGCCCGCTCCCCATGGTGATCAGTCTCCCGTACTCCCGCGCCCCGGCCCGTCGCGCCTGGACGCGGACGGGCTCGACGGCTCGGGGACCGGGGGAGGGCAGGGTGGGAGGATCGACCCGTGAGCTCTCCGTTCCGTGCGCTGCCGCCCCAGGTCGACCTGCCCGCGCTCGAGCAGGACGTGCTGCGCCGCTGGGAGGACGCCGACGTCTTCGCCCGGTCGCTGGAGGCCTCGCAGGGCCGGCCGCAGTGGGTCTTCTACGAGGGGCCGCCCACCGCCAACGGCCGCCCGGGCACCCACCACATCGAGGCCCGCGCGTTCAAGGACGTCTTCCCGCGCTTCAAGACGATGCAGGGCTGGCACGTGCCCCGCCGCGCCGGCTGGGACTGCCACGGCCTGCCGGTCGAGATCGCCGTCGAGCAGGAGCTCGGCTTCGCCGGCAAGCCCGACATCGAGCGCTACGGCATCGCCGAGTTCAACGCCCGCTGCCGGGAGTCGGTCGAGCGGCACGTCGGCGACTTCTCCCAGCTCACCCGCCGCATGGGCTACTGGGTCGACATGTCCACCGCCTACTGGACGATGGACCCCGCCTACATCGAGAGCGTCTGGTGGTCGCTCAAGCAGGTCTTCGACAAGGGCCTGCTGGTCGAGGACCACCGCGTGGCCCCCTACTGCCCGCGCTGCGGCACCGGCCTGTCCGACCACGAGGTCGCGCAGGGCTACGAGTCGATCACCGACCCCTCGGTGTACGTGCGGCTGCCGGTCACCGACGGCGAGTGGGCCGGGAAGGCCGACCTGCTGGTCTGGACGACGACGCCGTGGACGCTGCCGAGCAACACCGCCGTCGCGGTCCACCCGGACGTGACCTACGTCGTGGCCCGCCGCGGCGAGGACACCCTCGTGGTCGCCAAGCCGCTGCTGGGCGCGGTGTTCGGCGACACCGACGACGTCGAGGTGCTGGCCCGCACCACCGGCCGCGACTGGGAGCGCACCCACTACCGGCGCCCGTTCGACCTGGTCGAGTTCCCCGAGGGGGAGGACGCGCACTACGTCGTCCTGGCCGACTACGTCACCACCGACGACGGCACCGGCCTGGTCCACCAGTCCCCCGCGTTCGGCGCCGACGACCTCGCCGTCTGCCGCGCCTACGGCCTGCCCGTGGTCAACCCGATCGACGCCTCCGGCCACTTCCTGCCCGAGGTGCCGCTGGTCGGCGGACACTTCTTCAAGGCCGCCGACGACGCCCTCGTCGTCGACCTGCAGTCGCGCGGCGTGCTGTGGCGCGAGCAGCGCTACGAGCACAGCTACCCGCACTGCTGGCGCTGCCACACGCCGCTCATGTACTACGCGCAGCCGTCCTGGTACATCCGCACCAGCGCGGTCAAGGACCAGCTGCTCGCCGAGAACGAGAAGACCCACTGGCACCCGGAGACCATCCAGTGGGGCCGCTACGGCGACTGGCTGAACAACAACGTCGACTGGGCGCTGTCCCGCGACCGGTACTGGGGCACCCCGCTGCCGATCTGGCGCAACGACGCCGACCCGTCGCGCACGGTCGTCGTCGGGTCGCTGGCGGAGCTGTCGGAGCTGGCCGGCCGCGACCTGTCCGACCTGGACCCGCACCGCCCCTACATCGACGAGGTGACCTTCACCCGCCCCGGCGAGGAGGGCACCTACCGGCGGGTCCCGCAGGTCATCGACGCCTGGTACGACTCCGGCTCGATGCCCTTCGCGCAGTGGGGCGCGCCGCACCGGAACCGGGAGCAGTTCGAGGCGGCCTACCCGGCGCAGTTCATCTGCGAGGCGATCGACCAGACCCGCGGCTGGTTCTACTCGCTGATGGCCGTCGGCACGCTGGTGTTCGGGAAGAACTCCTACGAGAACGTGCTGTGCCTGGGCCACATCCTCGCCGAGGACGGCCGCAAGATGAGCAAGCACCTGGGCAACATCCTCGAGCCGATCCCGCTCATGGACCGGCACGGCGCCGACGCCGTCCGCTGGTTCATGCTGGCCGGCGGCTCGCCGTGGTCGGCGCGGCGGGTCGGGCACGAGACGCTGTCCGAGGTGGTCCGCAAGGTCCTGCTGACCTACTGGAACACCGCCAGCTTCCTCACCCTGTACGCCGAGACCAACGGCTGGGACCCGGCGGCCTCCCCCGCCCCGCCGCGGGCGCAGCGGCCGCTGCTGGACCGCTGGGCGCTCGCGCAGCTGGCCGCGGTCACCGAGGGCGTGACCGACGCGCTGGAGGCCTTCGACACCCAGGGCGCCGGGCGGCTGCTCGCGCAGTTCGTCGACGACCTGTCCAACTGGTACGTCCGCCGCTCGCGGCGCCGGTTCTGGGACGGCGACCCCTCGGCGCTGGGCACGCTGCACGAGGTGCTCGACGGGCTGACCCGGCTCATGGCGCCGTTCACGCCGTTCGTCACCGAGGAGGTGTGGTCCCGGGTCGTGCGGCCGGGCCTGGTCACGGGCGATGGCGCTGACGCGCCCGACTCGGTGCACCTGGCGTCCTGGCCGGCCGTCGACGAGGACGCCCGCGACCCGCAGCTGGTGGCGCAGGTGGACCTGGTGCGCCGGCTGGTGGAGCTGGGCCGGGCGGCGCGGACCTCGGCGAAGGTGCGCACCCGCCAGCCGCTGGCGCGTGCGCTGGTCGCCGCACCGGGCTGGTCCGCGATGGGCCGCGACCTGGTGGCCGAGGTCGCCGACGAGCTCAACGTCGCCGCGCTCGACGAGCTGGCGGCGGTGGGCGGCGACCTGGTGGACGTCAGCGTCAAGGTCGACTTCCGCGCCGTCGGGCGACGGCTGGGCAAGCAGGTGCAGGCGGTGGCGAAGGCCGTGGCCGCGGCCGACCCGGCCGCCCTGGTCGCGGCCTACCGGGCAGGTACGGCGTCGGTCGACGTCGACGGCGAGGGCGTGGCCCTGCAGGAGGGCGACCTGGTCGTGACCGAGACCCCGCGCGAGGGCTGGACGGTGGCCAGCGCCGCCGGGCTGACCGTGGCGCTGGACCTCGCGCTCACTCCCGAGCTGGAGCGGGCCGGGCTGGTCCGCGAGGCGGTGCGGCTGGTGCAGGAGGCCCGCAAGAACACGGGCCTGGCGGTCAGCGACCGGATCGAGCTGTGGTGGACCGCGGACGGCGCGATGGCCGAGGCGCTCACCGGCTCCGGCGAGCAGCTGGCCGGCGAGGTGCTGGCGACCGCCGTCCACGCGGGCACCGCGGGCGAGGGCGCCGGCGTCGAGGGGCCGAACGGCTCCCGCTTCTGGCTCGCCCGGGCGTGATGCAGCCGCCCGCCGCGGTCAGCCGCGGCGGGCGGCCCTGCGGGCGCGCTCGACGGCGGCCAGGTGCGCGTCCGGCCCGCAGACCGCGCACGGGGTGAACCCGTCGGTGCGCGCCTCGTTCACCGGCAGCGGGATCGTCTCCCGGCCGGCCAGCCAGGGGCAGTCGGCCAGGTGGTAGCGGGGGTGCTCGTCGACGACGAGCACCTCGTCGGTCAGGTCCACGACCGTGAGCAGGTCGGTGACCTCGACGTCCTCCTCCGGGGTGTCGCCGCCGTTGAGGGACGTCCCCGCGCCCGCGCTGCGGGCCGGCTGTGCGGGGGCCTGGGCCGGCGCCTCGGAGACAGCGGGCTCGGCGGGTGGCCCGTCCGGCGTCTCGGGGGCCTCGTGCCGTCCGGCGTGGGCCCCGGCCTCCTGGGCGCGCCCCGGCGCGGCGGGTGCCTCCCCGGTCCCCGGCGCCTCCGCCGGCCGGTCCGCCGTCTTCCCGAGGGAGCGGGCCGGCTCCGAGCGGGCGGGCTCCCTGCGGGCCGGGGCGTCGGCGCGGTCCGGCGTGCGGCCGGCGGCCGGTACGCGGGTGCCGGCGGGGGCGCGCAGCCGGGCGACCACCAGCAGGACCGCGGCGAGGGCGCAGGCGCCCACGCAGGCCCAGTACCAGGCGGTGACGGCGGTCAGCACGCCGGCGACGAACAGCCCGAGGCCCGCGAGGACCAGCAGCGCCGCGGCGACGATCACCGGCGGCTCCCCGGCGCCGGGCACCGGTCAGTCCCCGGCATGGCCGATCCGTCGTCCGGTCAGGGCGGAGAAGACGTGCGCCTCGCCCGGGCGGATGGTCACGTGCACGACCTCGCCCTTCGCCGGGGGCCGGCGCGCGTCGGCCCGCAGCACCAGGGGCCGCTCGGTCGCCTCCGCGCCCCCGATCCCACTCCCGGCCTGGAGCCGTCCGTAGGCGAAGGCGTCCGAGCCGAGCTCTTCCACCACCTGGACCTCGACCGGGAACCCCTCCCCGGCCCCGACGAACTGGACGGCCTCGGGCCGGAAGCCGAGCGTGGCGGTCCCGGTGCCGTCCTGCGCGAGGACGTCGAGCACCGAGCGGGAGAGCGGCACCGGGTGGCCGCCGAGGACGGCGCCGCCCTCGCGCAGCGGCACGGGAACGAGGTTCATGGCCGGGGAGCCGATGAAGCCGGCGACGAACTCGTTGACCGGCCGGTCGTAGAGGGCCCGTGGGGTGTCCACCTGCTGGAGGACACCCTCCTTGAGGACCGCGACCCGGTCGCCCATGGTCATGGCCTCGACCTGGTCGTGGGTGACGTAGACCGTCGTCGTCCCGAGCCTGCGCTGCAGGGCGGCGATCTCGGTGCGGGTCTGCACGCGGAGCTTGGCGTCGAGGTTGGACAGCGGCTCGTCCATGAGGAAGACCTGCGGGTTGCGGACGATCGCCCGGCCCATGGCCACCCGCTGCCGCTGCCCGCCCGAGAGCGCCTTGGGCTTGCGGTCGAGGTACTGCTCCAGGTCGAGCAGCCGGGCTGCCTCGCGGACCCGGGCCAGCCGGTCCTCCTTGGACATGCCGGCGATCTTGAGCGCGAAGGCCATGTTGTCGGCCACCGTCATGTGCGGGTACAGCGCGTAGTTCTGGAAGACCATCGCGATGTCCCGCTCCTTGGGCGGGAGGTGCGTGACGTCCCGTTCGCCGATGCGGATCGACCCGTCGGTGACGTTCTCGAGGCCGGCCAGCATCCGCAGGGACGTGGACTTGCCGCAGCCCGACGGGCCGACCAGGACGAGGAACTCGCCGTCGGCGATGGACAGGTCGAGCGCGTCGACCGACGGGCGGGTCGCCCCCGGGTACACGAGCGTGGCCCGGTCGTAGGTGATGGCGGCCATGGCGTTCGTTCAGCATCCCTTCTGCGCCGGTGCAGAGCGCGCCCACTGTGACACGCAGCGTTCCCGGGGACCAGCGCCCCGCCCGGGCGGCACTCGTCCGGGACGCCGACCGTGACCGGCTCGTGACCTGCGCGGACGTGAGCGCGGTCTCCTCCCTCGGACAGGGCAGGCGTTGCATAACGGTTTCGGCAACGTGACCGGACGGCGTCGTCCGCGACGTTATGGTCCCCCGGCGTACCAGACGGGCCGGCAGCTGACCGGCCCGTTCGCACGTGACCACACGCCGCGGTCGACGACCGCGGGGACCCCGAAGGGACGTACATGACGATGCGCGCGACAGGCCGGCGCAAGGGTGCGCTGGCCGGCGGCCTGGGCGTGGCACTGGTGCTCGCCGGCTGCGGCGCCAGCGAGACCAGCGGGGGCGGCGGCGGGACCGCGGCGGCCTCCGACCTGACGATCGACTGCGCTCCGTACGAGGAGTTCGGCGACCTCGAGGGCGAGACGGTGAGCGTCTACACCTCGATCGTCGATCCGGAGGACCAGCCCCACATCGACTCCTACGTGCCGTTCGAGGAGTGCACGGGCATCGACGTGGAGTACGAGGGCTCGCGCGAGTTCGAGGCCCAGCTCGTCGTCCGCGTCCAGAGCGGCAACGCCCCCGACATCGCCTTCATCCCGCAGCCGGGGCTGCTGGCGACGCTGGCCGGAACCGGCGCCGTCGTCCCGGCTCCCCAGCAGGTCGAGGCGAACGTCGACGAGTACTGGGACGAGAGCTGGAAGGCCTACGGCACCGTCGACGGCACCTTCTACGCGGCTCCGCTGGGCGCCAACGCCAAGTCCTTCGTCTGGTACTCGCCGTCGGCGTTCGAGGACGCCGGCTACGAGGTCCCGACCACCTGGGACGAGATGGTCGCGCTGTCCGACGAGATCGCCGCCTCCGGCGCCAAGCCGTGGTGCGCCGGCATCGGCTCCGGCGACGCCACCGGCTGGCCGGCCACCGACTGGCTGGAGGACGTCGTCCTGCGCACCGCGGGTCCCGACGTCTACGACCAGTGGGTCGCCCACGAGATCCCGTTCGACGACCCGCAGATCGTCGAGGCGCTGGACACCGTCGGCGGGATCCTGAAGAACCCCGAGTACGTCAACGGCGGCCTCGGCGAGGTGCAGTCCATCGCGTCCACCGAGTTCGGTGACGCGGGCCTGCCGATCCTCGACGGCAGCTGCTGGATGCACCGCCAGGCGTCCTTCTACCAGGCCAACTGGCCCGAGGGCACCG
Source organism: Geodermatophilus sp. SYSU D01180 (assembly GCF_054050415.1). NCBI lineage: Bacteria > Bacillati > Actinomycetota > Actinomycetes > Geodermatophilales > Geodermatophilaceae > Geodermatophilus > Geodermatophilus sp. SYSU D01180. The sequence continues at coordinate 26,947 of NZ_JBJGZH010000006.1, read as the reverse complement.
AGGTCGCCGAGGACGGCGACGTCTTCGCCTTCCCGCTGCCGCCCATCGAGGGCGACGGTGCGGCCCCCGTGCTCGGCGGTGGCGAGTTCACCGCGGCGTTCAACGACGACCCGGCGACGCAGGCGTTCCAGACCTACCTGTCCTCGGCGGACTGGGCCAACGTCAAGGCCCAGGTCTCCGGCCCCGGCTGGGTCAGCGCCAACACCGGCCTCGACGTCGAGAACCTCGTCTCCCCGATCGACCAGCTGGCCGCCGAGCAGTTCCAGAACCCGGACGCCGTCTTCCGCTTCGACGGGTCGGACCTGATGCCCGGTGAGATCGGCGCCGGTGCGCTGTGGACCGAGCTGACCAACTGGATCGCGACCGACAAGGCGACCCAGCAGGTCCTCACCGACGTCGAGAACGCCTGGCCGACGGCCTGATCACCGAGGTCCCGGCAGCCGCCGGCTGACGGGACCGCCGTACCCATCCCTGGAGACCGGGGGGACCGCAGCCGTCGCCGCGGTCCCCCCGGCCTTCCGTTGCCGGAGAGAGGTCGTCAGCCGTGCAGTGGTTCCTCGACGCGAGCACCACGGGGCACAAGCTCGCCCTGATGGTGGTCGCCATCCTCCTGTTCGCCGCCGTGATGGCGGCGATCCTGTTCGCCGTCGACCGGCCCCGGCGGGTGCCGAACTGGGTCGTCGCGGCCGGCTTCGTCGGCCCGACGCTCCTGCTGCTCGTCGTGGGCCTGGTCTACCCCGCCCTCGACACCATCCGCGGGTCGTTCTACAGCCGGGACGGCTCGGAGTTCGTCGGCCTGGACAACTACGTCACGGTCTTCACCGAGGACAACTTCCAGACCGTCCTGCTCAACACCCTCCTGTGGGTGGTCCTCGTCCCGCTGGTGACCACCGGCCTCGGCCTGGTCTACGCCTACCTGGTCGACCGCACGCGGTTCGAGAGCCTGGCCAAGGCGCTGGTGTTCCTGCCGATGGCGATCTCGATGGTGGGCGCCGGGGTCATCTGGAAGTTCGTCTACGAGTACCGCCCCGACCAGCCCGGCGTGAACCAGATCGGCCTGCTCAACCAGCTGCTGGTCGTGCTCGGCATGGAGCCGCGGCAGTTCCTGCTCGACGCGCCGTCGAACACCTTCTACCTGATCGTCGTGATGATCTGGATCCAGGCCGGCTTCGCCATGACCGTGCTGTCGGCGGCCATCAAGGCCATCCCCGACGACATCGTCGAGGCCGCCCGCCTCGACGGCGTCGGCGGCTTCCAGATGTTCCGCTACGTCACCGTGCCGAGCATCCGGCCGGCCCTGGTCGTCGTCCTGACGACGGTCGCCATCGTCACGCTGAAGGTGTTCGACATCGTCCGGACCATGACCGGCGGCCAGTTCGGCACGAGCGTCGTGGCGAACGAGTTCTACACGCAGGCCTTCCGCCAGTTCAACGTCGGTCTCGGCGCGGCCCTCGCCGTCCTGCTGTTCGTGCTGGTCATCCCGATCATCGCCTACAACGTCCGACAGCTGCGTCTCGCCGAGGAGATCCGATGACCACGACCACCCCGGTCATGGCGCCCGTCCCCGCCGACGAGCGCCCGCTCACCCGGGCGGAGCGCCGTGCGGGCGCCGCCCGGACGAAACTCAGCTCCCCCGCGGCATCGGTCATCGCGCTGGTCATCGCGGTGCTGTGGACGGTGCCGACACTCGGCCTGCTCATCACCTCCTTCCGGCCGGAGCTCGACATCCGCCGCTCCGGCTGGTGGACGGTGTTCACCGACCCGTCGTTCACCGTCGACAACTACAACGAGGTCCTCTACGGCGGCGGGACGAACTTCGCCTCGCTGTTCGTCAACTCGCTGGTGATCACGCTGCCGGCGGTCGTCATCCCGATCTCGCTGGCGCTGCTGGCGGCCTACGCGTTCGCGTGGATCCCGTTCCGGGGACGCAACGTCCTGTTCGTCGCCGTGTTCGCCCTGCAGGTCGTGCCGATCCAGGTGACGCTGATCCCGCTGCTGAGCCTCTACGTGGACACCGGGCTGGCCGGCTCCTTCTGGACCATCTGGCTGTCGCACTCGATCTTCGCGCTGCCGCTGGCGGTCTTCCTGCTGCACAACTTCATGAAGGAGATCCCCGCGTCGCTGGTGGAGGCCGCCCGGATGGACGGCGCCGGCCACGTGAAAATCTTCTTCCAGGTGCTGCTGCCGCTGCTGACGCCGGCCATCGCGGCGTTCGCGGTCTTCCAGTTCCTGTGGGTGTGGAACGACCTGCTCGTCGCGCTGACCTTCGCCGGTGGCGCGCCCGACGTCGTGCCGCTCACCGTGCGGGTCGCCGAGCTCGCCGGCACACGCGGCTCGGACTGGTACCTGCTCGCAGCGGGGGCGTTCGTCTCCATCGTGCTGCCGCTGGCGGTCTTCCTGGGCCTCCAGCGCTACTTCGTGCGGGGCCTGCTGGCCGGGAGCGTCAAGGGCTGACGGAGGTCCCCGCGCCGGCAGCGGGGTCGTGGAGCCCGCGGAGGGCCCCGGACGGGACGTCCGGGGCCCTCCGCGTTTCCAGCGCCGCCTGTGCCGGCCGGCACGGCGGCGTCCCCGGGCCGGCGCCGGACGCGACAGGGCCCCGGACCGGTGGTCCGGGGGCCCTGTGCGGGGCGACGTCAGGCGGTCGCGTGCTGCGTCTGCCGGCTGGCCGACGACGGCTCGGCGGAGCCGCGGGCGTCGAGGTCGCGCAGGTGCGACTCGAGGTAGGAGCGGAAGCGGGTGCGGTACTCGCGCTCGAAGGTCCGCAGCTCCTCGATCTTGCGCTCGAGGTTCTGCCGCTTCTCCTCGAGGGGGCCCATGACCTCGCGGTGCCGGCGCTCGGCGTCCTGGTCGAGCGCGGCGGCCTTGGCGCGCGCCTCGCGCTCCATCGTGTCGGCGCGGGTGCGGGCGTCGTTGACCATCGACTCGGCGCGCTGCCGCGCGTCGTTGACCATCTGCTCGCTCTTGGCGCGGGCCTCGGCGACCAGCCGGTCGCTCTGGGACTTGGCGCCGGCGACCATCTGGTCGGCCTGGGCCTTGGCCTCGTTGACGTAGCGGTCGGCGGTCTCCGACGCCAGCGCCAGCATCCGGGAGGCACGGGTCGTGTCGTCCTCGCGCGCGGCCGGCTGCGGGACCGGGGCGGGAGCCGGGGCCGGTTCCGGGGCGACCGGCTGGGCGGCGACCCGGCCGGTGCCCGAGCCCGCGCGCAGCTCGTTGTTCTCCTCGATGAGGCGGGCGAGCTCGGCCTCCACCACGTCGAGGAACGCGTCGACCTCGTCCTCGTCGTAGCCACGCTTACCGATCGGCGGCTTCTTGAAGACGACGTTGTGCACGTCGGCTGGCGTGAGTGGCAAGGGGCTCACCTCGGGTCGGACGGCGGGTACGGGGTCTGTCGGATCACGCGCGGTGCGCGCGCACGTCGGTCACGCGGTGAGGGCGAGACCGGACGTGATGCTCCGCAGGATGTAGACGGCGATCAATAACACCATGAACGCGAGGTCCAGGCGGATGGACCCCAGGTTCAGGGGCGGGATCACCTTCCGGATCGCCTTGAGCGGCGGGTCGGTGGTCGCGTACACGACCTCCAGGCCCGCGGCGACGAAGCCGGACGGGCGCCAGCTGCGCGCCAGCACCATCACCCAGTCCACGACGAAACGCGCGAACAGCAGGATCAGGAAGACGAGCAGGATCGACGACACGATCTGCCAGAAGAGAGCCACTGTCCTCGCTCGTCCCGGGGCACCTGCGGTGCCGTCTCTGCCTTTCCTCCAGCGCCCCGGCCGGACGGCTCAGGACTCGGGGAAGGACCCGCCCTCGCGGATCCTGGCCTTGTCCTCGGCCGTCACGTCGACGTCCCGCGGGCTGAGCAGGAACACCTTGGCCGTGACGGGCTCGATGCTACCGCGGAGTCCGAACACGAGTCCCGCGGCGAAGTCCACCAGTCGCCGCGCGTCGGCGTGGTCGAGCTCGGTGAGGTTCATGATGACCGGACTGCCCTCGCGGAACGCCTCGCCGATGGCGCGGGCCTCGTTGTAGGTCTTCGGGTGCAGCGCGGTGATCCGGTAGGGCTGCGCCACGGGCGCCGGCTCCGGCGCGGCGACCGGCTCGCGGGCGGCCAGGCCGGCGGCCGCGCCCCCGGTGCCGCCGCTCACCGAGCCCAGCCGGGACGGGCCCGACGCCGCGGCCGGGGTCGCGGCGGGGGCCGACGGCGGCTGCTGGGCCAGGCCGAGGCGGGTCGCGCCCGCGCGGCGGAGGGGGGCGGGCTCGGACGCGGCCGGCGCGGCGACGCGGGGGCCGGGGCGGTCCTCGTCGGGGCGGTCGCCGGGGTGGCGGTCGTCGAACCGGTCGCCGTCGAAGCGGTCGCCGTCGAGGCGGTCACCGGCGGGACGGCGGCCCTCGTCGGCGCGGTCGCCGGCGTAGGAGTCGTCGAACCGGTCGTAGCGGCGCTCGTCGTAGCGGCCGGAGTCGTACCGGCCGGCGTCCAGCCGCGGGGCCTCCAGGCGCCCGGAGTCGTAGCGGGCGTCGTCGTAGCGACCCTCGTCGTACCGCCCGTCGTCGTAGCGGCCCTCGTCGTAGCGGCCGTCGTCGTACCGGTCGTGGGGGTCGGACTGGCGGGCGTCGTAGCGCCCGTAGGCGCGGGCGTCGTCGTCCTCGACGAGCCCGAGGTACATGCCCATCCTCCGCATGGCGCCGGCCATCAGACGACCTCCTCCGGCGTCCCGGGTGGGACCCCTGTGACTGGTGTGACTCGGGGCGAGGGTAGGGGCCGCGGGCCGAAGAGCGCGGTTCCGACACGCACCAGCGTGGCGCCGGCCGCGATCGCCTCCTCGAGGTCGCCGCTCATGCCGGCGGACAGCTCCGCGGCGGCGGGGTGGTCGGCCCGCACGCGGTCGGCGACCGCGGCCAGCCGGGCGAAGGCGGGGCCGGGCTCCTCGTCGCGCGGGGCGACGGCCATGAGGCCGCGCAGCCGCAGCCCGGGCAGGCCGGCGACGGCGTCGGCGAGGGCGGGCACGTCGTCGGGGACGGCGCCGCCGCGCTCGGCGACCTCCCCCTCGGCGCCGCCGAGGTCGACCTGGACGAAGACCTCGACCGGCCGGCCGGCCTCCTCCCCCGCCCGGGCGAGCGCCCGGGCCAGGGGCAGCCGGTCGACGGAGTGGACTACGGCGCCGGTGCGGGCGACGGCGGCGGCCTTGTTGCGCTGCAGCTGGCCGATGAAGTGCCACTGGAGCGGCAGGTCGGCGAGCTCGGGCACCTTGGCGGCGAGCTCCTGGGCACGGTTCTCGCCGAACGCCACCTGGCCGAGCGCGGCGAGCTCGCGGACGTCGCCGGCCGTCCGCGTCTTGCTCACCGCCACCAGCGCCACCGAGGCGGGGTCGCGCCCGGCGGCGCGGGCGGCGGCGGCGATGCGCTCGCGGACGGCGCGCAGGCGATCGGCCGGGGTGGTCACGGGACGATCATCCCGCGCCGGGGCTGCCGTCATCCCAGCCAGGTGACGCCGGCCTGGCGGCCGGTGACGCCGTCGCGGCGGTGGCTGTAGAGCCGCCGGTCCTCGACGGTGCAGCGCGGGTCGTGCACCACCTGGGCGAGGCCGGCGCGGCCGAGCAGCTCGGTGAGCCCGGCGCGCAGGTCGAGCCCCGGCGTGCCCTTCCGGGTGCGCACGGCGGCCGCGGGCGCCACCCGGGCCACCTGGGCCTGCATGTCCCGCGGGACCTCGTAGCAGGCGCCGCAGACGGCCGGGCCGAGCAGCGCGGTGGTGTCGGCCGGGCGGCTCCCCAGCCGGGCCATGGCCGCCAGGGCGGCCGGGACGACGCCCTGCCGGACCCCCTCCCGGCCGGCGTGGACGGCGGCGACCACCCCGGCGACCGGGTCGGCCAGCAGCACCGGCACGCAGTCGGCGACCAGCACGCACAGCACCAGGCCGGGGGTGCGGGTCACCAGGGCGTCGGTCGCCGGCAGCGGCCGCTCGGCCGGGCCGTCGACGACCGCGACGCCGGTGCCGTGGACCTGGTCCATCCACACCAGCCGGTCCCCGGGCACGCCCAGCTCGCGGGCGAGCCGCTCCCGGTTGGCGGCGACGTCGGCCGGATCGTCGCCGACGTGGCTGCCGAGGTCGAACGAGTCGTAGGGCGCACGCGAGCGGCCGCCCCGCCGGTCGGTGACCACCCGTCGGGGTCGCACCGCCGGCGAAGCGGCCGCCTCGTGGCCCCCCTGCAGGGGCCCGCGGCGAGCCTGCGAGCCGTGGAGTGCAGGGGCGCCCCCGTCCAGAGGCTCGACGCGAGCCTGCGAGCGATGAGGGGGACGGGGTCCTTCGATCACTGACGCAGGAACTCCGGGATGTCGAGCTCCTCCTCGAAGTCCTCGTTGCCCAGCGGCCGGCGGCCCGCGGCGGCGCTCGCCGCGTGGTTCTGGACCGGGGGCAGCGGCGGGACGGTGATCCCGCCGCCGGCCGGCGGGGCCGGGCGGACCGGGGCCGGGCTCACGGGCGCCGGGGCGACCGCGGGCGCCGGCGGGACCAGGCGCTCCCCCGTCGCGCGCGGCGCGGACGACGCCACCGGCGGCGGGCTGCCGCCGAACCGGCTCGGCGCCGGCGGGGCGGCCGGGGCCGCCGCGGGGGCGGCCGCGGCGGAGGTGTCCTTGCGGGCGGAGGGCCGGCCGCCGTCGAAGCCCGCGGCGATGACGGTCACGCGGACCTCGTCGCCCAGGGCGTCGTCGATGACCGCACCGAAGATGATGTTGGCGTCGGCGTGCGCTGCGTCGGAGACCAGCGAGGCGGCCTCGTTGATCTCGAACAGGCCGAGGTCCGAACCGCCGGAGATCGACAGCAGGACGCCGTGGGCGCCCTCCATCGACGCCTCCAGCAGCGGGCTGGCGATCGCCTGCTCGGCGGCCAGCAGCGCGCGGTTGTCCCCGCGGGCGCTGCCGATGCCCATGAGCGCCGACCCGGCGCCGGACATGACCGACTTGACGTCGGCGAAGTCGAGGTTGATCAGGCCGGGGGTGGTGATCAGGTCGGTGATGCCCTGGACACCGGAGAGCAGCACCTGGTCGGCGGTGCGGAAGGCGTCCATCACGCTGACGTTGCGGTCACCCAGCTGCAGCAGCCGGTCGTTGGGGATGACGATGAGCGTGTCGCACTCGTTGCGCAGCTCCTCGATCCCCGACTCGGCCTGGACCGCGCGGCGCTTGCCCTCGAAGGAGAACGGCCGGGTGACCACACCGATGGTGAGCGCGCCGAGCTTGCGGGCGATCGAGGCGACGACCGGCGCGCCGCCGGTGCCGGTGCCGCCGCCCTCGCCGGCGGTCACGAAGACCATGTCGGCGCCCTTGAGCACCTCCTCGATCTCCTCGCGGTGGTCCTCGGCGGCCTGGCGGCCGACGTCGGGCTGCGCGCCGGCGCCGAGGCCGCGGGTGAGCTCGCGGCCGACGTCGAGCTTGACGTCGGCGTCGCTCATCAGCAGCGCCTGGGCGTCGGTGTTGATGGCGATGAACTCCACCCCCTTCAGACCGACCTCGATCATCCGGTTGACCGCGTTCACACCGCCGCCGCCGATGCCGACGACCTTGATGACCGCGAGGTAGTTGTGCGGAGGTGTCATGTGGGGCTCCCGACCTCGACCCTCATCCTCAAGTACAGACTTAGTGTTATGTCAACTGGGTCGACGCGGACGAAGTTAGGTGGGCTGCGTCGGGCCCTACAAGCACCCTCCCCGGCCCGGCGTGTCGCCACGTCGACACCTCACCGTCACCTGGCGACCCGGGTGTCACAACCACACCACGGTCGGTGACGACCCGCCTGTCCCAGGCCTCATCCCCGGGTCGAGACCCGGGACCCAGGCGATCCGGGGACGAATCGGATCCGCGGAGCGTGTCGGGCGTGTCGTGAGGACGGGCGTGTCGGCGGCGCGCCGACCCGGCTGCCGTCCGCGAACGGCCGCGCACGGAGGGCGAGCGGTCCGCCGGCTCAGCGCAGGACGACGGCGCGCGGCGAGCTGACGTCGATCGTCGTCGCGGGCTCGATCGCGCCGGACGCGACCTGGGCCAGCAGCGCGACCAGCGCCGCGGCCTTGTCGGCGGCGTCGTCGGCACCGCCCCAGACGACGACGGTGCCGTCGGCGAGGGTGAGCGTCACGTCCTCGCCGGTGGTGGCCCGCGCGCCGGTGACCTGGGCGCGGACGTCGGCCGGCAGCGACACCAGCGCGCCGAGCGCGGCCCGGGTGGCCGGGTCGTCCGGGCCGGGCGCGGCGACGTCGAGCGGGACGGCGCCGTCGGGCGCCTCACCGGTGACGGTGTCGAACAGCACACCGTCGCGGTCGACGAGCGAGCGCGTGCCGGCCTGCTCGACGACGGCGACCGGCCGCCGCTCGACCACGGTGACCACGACGCTGCGCGGCCAGCCGCGGGTGACCGTGACGTCGGCCACCTGCGGCAGCCGGGCCACCCGCGCGGCGGCGGCGTCGACGTCGACCCGCAGCAGCGGCGTGCCCTCGGCGACGCCGGCGGCGGTGCGCACCTGCTCGGCGGTGAGCGTGGTGGCGCCGTCGACGCGGACGTGCTGCACGGCCAGCAGCGGGCTGGCCCACACCGCCCAGCCCGCCGCGGCGACGAGCACGACGGCGACCGCGGCCCCCACGATGCGGCGCCGGCGCCGGTCGGCCGGGCTGTCGCGCCGCCGGCGGCGGGCCGGCCGGGCGACCTCGGCCGGGACGCCGCGCTCCCGGTCGGCGGTCGTCAGGCCGGTGCGGCTCACCGCGCCGCACCCTCCGCGCCGGCGGTCCCGCCGCCGAGGGCGGTGAGCACCTCGGGGCCGAGCATCGAGACGTTGCCGGCCCCCATGGTGATGACCACGTCGCCGGGGCGGGCGCGGCCGGCCAGCGCCGGGGCGGCCGCCGACCAGGACGGCTCGAAGGCCACCCGGTCCGGTGGCAGCGGCACGGCGTCGGCGACCAGCGCGCCGGTGATCCCGGGCACCGGGTCCTCCCGGGCGCCGTAGACGTCCATGACCACCACCTCGTCGGCCAGGCCCAGGGCCTCGCCGAAGGCGCCCGCGAACTCCCGGGTGCGGCTGTACAGGTGCGGCTGGAACGCGACGACGACCCGCCCCTCCCCCGCCACGGCACGGGCGGCGTGCAGCTGCGCGGTCACCTCGGTGGGGTGGTGGGCGTAGTCGTCGTAGACCCGCACGCCCGCCGCGACGCCCTTGAGCTCGAACCGGCGGTGCACCCCGCCGAAGCGCTCGAGCCCGGCGACCAGCCCGTCGGCGGGCAGGCCGAGCTCGAGGCCGGCCAGCAGCGCGGCGGCGCTGTTGCGGGCCATGTGCTCGCCGGGGACCCGGATCCGGACCCGGCCGAGCACCGCGCCGTCGAGGACGGCGGTCCAGCTCGTGGCGTCGGGGCCGACGTCGAGGTCGACGATCCGCAGGTCGGCGTCCTCGGCGGTGCCGTAGGTGCGCACCCGGGCCGGCGTCGGGACCCCGCGCAGCCGGGCCGAGCCCGGGTCGTCGGCGCACAGCACGACGAACCCGGCCGGGTCCACCGTGCCGAGGAACCGGTCGAAGGCCGCCTCGACCGCGGCGAGGTCGCCGTAGTTGTCCAGGTGGTCGGCCTCGACGTTGGTGACGATCGCGCCGTGCGGCGCCAGCAGCAGGAACGAGCGGTCGCTCTCGTCGGCCTCGGCGACGAAGACGTCGCCCTCCCCCGCGTGCGCGTTGCTCCCCGACTCGTTGAGCGTGCCGCCGATGGCGAAGGAGGCGTCGACGCCGCAGGCCTGCACGGCGACGGTGAGCATCGAGGTGGTCGAGGTCTTGCCGTGGGTGCCGGCGACGGCGACGCTGCGCCGCCCGGCCATCACCGCGGCCAGCGCCACCGCCCGCGGCAGCACCAGCAGCCCCCGGGCCCGCGCCGTGGCCAGCTCCGGGTTGTCCTCCCGGATCGCGGAGGAGACGACGACGCTGTCGGCGTCGCCGAGGTTGGCCGCGTCGTGCCCGACCTCCACCCGCGCGCCCAGTGCCCGCAGCGCGAGCAGGGTCGGGGTGTCGCGCCGGTCGCTGCCGGAGACCGGCACCCCGCGGGCCAGCAGGATGCGGGCGATGCCGCTCATGCCGGCGCCGCCGATCCCGACGAAGTGGACGGCGCCGAGCTCCTCCAGCGAGGGCACCGGCGCGGTCCACGCGGCGGTCGCGTCAGCGGTCACCGGTCGCCACCTCCAGGACGATGTCGGCCAGCCGCTCGTCGGCGTCGGGCACCCCGGCCGCTGCGGCGTGCGCCGCGTACCCGGACAGCGCCGCGGGGTCGGTGAGCAGGGGCAGCACGGTCGCCTCGATCCAGGCGGGCGAGAGGTCGGCGTCGTCGACCAGGAGGCCGCCGCCGGCCTCGACCACCGGCAGCGCGTTGCGCCGCTGCTCGCCGTTGCCGATGGGCAGCGGCACGAACGCCGCGGGCAGCCCGACCGCGGACAGCTCGGCCACGGTCACCGCGCCCGAGCGGCACAGCGCCAGGTCCGCGGCGGCGTAGGCGAGGTCCATCCGCTCCAGGTAGTCGACGACGACGTAGGGCGCGGCACCGGCCGGGCGCGGCGGCACCTCGACGTCGGTGTTCTTGGGGCCGCGGGCGTGCAGCACCTGCACCCCGGCGGCGGTGAGCGCGTCGGCCGCGGCGACCGACGCGCGGTTGAGCGACGCCGCGCCCTGCGAGCCGCCGAACACCAGCAGCGTGGGCCGGTCGGCGTCCAGGCCGAAGGCGGCGCGCGCCTCGGCGCGGCGGGCGGCGCGGTCCAGGCCGCTGATCGCGGTCCGCAGCGGCATGCCGACGTGCTCGCCGCGGTGCAGCGGCGTGCCGGGCACGGTCACCGCCACCCGGGCGGCGATCCGCGCGCCGATCCGGTTGGCCAGCCCCGGCAGCGCGTTCTGCTCGTGCACGACCACCGGCACACCGGCGCGTCGCGCGGCCAGGTAGGCCGGCAGCGCGACGTACCCGCCGAACCCGACGACGACGTCGGCGGCGAGCTCGTCGAGCAGCGCGCGGGTGTCCCGGACCGAGCGGCGCACCCGGCCGGGCACGCGCAGCAGGTCGAGCGTGGGCCTGCGGGGCAGCGGGACCGGCGGGATCAGCCGCAGGTCGTAGCCGCGCGCGGGCACCAGCCGGGTCTCCATGCCGCGGGCGGTACCCAGGCAGGTGACCCGCAGGCCGGGGTCCCGCCGCCGCAGCGCGTCGGCCAGCGCCAGCATCGGCTCGATGTGGCCGCCGGTGCCGCCGCCGGCGAGGACGACCGACAGCGCGCTCACCGGGACCGCCCGGGGCGGTCGGCGGGGCGCACGGGGCCGCGGTCGGCGGGCCGGGCGGGCACCCGGTCGCGGTCGGGACGGCGCGCCGGCGGGGGCGGCACCCGGCGCTCGGCCGGGCGGTCCTCGGCGGGCCGGCGCACCGGGTGGGCCTCCACCGGGCGGCGGGGCACCGGGCGGGACGCGCGCTCGGGCCGGGACCGGGGCGGCCGGACCGGGTCGACGGCGTGGGCGGGGACGGGCAGGAGCCAGCGGGCCAGGCGGCCGCGGGGGGTGCGGCGCAGGTGCTCGATGGCCTCGGGCTCGGATCGGGCGAAGCGGATGAGGAGTCCCACGATGAAGAGGGTGAGCACCAGCGAGGTGCCACCGGCGGAGACCAGCGGCAGGGTGACCCCGGTGACCGGGAGCAGGCCCACCACGTAGCCCATGTTCAGGGCCGCCTGGCCGACGAGCCAGACGGTGATCGCCACGCTGGCCAGCGACACGAAGCGGTCGGTGGCGCGGCGGGCGATGCGGAAGCCGGCGTAGGCCAGCACCGCGTAGAGGGTGATCACGACCAGGCAGCCGAGGAAGCCGAGCTCCTCGCCGATGATCGCGAAGATGTAGTCCGACTCCGCCTCGGGCAGCAGGTTCCACTTCATGGCGCTGTTGCCCAGGCCCACGCCCCACAGGCCGCCGTTGGCCAGCGCGTAGAAGCCGCGGATGGCCTGGAAGCCGGTGTCGGTGGGGTCGTCGAAGGGGTGGAGGAAGGCGGTGATCCGCTCCATCCGGTACGGCTCGGCCATGACCATGAGCACCACGCCGGTGACCACGGTCGCGCCGCCCACCGCCCACAGCCGCCAGGGCAGGCCGCCGGCGTAGAGCAGGCCCGAGACCACGAGCAGCAGGCTGATCACGGCGCCGAAGTCCGGCTCGAGCATGAGGAGCAGGGACAGCAGGACGAACACCGGCAGCAGCGGGAGCAGCAGCGTCTTGACCGTCAGGTGCCGCCCGTGGACGGCGAGCACGTGCGCCCCCCACAGGGAGACGACGAGCTTGGACAGCTCGGAGGGCTGGAAGTCGGTGAACCCGAGGCTGATCCAGGCCCGCGAGCCGTTGTACACGACGCCGATGCCCGGGATCAGCACCGCCACCAGCAGGACGACGACGACCAGCAGCGCGATCGGCGACCAGCGCCGCACCCACCCGGCCGGCAGCCGCACCGCGACGCCGAGGGCGACCAGGCCGAGCGCGGCGAACAGCAGCTGGTCCACGCCCGGGCGCCAGGCCGGCTGGTCGGCCAGCGCGGCCTCGATCGCCGAGGCGGAGAAGACCATGACCAGCCCGATGGCGAGCAGCAGCCCGGCCGCGCCGATCACCAGGTGGCAGCTGGTCATCGGCCCGTCGAGCCAGGCCGGCCCGCGCAGCCGCGGGCGCGCCGCGGCCGCGGGCACCCGGCGGGCCGTGCGGCGGGGGCGGGTGGACTCGCTCCGGCCGTCCATCCCGCCATCGTCGCCGCTGCGCCCGCGCAGCGTGAGCACCGACGGCGCGTGTCGCGTCCGGTCGCCGCCGACCGGACTCCTCCCCGGTCCCGCGCTCACAGCCCGGTGATGGAGAGCCAGTCGGCGTAGAACAGGCCCAGCCCGAAGGCGACGGCCATCCCGGTCACCAGCCAGAACCGCACGATGACGGTGTTCTCCGCCCACCCGGCGAGCTCGAAGTGGTGGTGCAGCGGGGCCATGCGGAACACCCGCCGCCGGGTGGCGCGGAAGAAGGCCACCTGGATGACCACCGACAGCGTCACCGCGACGAACAGGCCGCCGAGGACGATCAGCAGCAGCTCGGTGCGGGTGACCACGGCGAGGCCCGCGAGCAGGCCGCCGAGGGCCAGCGACCCGGTGTCGCCCATGAAGATCCGCGCCGGGCTGGTGTTCCACCACAGGAAGCCGAGGCACGCCCCGAGCCCGCCGGCGGCGACCAGCGTGACGTCGAGCGGGTCGCGCACCTGGTAGCAGCCGTCGACCAGCGCGCCGGAGCAGTCGTGGGTGAACTGCCAGAACGAGATGATCGTGTAGGCGCCGCAGACCATCGCCGAGCAGCCGGCCGCCAGCCCGTCCAGCCCGTCGGTCAGGTTCACCGCGTTGGAGAACCCGGCGATGAACAGGTAGGCGAGGATCACGAAGCCGACCGAGCCGAGGAACAGCGGGTCGATGTCGCGGACGAAGGAGACGAACTCCGACGCCGGGGTGACCCCGGCCTCGTCCGGGAAGTTGATCGCGAGCACCGCGAAGGCGACGCCGACCACCAGCTGCCCGACCAGCTTCGAGGTCTTGTTCAGGCCGAGGCTGCGGCGGAAGCGGATCTTGAGGTAGTCGTCGAGGAACCCGACGGTGCCCAGGCCCACCATGAGGAACAGCACCAGCAGGCCGCTGGCGGTCACCCCCCGGTTGGGCTGCCCGACGAGGAACAGGTGGGAGATCAGGTAGCCGCCGACGGTCGCCCCGACGATGACGGTGCCGCCCATGGTGGGCGTGCCCTTCTTCGACAGGTGGCTCTCGGGGCCGTCGTCGCGGATCTCCTGCCCGAACCCGCGCCGGCGGAAGGCCCGCACGGCCAGCGGGGTGCAGAGGATCGAGATGAACAGCCCGAAGGCCGCCGCGATCAGGACGGACTTCACGCGCCTGCCCCGGCGGTCAGCAGGCCGTCGGCCAGGACCTCCAGCCCGTGGGCCCGGCTGGCCTTCACCAGCACGACGTCACCGGGCACCAGCACCTCCGAGAGCAGGTCGAGAGCGGCCGCTCGGTCGGGCACGGACGCGACCTGCGCCCCGTGACCCTCCCCGTGGCGGGCACCGGCGGCCGTGGCACCCGACACCATCCCTACCGCATCGGGTCCGACGGCGACGAGCAGGTCCACCCCGGCGGCGATCGCGTCGCGGCCCAGCCGCTCGTGCTCGGCGTCGGCGTCGGGCCCGAGCTCGGCCATCCCGCCGAGGACGGCGACCCGCCGGGTCGCGGGCAGCCCGGCGAGCGCGGCCAGCGCGGCGCGCATGGACTCGGGGTTGGCGTTGTAGGCGTCGTTGACGACGGTCACGCCGTCGGCGCGGCGGGTGACCTCCATGCGCCAGCGGCTGCGCGGCTCTGCGGCCGACAGCGCCCGCGCCACGGCGGCGGGGGTCATGCCGGCGGCCAGCGCGGCGGCCGCGGCCGACAGCGCGTTGGCCACCTGGTGCTCCCCCACCACCTGCAGCGCCACCGGGTGCTCCTCCCCGCCGGCGACGAGGGTGAAGCGGGCGCGGGCGGCGTCGTCGAGGGTGACGCGGGTGGCGCGGACGTCGGCGCCGTCGGACCGTCCGGTGGTGACCACCCGGGCGCGGGTGCGCGGCGCCATGCCGGCCACCCGCGGGTCGTCGGCGTTGAGGACGGCGGTGCCGGTCGCAGGCAGCGCCTCCACCAGCTCGCCCTTGGCCTGCGCGATGACGTCGGCGGAGCCGAACTCGCCGAGGTGGGCGGAGCCGACGTTGAGCACCACGCCGACGTCGGGCCGGGCGACCGCGCACAGCCGGGCGATGTGCCCGAGGCCGCGCGCGCCCATCTCCAGCACCAGGTGGCGGGTGCCCTCGTCGGCGGACAGCACGGTCAGCGGCAGGCCGATGTCGTTGTTGAACGAGCCGGGCGGGCTGACGGTCGGGCCGGCGGCGGCGAGCACCTGGCCGAGCAGGTCCTTGGTGGAGGTCTTGCCCGAGGAGCCGGTGATGCCGAGCGTGAGCAGCCCGCCCGCGGCCAGCCGGGCGTGCACCGCGGCGGCCAGCCGGCCCAGGGCGTCCACCGTGTCGTCGACGACGAGCGCCGGCAGCGGGCCGCCGGGGCGGGTGGTCAGCGCGGCGACGGCGCCGGCGGTGGCCGCGGCGTCGAGGAACCCGTGCCCGTCGACCCGCTCGCCGGCGACCGCGACGAACAGGTCGCCGGGCGCGACGGTGCGGGAGTCGAGGGTGACGCCGGTGACGGTCGCCGCCGGGTCGGTGGCGGGCGTCAGCGCGGCGCCGACGGCCTCGGCGACCTCGGCGAGGGTGAGGGCGATCACCGGCGGGCCGCCCCGGCAGCCGCGGCGGTGAGGACCTCGCGCAGCACCGCGCGGTCGTCGAACGGCGTCACGGTGCCGGCGACCTCCTGACCCGTCTCGTGTCCCTTGCCGGCGACCAGGACGGTGTCCCCGGGCCGGGCGATCTCCACCGCGCGGGCGATGGCCGCCCGGCGGTCGCCGATCTCCTCGACGCTGCCGCGCCGCTCCGCCGGCACGCCGGCGAGGACGGCGGCGCGGATGGCGGCCGGGTCCTCCGAGCGCGGGTTGTCGTCGGTGACGACGAGGTGGTCGCTGCCGAGCGCCGCCGCGGCGCCCATCGCGGGGCGCTTGCCGGGGTCGCGGTCGCCGCCACAGCCGAGCACGGTCACCAGCCTGCCGGTCGTGGCGCCGCGCAGCGCGGCGAGCGCCGAGGCGACGGCGTCGGGGGTGTGCGCGTAGTCGACGACCGCGGTGAACGGCTGGCCGGCGTCGACCGGCTCCATCCGGCCGGGGACGACGGCGGTGGCGATCCCCTCGAGCGCCGCGGCCACCGGCACGCCGACGGCGTCGAGCAGCGCGACGGCGAGCACGGCGTTGGTGACGTTGAACCGGCCGGGCAGCCGGACGCGGGCGGGCCAGGTGCCGCCGGGGCCGGTGAGGGTGAACGCCGAGCCGCCGTCGGCGGCCGGGGCGACGCCGGTGGCGGTCCAGTCGGCCGGGCTCCCCTCGGCGGACACGGTGACCGCGCGCCCGCCGAGCATCCCGGCCAGGCGGCGGCCGTGCGCGTCGTCGACCACGACGACCTCGCGGGCGGCGCGGCCGTCGAACAGCAGCGCCTTGGCCTGGAAGTAGTCCTCGAGGTCGCGGTGGAAGTCGAGGTGGTCCTGGCTGAGGTTGGTGAACCCGGCCGCGGCGAACGGGACGCCGCCGACCCGGCCCTGCACCAGCGCGTGGCTGGAGACCTCCATGACCACGGTGTCGACGCCGGACTCGGCCATGGCGGCCAGCAGCGCGTGCAGCACGGGCGCCTCGGGCGTGGTGCGGACGCTGGGGAAGGCGGTCTCGGCGCCGCGGGCGCGGGTGCGGGTCTGCACGGTGCCGATGAGCCCGGTGCCCCGCCCGGCCGCGGCCAGGCCCGCCTCGACCAGGTACGCCGTCGTGGTCTTGCCGTTGGTGCCGGTGATGCCGACGACCGGCAGCCGGCGGGCCGGCTCGCCGTAGACGCGGGCGGCGACGTCGCCGAGCAGGGCGCGCGGCGCGTCGACGACGCAGACCGGCAGGCCGGTGGCGGCCGCCTGGTCGCGGCCGGTGGGGTCGGTGAGGACGGCGACCGCGCCGCGGGCGGCGGCGTCGGCGGCGAAGCGGGCGCCGTGCGTGCGGGCGCCGGGCAGGGCAGCGTAGAGGTCACCCGGGCGCACCTCGGGGGTGGCCAGGGTCACGCCGCGCACCGGCGTGGCGGGGTCGCCCTGCACGGGGTCGCCGACGAGGTCGCGCAGCGCGCTGAGGGCGAGCGGGCGGGTCCCCGCTGGCCGGGGCACCGACCCGGTTCCGGTCGGGCTCACGTCTGGCCAATCTACCGTCGGCACCGGCCCGCCCCGCGCACCCGCACGGCCTCGGCGGTGCGCGATCAGTCCCCCGCGGGACCGCCGGTCGCGGCCTCGGCGAGGTCCTCGCCGGTGAGCGCGAAGTCCGGCCGCGGCGTCCCCGACGGCACCACACCGCGCTCGGTGAGCACGTAGCGCATGACGTCGGCGAACACGGGTGCGGCGACCTGGCCGCCCTCGGCGGAGCTGCTGGGCCGCTCGAGGTCGACGGCGACGACGTACTGCGGGTCGTCGGCGGGGGCGAACCCGACGAACGTCGTCACGTAGCCGCCGCCCGCGTAGCAGCCGCACTCGGGGTTGGCCCGCTGCGCCGTCCCGGTCTTGCCGGCCACCCGGTAGCCCTCGACCTCGCCCAGCGGCGCGGTGCCGCCCGGGCCGACGACGGCCTCGAGCATGTGGGCGAGGTCGTCGGCGGTGGCCTCGCTGACCACGCGGGTGGGCTCGGGCGCGTCCGGTGTCGACGTCGTCCCGTCGGGCGCGGTGACCGAGTCGACGATGCGCGGCGGGACCCGGACGCCGCCGTTGGCGATGGCCTGGAAGACCGAGGCCATCTGCAGCGTCGTCACCGACACGCCCTGGCCGATGGCGATGTTGGCCGCCCGGCTGGCCTCCCACTCGTCGGAGCCCGCGAGCAGGCCCCCGCTCTCCCCGGGCAGCTCGACGCCGGTCTCCTCACCCACCCCGAAGGCGCGCAGGTAGCGCTCCAGCGTGGCGTCGCCGACCTCGCGGGCGAGCATGATCGTCCCGACGTTGCTGGACTTGGCGAGGATGCCGGTGACCGTCCAGTCGACCGGGGCGTGGTCGTGGGCGTCGGTGACGACGGCGTCGCCCGCCTGGATGTGGCCGTTGACGTTCAGCACCCGGTCCGGGGTGGCCTTCCCCTCCTCGATCGCGGCGGCCATGGTCACCGCCTTCATCACCGAGCCGGGCTCGAAGACGCTCGTCACCGCGGGGTTGCCCAGCAGCTCCGGGTCGGTGCTGCCGGCCTGGGCGGGGTCGTAGCCGGGGCAGGAGCCCATCGCGACCACCTGGCCGGTGTGCACGTCGAGCACCACGGCCGAGGCGCGGGTGGTCGCGCCGTCGGAGCAGGCCTCCGCCAGCCGCTGCTCGGTCGTGAACTGGACGTCCTGGTCGACGGTCAGCTCCACGGTGCTGCCGTCGGTGGCCGGCGTGGACTCGTCGATGCCCGAGGGGATCGGGTGGCCGCCGCTGCCGACCTCGACCCGCCGCATCCCGTCGGTGCCGCCGAGCTCGTCCTGGAACTGCAGCTCGATGCCGGCCAGCCCGTCACCGTCGCGGCCGACGAAGCCGACGACCTGCCCGCCGACGGCCCCGGTCGGGTAGAGCCGCACCGGGTCGTCCTCGAAGACGATCCCGGCCAGGCCCAGGGCGTCGATGGCGTCGACGGTCTCCGGCGAGACCTGGCGGGCGAGGACGACGTAGCGGCCGTCGCGGCCCAGCAGCTCGGTGAGCTCGGGCACCGGCACGTCGAGCAGGGCGGTCAGCGCGAGCGCCGTGCGCTCGGGGTCCTCCACCACCACGGGGTCGGCGACGACCCGTGAGGCGTCGACGGTGTAGGCGAACGGGTGGCCGTTGCGGTCGACGATCGCCCCGCGCAGCGCGGAGATCGGGTACTCGGCGAGCCGGTCCTGCTCGGCGGCGTTGGCGTAGTCGGCGCCGTCGACGCCCTGCAGCAGCACGAGCTTGCCGGTGACGGCCAGCAGCGGGACGACGACGAGCACCAGCCCCCACCGGAGCCGCTTGGCGCCCATCCGCAGCGGCCGGCCCACCCGCCGGCTGCCCGGGGCCCGCCGGGGCACGAAGGCGCCCGAGCGGGGCAGCGGCTCGCGCGGGCCGCGGGGGCCGCCGGCGCGCGGGACGGGACGGGACAGCGCGCCCCGGCCGCCGCGGGCGGCGGTGCGCGGCGTGGTGCGGCGGGCGGGCTCGGGACCGCGGGCGGGCGGGAGCACGCTCAGCCCTCGTCCCCGGCCGCGGCGGGGTCCGGGGCCGGCTCCGGGGTCCCGCGCAGGGTGCCGCTGCCGTCGGCGCCGAGCACCAGGTGCCCGGCCGCGCCGGCCGGGACCAGGCCCGCGGCGACGGCGGCCGCGGCCAGCTGCGCCGGCGTGCTGCCGGAGACGACCTGCTGCTCCAGCTCCTGCACCTCCTCGGCCTTCTCGGCGTTGGCGTTGCGCAGCTCGGTGGCCCGCAGCGAGTTGACCGCGATGGAGGTGTTGAGCACCAGCAGGCCGATGGTGGTGAGCACCAGCAGCGCGACGACCAGGAGCGCGAACGGCGCCCGGCGCCGGGCCGCCGCGGAGCGGGTGCGGGCCGCGCCGCCGGGCAGCAGCCGCAGCTCGGGCGCCGGGGTGCGGGACGCCGTCCGGGAGGTCCCCACCCGGGGCGCCGGGCCGGTGGTGCGCGTGCGGGCCGGCCGGGAGGGCAGGACACGCAGCGGCCGGCTGGGCAGGGTGCGGGCGACCCGCTCCCCCGGTGCCGACGGCTCGGCGCGCGACGCGCGCGCGGCGGCGCTCACGCCGGCCGCCGGGTGCGCTCGGCCGCGCGGACGCGGGCCGACGCCGCGCGCGGGTTGGCGGCGACCTCGGCGTCGGTGGGGCCCTCGCCGCCGCGGGTCAGCAGCCGCAGAACGGGCCCGTACTCGGGCAGCGGGACCGGCAGCTCCGGTGGCGTGCGGTCGGTGGCACCGGCGGCGAGGGTCTGCTTCACGATGCGGTCCTCGAGCGAGTGGAAGGTGATGACGGCGACGCGCCCGCCCACGGCCAGCGCGTCCAGCGCCGCGGGCAGCGCCCGCTGCAGCGCACCGAGCTCGTCGTTGACCTCGATCCGCAGCGCCTGGAAGGTCCGCTTCGCCGGGTTGCCGCCGGTGCGGCGGGTGGCGGCGGGGATGGAGTCGCGCACCAGGTGGGCCAGCCGCTCGGTGCGCGTGAACGGCTCGCGCGCCCGCTCGCGCACGATCGCGGCGGCGATGCGGGAGGCGAAGCGCTCCTCCCCGTACACCCGCAGCACGCGGGTGAGCTCGGCCGCGGAGTAGGTGTTGACGACGTCGGCGGCGGTACGCGGCGCGCCGGGGTCCATCCGCATGTCCAGCGGGCCGTCGGCGGCGTAGCTGAACCCGCGGTCGGCGCGGTCGAGCTGCAGCGAGGAGACGCCGAGGTCGAACAGCACCGCCTGCACCTCGGCCAGGCCCAGCCGCCCGAGCACGTCGGGCAGCTCGTCGAACACGGCGGGCACGAGGGTGACGCGGTCGGTGTGGCCGGCGGCGGCGATGCGGGCGGCGGCCTCGGCGCGGGCGTGCGGGTCGCGGTCCAGCCCGACCAGGCGCAGCCCCGGGTGCGCGTCGAGGAGGGCCAGCGAGTGCCCGGCCAGGCCCAGCGTGGCGTCGACCAGCACGGCGCCGTCGGCGGCGCAGGCCGGGCCGAGCAGCGCGGTGACGCGGTCGAGGAGGACCGGGACGTGCACGGCCGGTGCGCTCACGTCGCCCTCCTCGCGGGTCGGGCCCGGCGGGGAGGGCCGGGCGGGTGTCTCATGGTGGCGCGGACGGCGCGCCCGCTGGGGGAGCCGGCCGGGCGTGCCGCGCAGGGACCGGGCCTCCCGGTCCCGGGGAAAGGGAGACCCCCGCCCCCGCGGTGTCGCCTGGCGCCGGGGAAGAGCGTCAGGAGGCGGCCGCGGGGAGCGGGGGTCGCCGGATGCCGGTGGCCGGTCCGACCGGCGGCGGGGGGCGCCGCCTGCGCACGGGGTCCGAGCCGCGGGGAAGACGGTTCGGGCCGCACCCGGTCGAGCCGCGGGGAAGTCGGCTCGCGGACGGGCGTGCGGGGGTCGGGGCGACCGGCGGGACGGGGGTCAGGACAGCGTGGGCATCCCCTCGCTCTCCATGGCGGCGAAGGCCGCCTCCTGCTCCTCCACGTAGGCGTCCCACGTGGCCTGGTCCCAGATCTCGAAGCGGGTGTCGACGCCGACGACGACCACGTCGCGGTCGAGGCCGGCGTACTGGCGCAGGTTCGCCGGGATGGTGATGCGGCCGGCCTTGTCCGGCTCGACCTCGACCATCGACCCGAAGCTCATGCGGGCGCGCATCCGGGCCTCGGCGGTGTCGGCGGGGGCCATGCTGGCGGCGGCGCGGCTCTGCTCGGCGACCCGGGCCATGGTCAGGCCGTAGACGCAGCGCTCCTGGCCCTTCTTGATCACCATGCCGTCGGCCACCTGGTCGCGGAACCGGACGGGGAGGGCGAGCCGGCCCTTCTCGTCGAGGCGCAGGGCGAAGCTGCCGACGAACACCGGATCACCTCCCCCATGTGGTCCTCCTCGTGTCCTCCGCGGACCCGGGACGGGCCCTGGCTCCCCACCGCGCCACACACTAACCCACTACGCCCCACCAGACACCACTCGACACCATGTCGTGACCCACCCGCTCCACCCGCTGGCGTGCAGGTCAGGGGCGCGGGGACGGCGGGGGGCGGCCGGGTGGGGCGCGGTGGGGGGACGGCCCACCGGGAGGGGTCGCGGGGGCCGCCGTGGTGGGGACCCGGGAGGGGCCCGGTGGGGCGGTGCGCGAACACGTTGCGGACCGCTGCGGGCACGTACCGTGGGCCGGGTGACCGACACCATGCGTGCGGCGGACGGGACGGCGGGGCTGCCGGTCGACGTCGCCGCGGAGGGCGCGCGGATCGCGGCCAACGTGTCCCGCGTCGTCCAGGGCAAGCCCGACGTCGTCCGCCTGGCCCTCGTGGTGCTGCTCGCCGAGGGCCACCTGCTGGTGGAGGACGTGCCCGGGACCGGCAAGACGACGCTGGCCAAGGCGCTCGCCGGCTCGATCGACGCCAGCGTGCGGCGCATCCAGTTCACCCCCGACCTGCTGCCGAGCGACGTCACCGGCGTGGCCGTCTACGACCAGGAGACGCGGGCCTTCGAGTTCAAGCCCGGCGCGGTCTTCGCCAACGTCGTCGTCGCCGACGAGATCAACCGGGCCTCGCCCAAGACGCAGTCGGCGCTGCTGGAGTGCATGGAGGAGCGGCAGGTCACCGTCGACGGCGTCAGCTACGAGCTGGCCCGGCCGTTCCTGGTGATGGCCACCCAGAACCCGGTGGAGATGGAGGGCACCTACCCCCTCCCCGAGGCCCAGCGCGACCGGTTCACCGCGCGGGTGTCGATGGGCTACCCCGACCGCGAGGCCGAGGTCGCCATGCTCGACGACCGCGGCACCGCCGACCCGCTGGCCTCCCTGACGCCGGTGGCCGACGCCGGCACGGTGCGCGCGCTGGTGACGGCGGTGCAGTCGCTGCACGTCTCCGACGCCGTCCGCCGCTACGTCGTCGCGCTGGTCGAGGCCACCCGCCGCTCCCCCGAGCTGCGGCTGGGCGCCTCCCCGCGGGCCGGGCTGCAGCTGCTGCGCACCGCCCGCGCGTCGGCGGCGCTCTCCGGCCGCGACCACGTGCTCCCCGACGACGTGCAGGCGATGGCCGTCCCGGTCCTCGCCCACCGGCTGCTGCTCACCGCCGACGCCGCGGCCGCGCGCCGCACCGCCGAGCAGGTGGTGACCGGCCTGCTGTCCACCGTCCCCGTCCTCCGCGGACGCTGACCGGCGTGGGTGGGCCGTTGCGCTCGGCGCTGACCTCGCTCACCCTCCGCGGCCGCTGCCTGGTCGCCGCGGGGGCCACCCTGCTCGGCCTCGGCGCGCTGCTCGGCGAGCGGCCGCTGGTGCAGATCGCCGTCTTCGTGCTCGCGCTGCCGCTGCTGTCGGCGGTCGCCGTCGCCCGGCAGCGGTTCCGCGTCGGCGTCCGGCGCACCGTGACGCCGTCGCGGGTGCCGCGCGGCCAGGACGCCGAGGTGCTGCTCGAGGTGACCAACGCCGACCGGCGCACCGGGCGGCTGTGGCTGCTGTCCGAGCACCTGCCGCCCGAGCTGGGCCGCTCCCCCTCCTTCGTCGTCGAGCGGCTGCCCGCCGCCGCGACCGCCGGCGTGCGCTACCGGGTGTCCGGCGCCCGCCGCGGCCGGTTCCGTCTCGGCCCGCTGCGGCTGCGCCTGGTCGACCCCTTCGGGCTGGTGCAGCGCACCACCAGCGGCACCGACGGCGCGCCCCTGGTGGTCGTGCCGCGGGTCCGGCCGCTGGGCCCCGGCGGCCCGGGCGGCGGGCACGGCGGCGGCGGCGAGGGCGCCCGCCGCTCGATCGCCGTGCACGGCGAGGACGACGTGAGCACCCGCGCGTACCGGCACGGCGACGACCTGCGGAAGGTGCACTGGCGGGCCACCGCGCGCACCGGCGAGCTCATGGTGCGGCTGGAGGAGCGGCCCTGGCGCGCCCAGGCGGCGCTGCTGCTCGACACCCGCACCCGCGCCCACCTGCTGACCCGCGCCGCGGGCCCGGGACCGGCCGCCGGCGGCGCCGTCCCCGGCCCGCCCGGCGACCCGGCGCCGCCGCAGGACAGCCTCGAGTGGCTGGTGGAGGCCGCGGCGAGCATCGGCACCGCGCTCGCGCGGCGGGGGGCGGCGCTGCGCGTGGTCACCACCTCCGGCGAGCTCACCCCCGCCGCGCCGGACGGCGGCCGCGCCGCCCCCGCCGCGCGGGCGGCCCTGGGACCGGGCGAGCTGCTGGACCGGCTGGCCGCCCTCGGGCCGGGCCGCGGCACCGGCCTCGGGCCGGCCGCGGAGCTGCTGCACCGGGTGGCCGGCGAGGGCCCGGTCGTCGCGCTGCTCGGCGCGGTCGGCCCCGACGACCTCACCGAGCTCGTCGCCACCCGCTCGGGCCCGTCCGCCGACGTCGCCGTGCTGCTCGACGTCGCCAGCTGGGCCGACCCCGGCGCCCGCAGCAAGCGCGGGCTGTCGGCCACCGCGCGCTCGGTGCTGACCACCCAGCTGGAGCGGTCCGCGACGCTGCTGCGCGGCGCCGGCTGGCAGGTCGTCATCGCCGACTCCTCGCGCACCGTCGAGGCCGTGTGGGCCGACCTCGCCCCGGCCTCCGCCGGGGTCCGGGCCGGCGTCCTGGGGGTGCCGGGATGACCACCCTCGCCCCGCCGCCGCCCCCGGTCCGGTCCGGCGGGCCGGTCCCGCCGCCGGTCCCCGCACCCCCGCCGGCGCCCGTGCCGCCGGGCACGCTGCGCCGCGAGGGCGGCACGACGCTGGCCGCCGCGGTCGCCACCGCGCTGGGCAGCTGCGCCCTGGCGCCGGTCTTCACCCGGCCGGCCTGGGTGCCGCCGGCGCTGGCGGCCGTCGCGGTGGTCGCCCTCGCCGGGCTGGCGCTGCGTGCGGCCGGCCCGGCGGTGTGGGCCTGGGCGTCGGGCGGCCGGCCGCTGCCCGCCCGGGCCGGCGCCGCCGGGGTCCCGCTGGTGCCGCTGGGCCAGCTCGCCGCCCTGCTGTGCCTGATGACGGCGCTGTTCGCCCCCGACGACGCGATCGGCGGCTGGCTGCCCACCCCGGACGCCCTCGGCGACCTCGCCGCGGTGCTCACCGACGGCTCGGCCGAGATCCGCGAGCAGTCCACGCCGGCCCTGCCGCTCACCGGCCTGCTCGCGCTCACCGTGCTGCTGGTCGGGATCGTCGCCGTCGTCGTCGACCTGATCGCCGTCGGCGGCCGGCAGCCGGCGCTGGCCGGGCTGGGGCTGCTGGTGCTCTTCTGCGTGCCGGTCAGCACGGTCACCGGCAGCATCGGGCTGACCGCGGTCGCGGCCCCGGCCGCGGGGCTGGCGCTGCTGCTGTGGGCCGACCAGGCGCGGCGGCTGGCCGCGCGGGCCGGGCGGCGGGGCGGCGCCGGCGGGCTCGCCGCGACCGGCACCGCCGTGCTGGCGCTGGCCGCCGCGCTGGTGGGCGGCAGCGTGGTGCCGACCCTGCCCGAGGGCCGGCTGGCCGCCGGCTTCGGTCCCGGGGGCGGCGGCGGGTCGACCGGCACCGCGCTCGACGCGGCCGCGGCGCTGCAGGGCCAGCTCACGCTCCCCGAGCCGATCGACCTGCTGCGGTTCGACGCCTCGGTCCTCGACCCCGGCTACCTGCGCGTGGTGACCCTCGACGTGTACAGCGCCGAGGACGGCTGGACGGTGGGCAACCTCGACGGCGAGACGTCGGTGGCGCAGCCCGACGAGCTGGCCCCGCTGCCCGGGCGCCGCGACGGCCGGCGGATCGAGGCCACGATCACCGCGGTCGGCCACGACGACCGGTTCCTGCCGGTGCTCACCTCCCCCCTGACGGTGGAGATCGCCGACGCCGGCGCGTGGCGGTTCGACCCCACCACCGGCACCGTCTTCGGCCGCGACGTCACCACCGCGGCCCAGAGCTACCGGGTCACCGCGGTGGAGGCCCGCCCCACCGAGGACGAGCTGCGCGCCTCCGGCGAGGTGCCGCCCGGCTCGCCGGTGCGCGAGCGCGACACCGCGCTGCCGCCGCTGGACCCGGCCGTCACCGACCTGGTCGCGAGCCTGACCGCGGGCGCGGCCACCCCCTACGACGCGGTGCGCGCCATCCAGGGCCACTTCTCCCGCGCGAACGGCTTCGTCTACAGCCTGGCGACCCAGCCGGGCACCAGCGGCGACGACCTCGTCGACTTCCTGCAGCTCAAGCAGGGCTACTGCGAGCAGTACGCCGGGGCGATGGCCGCCATGGTCCGGGCCGCGGGCATCCCCGCCCGGGTCGCGCTGGGCTACACGCCCGGCCGGGTGCAGCCCGGCGGCGGGCGGCTGGTCACCAGCGACGACGCGCACGCCTGGGTCGAGGTGTACTTCGACGACCTCGGCTGGGTGCCGTTCGACCCCACCCCGATCGACAGCGAGCGCGCCGTCGACCTGCCGTGGGCGCCGCGCCCGGCCGACCAGGAGGTGCTCGAGCGCCCGCAGGACGTCCCGATCGTCCCGACCGCGCCCGCCGCGCCGACGACCCCCGCGCGGGACCGGGCCGCCGGCGGCGCCCCGCAGGGCCTCGGGTCGGCGCAGGAGCCGGCGTCGGCGCGCCCGGTGCTGGTCGCCACCGGCGTGCTGCTCGGGCTGGCCGCGCTGCTGGCCGCACCGGCCGGCGCCCGGGCGCTGCAGCGGCGCCGCCGGGTGGCCGGCGGCGGCCCGGCCGCGCTGTGGGACGAGCTCGCCGCGACCGCGCGGGACCTCGGCCTGCCCTGGGACCCCGCGCAGACCC
Source organism: Geodermatophilus sp. SYSU D01180 (assembly GCF_054050415.1). Lineage (NCBI taxonomy): Bacteria > Bacillati > Actinomycetota > Actinomycetes > Geodermatophilales > Geodermatophilaceae > Geodermatophilus > Geodermatophilus sp. SYSU D01180. Next base: position 904 of record NZ_JBJGZH010000006.1, on the reverse strand, counting down.
CGCGGCAGCAGGCGGCGGCGCTGACCCGCACCCTCGACGGCGTCGCGGCCGCCGGGGGCGCGCACCGCGCCGGCGTCCCCGACGCGGCCGACGCGATCGGGCGGCTGGCCCGCGCGGAGGAGGCGGCCAGCTACGGCCGTCCCGGCGCGCCCGCCGACCCGTCCCTGGGCGCCGCGCTGACCCGGGCGCGGCGGGGGCTGGCCACGGCGGCGGCGCCGCAGGCCCGGCTGCGGGCGCTGCTGTGGCCGGCGTCGCTGGGCGACGCGCTCGCGGCCGCGGTCACCGCCCGGCTCCCCCGCCGGACCCCCGCCGCCTGAGCGGGGGCCCCGCCGGTCCCGCGCCGGCGGGGGCTAGGGCCGGGTCGCCCAGACCGAGGCGCCGTGCCAGTCGATGGCCACGACCGGCTCGTCCCCCACGACCCAGGCGTCGTGTCCCGGCGGCAGCGTCGTGACCTCACCGGGACCGGACTCGATCTCGGTGCCGTCGGCCATCACGACGTGGATCCGGCCGGAGAGCTGGTACTGCTGGTGCGGGGCCTGGCACAGGTCGGTGCCGGCCACCGGCCGGACGTGCTCGGACCACCGCCAGCCGGGCTGGACGGTGATCCGGCCGACCTCGGCGCCGCCGGCCAGGTGCAGCAGCTCCAGCCGCCAGTTGTCGCCCTCGCGGACCTCGTCGGGGCGGTCGAAGGACAGGTGCTCCAGGGGCTGCGTCTGCGTCATCGTGCTCCCCTCCCGATCGACTCGTCGGGCGGGCCCATCGTCCTCGTCCCCCGGGGACGGGTCGACCCCCTCGGGCCCGGGAACGGCGACGGCCGCCGTGCCGCTGGGGTCGGGGGGCCGGCGCGGGGTCTGGGGGGCGTCCTGGGGGAGGGGCGGCGGAAAGGGTAATAGATCCGGGTATT